>NZ_AHCD03000044.1:347149-694298 GCF_000238295.3 Pseudoalteromonas rubra
AGCACCTGTGTCACGCACTTTTCATAAATTTATTCTATTTTTCCTCTCAAGATTATTCTTATTTAATGTTTGATTGATATTGGGTTTTTATATTTCTCTGCAAGTGGTAGCGTATTTATGACAATGCTGTCACCTAGCTTACAGAATTAAACAATTGTGCACATTTATCAACCTTGGAGAAGGTAATAAACATGTTAATATCCTTCTCATTGAAATAAGCAAACACAAATAAACAGCACTGTTTGGTATCGCTGTAAGTTTACAGCCTGAATGGTGTTGATGACTTAACTCAGGCAAAACGTTGCCTGGCAGTATTATTCTTTATTGTATGGATTTACGGAGATGATTATGAACAACGTCAACAAAGGATTAGGGCTTGCAGTGTTGCTGGGCTTATCAGCAGCCCTGACTGGATGTGGTGAAGGCAGTGACGAGCTGGATGAGCAGCTGAGCCATGATGCGAAAATGTCTTTTGTTAACTCTCTGGACTACATGGCCGATTTTCACGCTAAAAGAAGGTCTATCAGTTCAGGTTACAGCGGTTTATTTGACAGCGGCAGTGTGGTGTCAGCGGATGTACCTGCAAAAGAGGTGGGCAAGACATATAGCTACAGCTACAAAGCCATTAACAACATGATCAACCTGGGTGTTAAAGAAAGTAACAGTGGCGAAAAGCAAGAGCGCATGAATACCACACTAAAAGATGGTGCCAATCTATGGGTGATTGCCTGGGAGTCGGACGGTGAACGCAGTTTGTCTGTGGTCGGCAAAAAGCAGGAAAATAAGGCCGATGTTTTCAACGTACGTTTGTTTGCCAATGGCAGCTATGACGTGATGATTGGAGGCGAAAAAGTCACCACCACCGAAAAAGGTCAGGTAACCGCCTATTATGAAGTCAGCAGCTGCGCTGACGGGCTTGAGGTTGCGGGCAATGCCATTGATTTGTGTAACGGCGATTTTGGTCAGTCGTATCTGTTGGTGGTTGATGCCAATGGTAAGCGTGTTATGGCGTCAGAATAAATACAAACACGCGCGGTGTGCTAAGCTACCGCGCGTGTTCATGATTTTTTCATGTATTAAGCTAGTTTACCTGTTACCACAGGCTGAGATGCCAGAATTTTTTGGTCGATACTGAATTTACCCGCACCATAGGCCGCCAGCGCCAGAAAACCACCCGCCATCGCAACATTTTTGAAGAACATAATAAACTGCATTTGATCTGCCAGGTCAAAGTGGAACAACAGCGCACTAACCAGACTAAACCCTGCGAATGCAATGGCTGTCAGACGAGTGAGCAGGCCACCGAGTATCATCAGACCACCGATTAACTCAAAGGCAATGACCAGTGGCAGTAACTCGCCAGGCAGGCCGCTTGATGCCATATACTGTGCGTTGCCGTCAAAATACTGGATCTTGTTCATCGCTGCGAGAATAAAGATGGCCGACAAGCCAATGCGTGCAAGCAATGCAGCAATATGAGACAGCGTTGTGTTTTGGTCGAATAGTTGAATTAATTTAGTCATTACCGTTTCCTCAAGTGTGTAATATTTAAGCCAGGGCTTGTGGGAAACGTACTTCGTTGTTTTCCCCTCAGCCGATATGAAACAGTATAAATTCGTTTTTAGTTTTTAAAATTTCTAAAAATCGCGTTAATTGTTCTTTAAAATCGAATTTAAAATTGAAACAACGACTCCGAGAGTAAAAAGTCAATGACGGCCCGGGTCCGTTGTGGCACCTGACGACGAGACGGGTAAACCAGAGAAAACACCAGCTGTTCGCTATGTAAAAACTCACAGAGTGTGACCAACTTGCCGTCGCTGATCTCTTGCTGCACGGTAGAAGGCAGTAAAGTTGCTACGCCTAGCCCGCTCACGACCATTTGCTGCAACAGGTAAGGAGAATTACAACTGTGATGCCTCTGGGGTTGGATCACCACCGGCTCCCCATTGTCAAATAGCATTTGTGCACCCTGCTCGGCAGTTTGTTTGAGCATCAGCCAGGGCATAGCCTCCAGCTCAGCAAGTGTTTCGGGCATACCATACAGTGCCAGCAATGTGGGGCTGGCAAACAGGGCAAAGCGCTCCTGATGAAGAATGCGCGCAACCAAGGACTCATCACGAATAAAGCCAATTCGAATGGCCAGGTCAATTTGCTGTTCAATCAGGTCGAGCGGGTCATCATCGATAATCAAATCCAGGCTGATCTGCGGATAGCGCTGTGTCAGTTTGTCGAGTTTGGGCAGAATAAATTTATGCGCAATATCGTGATTCATGGTTAGCGTGACCCGGCCACTGGGCTCGGTATCCGTCAGTTCCGCTTCTATATGTTGTAATATTCCGCCTAGCTGGCGGGCATGTTGCAGTACTTTTTCTCCTTCCTGGGTCAACTTTAATTGGCGTGTACTGCGCTGCAACAAGCGCACATTCAGCTGCGACTCTAACTGAGAAACCTGTTCACTTACTCGTGAGCGGCTGGAGTGTAAACGTCGTGCGGCGGCTGCAAAACTGCCACTGTCGATCACCGTTGCAAAGATGGCTAGCAGCTTCAGCGAGTTATGATTGATTGTAATCATTTTCAGAACACTTCATTTTGTAATAGCTGTCTTATGGTAACAGTCATTTTGCCAGACAATAAGCCCATCAACATAAAACACAAACAGTGGAGAGAGATTATGATTGCAGTAACAGGTGCAAATGGTCAGTTGGGTCAGCTGGTGATCGCGGCTTTATTAAAGCGTGTGCCAGCATCGCAGGTTGTAGCACTGGTACGTGACCCTGAGCAAGCCGAGGCGTTAAATCATCTTGGGGTAACACTCAGAACCGCAGATTACGATCAACCGGAAACCTTGTCCAATGCATTAAAGGGCGTAAGTAAGTTATTACTTATATCTGGCAATATGATTGGCCAGCGAGTACGTCAGCACAGTGCGGTTATTCATGCAGCAAAACAGGCGGGTGTGACACTGCTGGCTTATACAAGCATTTTGTATGCCGACAAGTCACCTATGCAACTCAGTGATGAGCATAGGGATACCGAACAATTGATTAAGGCGTCGGGTGTGCCTTATGTGGTGTTGCGTAACGGCTGGTATAACGAAAACTACAGCGCGGGGATTGCTGGCAGTATCGCCGCAGGTGCCATTGTTGGCGCGATGCATGAAGGGCGAATTGCCAGCGCAGCAAGGTGGGATTATGCCGAGGCAGCAGCGATAGCACTGACCGAGCCGGGCCATGTAGGCAAAACTTATGAGCTGGCTGGCGATCAGAGCTTTACGTTACAGGCACTGGCTGCGCTGGCCACCGAGCTCAGTGGCAAGACCGTACAGACAAACTATGTGTCTGAACAACACTATACAGATTTTTTGGTGCAGTTGGGCTTACCGGCCGGATTTGCAGCGTTACTGGCCGATGCCGAAGTTCAGGCGAATGCGGGCTGGCTGTATGACAATAGCGGCACATTGAGCCGCCTGATAGGTCGACCAACTACGCCTATGCTAGACAGCCTGACCCGCCAGCTGAGTGATTAACGGCAGATCAGGGTGTTTCTTCGAGCAGGCTTAGTGCCATGCTGGCCACCTTCACGCAGTTTCGTCCGGCATGTTTGGCATCGTACAGGGCGCTGTCCGCCTGGTTCTGGGTGGTCTCAAAACCTTGTTGACTGATCTCGCGGCTACAGGCAATACCAATGCTGATGGTCAAAGGAGTATCACCTAACCCCAGTTGCAGACTTTGTTGCGCAAAGGCGTTTTGTAGTTTGTTTGCACAGGTTGCCGCCATGTCCGGTTGCATATCAAAGAGTACCAGACAAAACTCTTCTCCGCCCCAGCGCGCCAGCAGATCGGCGCGACGAAAGTGCGCTTTGAGTACATCGGCAATGCAGACAATCGCGCGGTCACCGCTCTGGTGACCGTACAAATCGTTGACGCGTTTAAAGTGGTCCAGATCTATCATCATGACGGTGAGTGAATCGCACTTTCTTTTGCTCAGCGGTAGTAGCTCGTTGAGTTGCCTGGCCAGCCCGCGGCGATTAAGCAGCCCGGTCAGTAGGTCGTGATTAGCGGCAAATTCCAGTGCTTTTACAAAGCGTCCGGCACTGAGCAACAACAATATGGGAGCACCGGCAAGGATCCCCAACAAAGCGGCAACCCAGGTATAGCCAGCCACCCAGTTAAAGGCTTCTCCGATTTGTGGCAGGTTGCCCAGTGCGCCTTGCAGGGTATACATAATTGAGAAAAAGACCTCCAGACATACGATCCCGATAGCGATCCTGGCGGCCAGAAACTCATTTCTGTCCTGACGTGCGTGCTTGTATAGCACCCAGGCATAATGACAACGTACAGCTATCAGCCAGATGCCGATCAGCGTGATGCGTAGTTCCCGTTCTGGAAAGACGGTAGCAGTCAGCCAGGAGATAAGCAATACAGGCACGATCAGCCAGGCGATTTTTTGCTTTGAAGGGGTACGCTCGACAAATTGCCAGGTGCCGATCAGCCAGGCTGAATGCCCCAGTATAAGAAAGGTATTAAAAGTTAAAACCCGCCACTGCACATCTAAACTTTGCATGCTTAGTTGTGATAAATAGGCAAAGGAAAGGAGCAACATAGCCAATGACCAAACCCGGGTACCAGTGATGGTCTGGGTCATTTTCGAGATCACAAACAGCAAAGTCGCACCTGTAAGAGACGCAATCCACAGCGACAGCATCAGTGTAAGATCATGAACCTGCATTAAATCGACCTATGTGTACCCCGGTTGCTGCCTGCACTTTGGTGCGTGTGTTCAGGCGTATTATCAGACTTTCTTTAGCTTCAAGCATAGCACCAGCGGGCTCAGATGCGCATCATTTGTATGAAATTTAGGCCTTTCAGTAAAGAATTCAGCGTATTGGCAGTTTGGTCAATGTAAACAAAGGTAAATAGTGTTTCTCTTTTAACATATTGATATTAGTTTATTTATGTATAGGGGCGGCGCTGACAGCCGACACTGTTATTAATCTCACTTGATAAATACTGACAGAGCAATTAATGTTCCCATTAGTACTTCATTTGTTAATTTATTGATATGTTAAAAGTGTTCACTTACATATTAATGAGCGTCATTGGGTTGGTGTTATGCGTTTTGTTGCTGTTTTATGGCAATGAGCATATTTCCCCTGACGGTCTGGGCACGTCGGGCGAGCGGGTGAGCGCGCCGCTGAACGTGACCGAACTGCAACTGGCCATCACGCATGAGCCAGCAGTGATGACGGCTGCCCAGCATAATAGCGGCGTGAGGCTGCCACAGCATGAATTACAAAGTACTTATTACACCATCAATAAAGAGTCACAACATGCCAGAGCATTCTTCAAATCGGGTACCATGGTTCCTTATGAATTGTATGACGAAGCGTATGTGGAGCTGGACGTAAAGAGCATCCGTACTCTTGAGATGGGTGATAGTTTTGAGTTTTTGATCCCGCAGACTCAGGAAAAGATCTGCGCGGAAATCATAGATATCACCGATACTGAGCAGGAAAAGCGACTCACAGGTCAGGTGGGTAAACAGCCAGATACGCGGTCTTATGTCTATCTGACCCTGACTGACGACGTGATCTATGGCCAGATCCAGCTTCCCAGCGGCAATTATATTTTTGAATCTTATGGGCAATATGCCTGGGTCGCCGCAAAGCGCAATATCCACTCAACCCCGTTAAAAAGCCTATCTGCGCATAGCCAGGCGCCCGCAAAACCCCAGCCAGACAGCACCGCAGAGCCTGCAAAACCCAAAGTCATCTTTACCCGTTGACAACGGAAATATGCCTTGTTGTTAGAATGTTTGTTAATGTGAAAAGTTTGCGTTAATAAAAATGTAATCTAGAGTATATATTCTTGCCTCGAATTAAACGACGGGAGTATGTATGAAGTTATCAAGGTTGACTCATATCACAGCTAAAGCGGTTGCAATTGCGGCCGTTGCATGCACATTTGGCGCACAAGCATTGCCAAAGTGTCCTGATCCAAGCTGGATTGAACAAAATTATGCTAAACCGGATGTGCCCAGTGGGGGCTATCGTAATGGTCTTAACCGCTTTATTACCTGGTTGCCCAGTTTTCATATGATCCACGATGAAGTGGTGGCCGAAGGCAACAGTGTTACTGTAACAGCAAAGTTTGATTACGGCGCGATTGCCCACAAAGATCTCGAGTTTGAAACGGTACGTTTTTATTTGCGCGCTCAACAAGACAGTGACTGGCGCTATCTCGGTGAGGCCGTGACCAACAGCGACGGTAAAGCCAGTGTGACACTGCCGGCAATGAACGCCGGGCAGTATCGCATTTACGCTGCGGTGCCTGCGGATGGCACCGGTACCGAAGGTTTTGTGACCGTTATTCAGCCAAACACGCAGGCGGTCCTGTTCGATATTGATGGTACTTTGACCGAATCCGACGCCGAGCAAATTGGCGACTACACAGGGATTGACCGCGCCGATGAAAAAGAAGGTGCGTATAGCCTGGTACGCCGATACCTGGACCTGGGTTATCAGCCTGTTTACCTGACGGCGCGTGTATACTGGTATGCTAAAGGCACCCGTGACTGGTTAAATTGGATGGGCTTACCTCGCGGTTTTTTACGTACTTCTTTAAGCAATGAAACCAGCTTGTTCAGAACGGTGGAGTATAAGATTGAGCAGATCCAGCAGTTACAATCGCAAGGCCTGAACATAGTGCGTGCGTATGGTAATGCAAAAACCGACGCCGAAGCCTTTATCCGCGCGGGATTGGGGGCACAAAATAGCTACACGATCGGTCCGGATGCGGGTCATTACGGCACCACCGCGATTACCAATAATAGCTATAATGCACACATTACCGATGAGGTTGATACCTTCCCTGCGGCGCAGTGTGAGTAATTATTAACGCTGGGCCTGCATCGCAGCAGGCCCAGATCCTGCCTGAAGAAGAGTAAGTTTATTCCCTTTCTGACTACTTATCATGCATTTAATGCATATATCCTGTACATTTTAGATCAAATATTTATAATGCGCGCAGCTATATTCGGGCCAAAATATGTCCGGTAGGCGGTATGTTTTGAGATAGAGTAATAAGGAAAACGATGAAGCAGTTATCTCTTGTGGCTGGATTAGCCACACTTTTGGCTGGTGCGCCTGCGGCGGCTCACACGATTAACCTTGATAATGTAGAAGTGGGCTACAAACGTTTTGCAATCGATGACAAAGATCTTGAGCCACTTGATGTTTTGGCAGGCATTAATCTGGCAGTGAGCAAGCGCTTTGATAACCTGTATATAGAAGGTCGTTACTACAATGTGAGCGATGATCTTCGCGTAAGCCAAAGCGATCCGTTTTTGCGGCCTACAAATCCAAAGTTCTGGACCTTGGACACTGAATTTGAAATTCAGCAATATACAGTGGGTGCAGGCTATATCCACACTCTTGACGAAACGTCTATTTTTGATGTGAGCCTGCATGTTGGTCGAGTTGATCTATCGTTGGATAGTACGCTGACGATTGTTTACCAGGACGATAATGTGTCGGTCAGACCATCGGACGCGTCTGCTGAGGACGATGCCACTATCTATCGTTTGCGTGGTCAATATCAGACACGAGTGCTGGAAAATATTGAATTAAAAGCAGGGTTAGGCTACGAAAAAACCACCGGCGAAGACGGCGATAGCAGTCCACTTTTCTTTGTAGGTGCAGGCTATCACTTTAACAGCATGTTCTCGGTAAACACAGAATATCGCAACGTTGACGACTACAATACGCTGGACGTTAATTTTAGATACAGCTTCTAAATCGCGTATTACAAGTATAAGTAGAGGGGCAGCCATTTGACTGGCCTTTTTTGATCTTCAACAATGAGAGAGTTGTACATTGTTTTGTTTGCACCCCCCTCCTTATTCCACTAATATTGGAAGAAATCCGGAAACTTTTTGGAGTAAATATGGCAGACAGTAAAAAAACTGAAGTACGCTTTTCCGTCGATGCAGACTATCTGGCGCAGCTACAACAACGCTTAGGATTAAAAAAATCCAGCGATCTGACCAAAGTTGCACTTACGCTGCTGGACTGGGCGTCTGACGAAGTGGTGCATGACAGGGCCATTTTATCGGCAGACAAACAAGGCAAAGATGTACATCGGCTGGTCATGCCCGAACTCAATAATATTAATAAATCAAAGCCGAGCGCACAACACTAGGTACACAGGATGACAGGTAACGCACAGGACAGCGACCAACACCACACACCATCACCATGGCAAAACCTGGATTTAAGCTCCGCCCAGGACTCGTCGCCCATGGAAGCCCCGGTATCCGATCCGGAGCCACTGACAGGCAAAGAAAAAGCCGGCGTGAACCTCACCTGGGGGATCATTGCGGTTTTAATCGGCTTCCTGCTCATTATTCTCAGCATTTTTGTGTGGGGCGAAATCCGCTTTTTTAACGCCATCACCAGCCACCCAAACAACACACTCAGCGCCGAACAAATGCAGGCCAAACTTGAGCTACTTGCCAGCCAACGCGCCACCTTCCGCGCATTCTGGTTCGATACGCTCCAGCTGATCATACTCAATGTGCTCTTCCCAACCCTCACCGCATTACTGGGTTATGTGTTTGGCACCAGCAGGAATAATGGGGCTTAGGTAAGGTGGAAGAGTGCAGGGTTTGTATGTGGTTACAAACTGTGTACGACAAAGGCGAGTTTTGGCTTGATGGTTACTGCCTCTACCTAATGGGTTTTTTTACCACGGTGTGCTTTGCTGTTATAGAGGCCGACTGGATGCTCTTGCTTATCTCTCCATTGGTTGCATTTTTAGCTGCGATACCACTAGGCCTGATCTTATTCTTTTTATTCATGATCCTGGCAGCAGGTATTTTTTCCTGCCTGCTGTGTTGCTACATTAAACAGATGCTCTTTAACAAAGTGACTAAATAGCGAATTAATAAAAGGCAAGATCTGACCTGATCTTGTACCCAATATTTTTGGTAACTTTTGTATATCAATTTTTCTTTAATAAAAACAAGTATATAATTTTAGAGTGTTCCCCGTACGCACGGGGCTAAACCGAATCCAACAACCTCACTCAGCGTATAATAGAGGTGTTCCCCGTACGCACGGGGCTAAACCGGGGGGCACTTTGCGTTAGTGGCGGCCCACATCAGTGTTCCCCGTACGCACGGGGCTAAACCGCTTTTAGATAGGCAGCGAGCAGAAATTCAGGCGTGTTCCCCGTACGCACGGGGCTAAACCGTTCCTAAACCCCTTGCAGAACAAACGCTGGCAGTGTTCCCCGTACGCACGGGGCTAAACCGAAACTTAATACTAAAAACTTCTTTTACCAATCGTGTTCCCCGTACGCACGGGGCTAAACCGCATTTTCTGGTTGCGCCTGCGGCACTATTTGCCGTGTTCCCCGTACGCACGGGGCTAAACCGAGGTATGGGAGTAGCCATGGCACGCGGAGTAAGTGTTCCCCGTACGCACGGGGCTAAACCGGTTTCTTTTGCCATTCCCAGCGTGTGCAGGTGGTGTTCCCCGCAGAAACGGGGTTAAACTTGGCTTGAGTAGGTTATGGGTTGTATGGCTTCGATATCACAGGGTGATTGAGTTATCTGATTGGGCCGAATCTGTACTTTTTGATGGTCTGGAAGCAGATCTGGGCTTTTCGTGTTTTTCAAAATGTTCTTTATACTCAAAGTCATGCAAGTTAGCGTGGACAACCTCTCTGACGGGGATGTTGATGAGGAATTTTTCTAAGTCTAATTCCTCTTCATCTGATTGGTTTGCTTCTGGGTTGTCCTTGTTGCTGGCTTCAATATCTGACCAGGCAGAGGCATAATTGGTGACCAATTCCAGGCGTAATTCGTCTTTACACCTGTAACCGCTCTTGAGCGGAAGTACCATAAAATCGTTCATGTGATAGCCCAGGTTAATCACATAGCCAATATAAACCTTGCGGTTTGACAGCGTAAAAGCAATGGGAAGCCCCTTGAGCATGCTGTTGTGGAGTATACCTGTAAACTCTGGCGTATCATCTGTACCAGACAAGCTAAAGTACACCGCATTTTTTAAATCTTCCGGGGTAACATTTTTCTGTTTGGCGGTGATGTTTAGTATCATATTTGGGCCAAATACCGACAATATCAGCGCAATTGCGGAAATCAGAATACAGTGAATGCTGTATGAGGGAAAAATTAAACCCGGAAAAAGCAGCTCAACCGTGTGCTTCAAAGTTGGCGCTATTACCCCCTGAGGGAAGCCAGACAACTCTAAAACCCATGCACTGATACCAAATATAAATATGGCTACCATATACAGCGCAAACCCCCACGAGGCTGACAAAATAAACGTATGATAACCGCTTGTTTTCTGAAATGTTGGTTTGGTCACGTAGTGCCTCTGGCAAAAAATATAGCCAACAATGGTGAAAACCAGCACTAAGATAACGGTGGGCTTTATCATGCAATTCCTTCTTATTAAGAAATCAAAAAGGGAGCCTCATGCTCCCTTTTTTTCTGCTCGAATATGAGCTATTTGATTTTTCACTTCGTCGCTGTTTTTGAGCGACTCCATGGGAACCTTAAAGGTTCCGTCTCCCTTTGCGACAACTTTAATTTGCGCTTTTTGACTTTCTTCAAGTCCGGGAGCAAAAAAGTTAGTAACTGACTCAATGATGCCTGACATACTCCCCTCCATTATCCAATTAGCGGATGCGCATTTTAACTATGTACATTTTATAGTCAAGGGCATGCGTGACCTTATGTCAAATGTCTATTTGCAAGTGATGTGCTTACTGACATGTAAACCTTACAACCCAGTTTAATGTTCGTCTATGGGCAATGTCTTACAAATTAAAAAAGCTTGTCACTATACTGTCTGACCGTAACTTTACTTTTGAATGTTGTTGCACTAGTTCAAATATGCATAGTCAGCCGCACAAAACCTGCTATTGCTAAACCACAAACTAACAGTTTGTCGCAGGTCAATGACTTACAGTTCTTTTGTTGATACATTTATTTCACGATAATTTTACCAAAGTGTTTTATGCAGGCTAAGGAAGAGCAATATTTTAGGTACATTGAAGCGGTGTTGTTTTGGCAAGGCGAAATCCAGACTGGCACATTTCAGGATAAATTTAAGCTTTCAAGGCCCAGTGCGAGGCGTTATGTCACCGACTTTATCGAGCGTTACCAGATTGCAGCAAGCTACAATGAGTCTGAGAAAGCCTATGTACTGGCAAGCCCCTTTACACCTAATTATATCTCTCAGGATTTTGCTGAATACGCCAGCCTGACCGGAGAACAGTACGTTCATAACCTGAGCACCTCCACCATTACGGCGCTGGCATTACCACACCGAAAGCTTAATCCAACCATTTTGCGTCCCATATTGAATGCATGTCGGCGACAAAGCGTGCTGGATATTCGCTATCAGTCAATAAAAGAAGGCGGTGAAACCGAGCGCGTGATCCGACCTCATACCCTTATCAACTCCGGCTTGCGTTATCATCTGAGAGCTTACTGTGAACACGCAAAAGGTTTCAGGGATTTCTCATTATCGCGTATCGTGTCTGCCTCCCCGGAATTTATCAGCAAAGCGCAAAAATACAAAAAAGACGACGAAGCCTGGCAGCAGGAAGTCACTTTAACCATTATCCCCGACCCAAGACTCAGCGAGTACGCCCAGCAAGTCATCGCCCACGACTTTGATATGCACAATCACCAAAAGCAAATTAAAACCAACGCTGCGCTGATCAATTATCTGATCAGCATCCTGAGGCTAGACGTTCAGCATCCGCACCCAGAAGCCCAACAAATAGTCATGGAACCGACTTGCTATCAGGAGCTGAGGGCTAGGGGGCTGCTATGGAACAGCTGAACAAACGCACCAGACCTAGTAAATTTTTTACTGGTTGCAATCGCAGGATTGTTGGCATTTTATTCGCGTCGTAAGCTGAGTGTATTGAAAGCAAGGAAGTAATAGTGTGAGTGATTTTAACAGCGATATTTTTCAGTTCTGGGGCAAGGCCGACGAGCACAATACGCTACCCGCAGTGTGTCATATGCTGGATGTTGCCTTTGTGGCCCGGGCGATTATTCTCAAGCTGGCAGCTCAGGAGCGGGCTATTTTACTCAAGCCGTTTTTAACTATTGAAGGCGTTGATGAGGATACCGCGATTGCTATGGTAGTGTTGCTTATTGCCCTGCATGATCTTGGCAAGATCACACCGGGTTTTCAGTATAAGTTGCAGGACCGGGTAAAGGGCTTATTCGACATTAACAAATTTAAGGTGTGTGGAGACGCGGAGACCAAACATGGCAATTCAGGATTTGTTATTTTGCATGACTACTTTTGTGGACAGTATGGTGTAGATAAGAGTGTTGCGAGAGTACTATTTTCTGCGGTTGCCAGTCATCATGGTGTATTTGTAGCGAATAAAAAACAATGTGGCTTGTGCGGCGATGAGCAATGGAGCCTTGTGCAGATCAATGCTATAGAATGGTTAGCCGATTACTTTTCCATTGACCTTTATCTATTTAACCAGCTTGCAGCTCAAACCTTAACGCCAGCCTGGTATTCTTATATGGCTGGGCTTTGTTCGGTTGCAGATTGGATTGGTTCAGATGAATCCCAGTTTAGGTATTGTACAGCCAGTGACTACAATGCTGTGCAAAGAGTGGATATTGCCAATGCGCTTGTGAGCTTTTTAAATATTAAGCATGTCACCGCTTCAAATAACAATGCAGATTTCATAGATGTTTTTGGCTTCAAGCCTAATGCTTTGCAATTAAAGGTATTAGAGTTTATCAAGCTCAATGAGCTGCCCTGGCTCTCGATTATTGAAAGCGGTATGGGGAGTGGTAAAACAGAAGCGGCGCAGGTTTTAGCCGATCATTTCACTCGCCACCTTGGTCACTCGGGTTTGTATGTGGCCATGCCATCACAAGCGACAGCAAATCAGTTGTTCAAACGGACTTTACGGCTACTCAAAAAAGATGTGCTTGGATATCAGAATATTGAAACCCACTTAAAACACAGCAACGCAGATTTTGAGCCGCAATATGAAGCATTAAAGTTAAAAAGTATCGACTATCAGCATCAACAAAACACCACTTCCTCAGTGGTAGCAAATCAATGGTTCACATCAAAAAAGCATGGCTTACTGGCTGGTGCATGTGTAGGGACTATTGACCAGTTGCTAATGGCTGCAATGCGCTATAAGCATAATTTTGTCAGATTATTTGGGCTCTCAAATAAAGTTCTGATACTGGACGAGGTGCATTCCTTACAGAGTTTTCAGCTAGATTTGCTTAAAAATACATTGCATTGGATGGCCAAGCTTAATGTCAGAGTCATCATTCTTTCTGCAACTTTGCCCCGCACTATGTTGGTTGACCTGGTTCAGGCGTATGGGCAAGCATCAGAAACAGAGATTGAAGTAGAAGATAAACCCTACCCAAGGATCACCACATACAGCTCAGGTGCTCTGGCGAAGTCTCACACAATTATAGAAACTGAGAGTGATAGTAAAAAAGAAGACCTAACCAGCCCTCCCGGAACCTACAAGATAAAGCTGCACTCAACGTTTCCAAAGTTGTGTATCAGTAATATGGCAAATGATGTTCTAACAACAGCTAATAAAGCAGGTTGTGGTGTGTTTGTTTGTATTTTGAATACCGTTGATAAAGTTCAGGAAATGTCCAGGCTCATTGCAAAACATTGCAGCGAAAGTGATGGTCGAGTTGAGTATCTAACTTTCCATGCAAAGTATCCATTAGCCACACGTTTGTCCATTGAGGAGATGATTGAATATCAGGTTGGCAAACATCCTGAGGATCATCGTAGCATCAACCCTAACCGACCAGTGAAGGATAAATGTTTGATCCTAATAGGGAGTCAGGTCCTGGAACAAAGTCTGGATTATGATGCATGCGAGATGTTTACCCAAATTGCACCAATTGATCTGCTTTTGCAAAGAGTTGGCCGTGTTTGGCGTCATCAAATTAATAACACTGCTCGCTCTAAGTTTATCAAAACACCTACGTTAAATATCTACCTGCCATCAATGGATAAAATTCCCGAGGACTATGGAGAATGGTTTGGTCACGGTGAAGTATTTATCTACCCCTCACATCTACTGGCTGTAACAACTCGCTTGCTTTGGGAGAAGAATGAGGAAGTTGGTGGGGGCGGCTTTGACATTCATATTAATAACGATATGGATACATGGATCAATAAAGTTTATGCCGATGTTGACCAACAAATAACCTGGCTCGAGCAGGAATACGACAAAGCATTTGAATTCAGGCTGGACAAGCGGACGCAATATACTTTAGCTAAAGAGATGATGTTTGATGCGGATAAGTCGAGCGTCAGAGCTCTATTAAAGTTTAAGAATAGTGAAATTGAAAACGATGATATTGTCCTCAGTACGCGTTTAACCAGTGTCAGCGTTCAACTGATTTTTCTTGTTGATAACGGAGAAGGAATGCTTGTTCCGGTCACAGAGTTTCCGTCCTATACACAAAATGTGCAAGCGCTTAACCAAGGGACAAAGGAATATGTAGAATCAGAAGCGATTGATTGGCGAGTTGCAGAAAGGCTTAAAAAAGCAGATATTGCCCGTTTAAAGCAGGCACAAATATCACTGAGCCACGCCAAGTGGGTGACGCACTTTAAGGAGCAAGAAGAGTACTGGCCATTTGGTTTTATTGCTAAAGAAACCTGGCGACGTTCGCCAACACTGTTTAACTGTATTCCAGTTGTGTTGGGTCAAGACTTATCTTACTCCAATAGTGAGTTGGGAGTGCTCAGGTTAGATCCTAAATTTGGGCTTAAAGTGGATAGAAGAAAAGTTTAAAAGTGGAGTTTCCGGTTTTGTTAAAGGTGGCAGTAACACTGTGAAGCTTTGTCCAAAATTAATGAAATTGGTAAGCAATAATTGGTTTACTTACAGAGAGTGAGGGAATATGAAATACGATTTATTAACTGAAAGCTGGATACCAGCCCAGGATTTACAGGGGGTAACCAACGAATACTCAATACTATCTTTGCTTGAGGCAGCCCCAAAGTTAAAGCGGATAGTGCACGAAAAGCCGCTTGTAGTGACATCGGTACAACGCTTATTACTGGCAATCTTGTATCGCAGTTATGGCTACCTGGAACCGGACGAGTGGGATGAGGTTTTTGCAGCTGGAGAGTTCGATGAGCAAGTCTCCAGCTATCTTGGCTCGCCTAAGTGCGTAGAGCGGTTTGACCTTTTTTCAGAAACAAACCCCTTCTTTCAAACGGCAAACTTCACGAAAGAAAAGGGCGTAACAACATCGGTTAAAAAGCTCTCTCCTGATCTGGCGAGCGGTAACAATAAAACCCTATTCAATCATATTGCTGATAATCATGAGTTCTCACTACCGGCAAATGAAGCCGCACTTCAGTTACTTGTTTGTCAGTATTTTAGCTTGGGCGGTGGGGTGAGTGGCAGTTCGGTACAATTTGGTAAGCACCCAAACCTGACCAATGCCCCATTAGTTGGCGGTGCAGTTGTGATGGTGGAGGGCGAAAACCTGTTCCAAACTTTAATGCTTAATTTGCATATGCCTAAAAATGAAGAGTGGCTCGAGCGCAAAACGGACCTGCCTGTATGGGAGCAAAATGAGCCAGAGCAGCCTCAGGCTCGTGAAATGCGAGGGTTGAGTGATTATCTCACTTGGCGTGCTCGTCATGTGCGTTTACTGTCTCAGAAAGATGGCAGCGTTGCCCGTATGTTTTTTGCTCAGGGTTTGCCTAATCCAAAAGAAATGGAGCAGGAGCCTTATTTCGCGTATTACTTCAACAAAGAAGATAAAAAATTACCTGTCAGATTAAGCTTCGAACGAGCATTTTGGCTGAATACTGCGAGTTTGTTGCAATATGCGAAGTCATCTAAAGTGGGTATAGATCCTGAAGATTTAAGGCCAGCGGGTATCCAGTTGTTAGCCGCTGAGGATAACGAGCTTATCGATAAACTAAAACTTAATTGCCAGTTAATGGGCTTAGAGAACAAGAAAGCTAACCCTTTAGCTTGGTTTGAAGAGCGTTTGCCATTACCACTTAATTTGGTCGAAAAAGACCCTACACAACCAAGCCGAGATGGCCTGATTTTACTAAAAGGTATACAGAGGGCTGAAATAATTCACCGACAGCTATTGAGTGCAGTAAGAACCTTTGCTTCTTATCTGCTACCAGATGGCGCCAGGACACAAGATATTTCAACAAAGGTTGAGTCGATCAACCCTGCACGTTTCTACTGGCCTAAGCTTAATGAACCGTTTGAACAATTTATTTGGGCATTAAGTAATAACAGTGAAGAGGCCAAATTTAGTTGGCGTAAAGTGTGCCAGGAAACTGCATTTGCTGCATTCGAAGGTGCAACACATAGCTGGTGCTATAGTGGAGTTAGAGCACAAAAGGGCTTGAGCATCGCTAAACAACAGCTAGAAGAATCGCTATACGGAAGAACGTGGCAGCGTCACGTTTACTGGAGTCAGGATACTCAGGAAATCATCAGGCAGTTATATCAGTGGGGTAATCCAGATTACCCCAAAAGGGATATTCTGGCTGCGCTTAGGAAGTCTCTGGATCTGCAAAAAGGCTCTCAACTGACGGCGATATCTTACTTAGGGCCATTACTTTCCAGTGAGGATGAACGCTCCAAAGTGCAGGCTTTTGTTGCTGGTTTATTTGCAAGTCACGCCAAAGTGTATCAAGAAGCACAACATAGCAGTTTTGGTCACATTTGGTATCAGGCGGATAAAGATCAACGCCCCGGCATGAGCTTTCGCTTTGAGTGCCTGCTGGAGGCTAAAGGTGAGCAGTTAAAACAAACGCTGCGCCAGATGGTACAAATTCTAAAAAGCAAAGACATTGCCATTGATTACCGAACCCTGATGGAAGATCTCTATCACTGGGATAGCGACGACAAACGCATTCAACTTAAATGGGCCAGAGATTACTGGGCCAAACCAATTCAATCCGATGAGTCTACAAACTCAGCAGACGCGACAAATTAAAAAGGAGTTACCTTATGTCTTTTATCGAATTTCATGTATTACAGAACTTTGCCCCCAGCAACTTAAATCGTGACGATACTAACACCCCTAAATCTTGTGTATTTGGTGGTTCACAACGGGCGCGTATCTCAAGCCAGTGTCAGAAGCGTGCGATCCGCACGCATGGGGCATTTAACGATGCAGTGATAGAGCATCAGGGCGACCGCGCGGTACGCACTCGTAAGCTAGCTTTTAAGATTAGAGATTTCTTGGTTGCCAATGGCAAACCTGAAGAGGCAAGTAATATAGTCTGTGAAAATTTACTTGGCCTTGCTGAGCTGAAGTTGGTGCAAAAAGAAGAAAAACACAAGTTCAAAACTGAATACTTGCTTTACCTAGGGTTGAATGAGGTAGAAGCGCTTAAGAATATTGCGCTTGAAAATTTCGATGAGCTAAACCAGAAGGACAAAAAGAAGTTAGATAAAAAGCTCGCAAAACTAGTGGGTGAAGTATTTGGTAAGCATCAACAGGCTTTCGCCGCAGATATAGCACTATTCGGCCGTATGGTCGCGGACAACAACAATATCAATGTTGATGCGGCGTGCCAGGTGGCTCATGCAATTTCAACTAATATTGTTACGCCAGCCATGGACTTTTTCACTGCTGTGGATGATGAATTGCAGGCGGGTGAGCAAGGCTCTGGCATGATGGGTGGTGTTTACTTTAACAGTGCCTGTTATTACCGCTATGCCCAGATCAATATTGATAAACTGGCGGCTAATCTTGGGCAGGATAAGGAACAGGTGATTGGCGCGGTAAAAGGGTTTTTCCGGGCGTTAGTTCAGGCAGTGCCTTCGGGTAAACAAAACAGTTTTGCAGCGCAAAACCCGCCAAGCTATATCAAAGTAAATGTGCGTAAAGATGGTGCGCCTTGGTCTCTGAGCAACGCATTTACTCAGGCTGTAATGATAGAAAAGCCTGATGAAGCGGAGCTTGAGCACCAGTCAGCACAAAAGCTGGAAATGTTCGCCAAGAAGCTGACGGCTATGTATGGTGAATCTGGCTTTATTTTTGAGGGCCGCAGCACTTACATCGACAATCTGGAAGAGTATCAGGACAAGGACAGTGGCACCATTGCACAACTGGAAGCTCAGATGCTGGATGCACTGCAAGGTACTTTGGAGTGTCAATGAGCACTTTGTTGATCCGACTAGCCGGACCAATGCAGTCATGGGGGCTAAAAAGTGCCTTTGAACTGCGCAATACTCAGCTTGATCCGACAAAAAGTGGTGTGATCGGTTTGCTGTGTGCATCGCTAGGACGTGAGCGAAATGAGCCTCTGAATGACCTCACAGCATTGCGAATGGGCGTGCGCATAGATAAACCAGGCGATCTGGCATTTGATTACCAGACGGCGCTGAATGTGGCAAAGGCTGACGGTGGAAAACCGGATACACAGCTGTCACATCGTGTTTATCTCGCAGATGCCGCCTTTTGGGTAGGCTTTGAAGGCGACGCGGTTTTGCTTAAAAAACTGCATCATGCTTTGCTAAACCCGATCTGGCCGCAGTTTTTAGGGCGTAAGTCATATTTGCCGGGCATTCCTTTAGTTGATCCCCACGATGCGTGTTTGGAATTACCTTTGGATCTGGCGTTGCAACAAGCACCAAGAATGCAAGCCGAGCATGAAAAGGTAGCCGGGACACCAGTGAAATACATCATCGACAGTGAGGCACATGAAGGCACAGAACAACGACATGACGTACCGCTGAGCTTTGAGATAAACCACAGAGCCTTTACGTTCAGAAGTGTTAAAAGTAGCTGGGGCTTGGTGGATACGGAGGAAGTGCTATATGTCTGACACTCTTTGGTATGAAAGCCGATTGTATTTTGATTCTGACCAGGCGGGAGAAGATCTTGGGTTTTTACACCCCGATGATCTTTATAAGCAGCATCAGTGGGTGTGGCGTTGTTTTGTTGACAGCGAGCTGACTCAGGCTGATTTTATGTTTCGCGTGGATATGGCGCTGCCAGTGCCAACAGTATTTATTCGCTCAAAACGTCAGCTAAAAAAAGCGATTAAAAGCTGGAAAATAGTCACTCAAACACAGCCGGAGCAGCTCAAAGAGGAAGGGCTGGTTCAGTTCTCATTGCGAGCTAACCCGACGGTAGATATTACGCCAAAAGGAGAGAAAACTCGCCGTCACGATGTTTTGATGCATGCCAAAAAACAGGCTCAAAAAGCAAATAGCGATGTAAATGAAGCTGTAGATATTGCTGCAAAAGCCTGGCTTGACAAAAAACTACAAAAGGGTGGTCTGGAGTTGCTTACTCAGTGTATTGAGTTCAGCAATTACAAGCAGCACAAAGTGGTTAAAAAAGACGGGGCAAGGCCCATCCAGTTGAGTTCGCTCGATTATTTTGGTGTGGCGAAAATCACCGATGTGCAAAAACTGGAGCAGGCATTATTCAACGGCATTGGTCGTTCCAAAGCCTTTGGCTGCGGACTGATGTTGATTAAACCGTTGTAACCAAATTTATAAGGCGGGGCGACTCGCCTTCTTTCTTCACTAATTTTTTATTCAATTCAGGAGTGCAGGGAATGGCATTTCTTCCTTTAAAGCCTATTCCAATCAAAGATCGTAACTCAATGATTTTCATCGGTATGGGGCGTATTGATATGCGCGACGGCGCATTTGCTGTGATTGATGAAGTAAATGGTGAGCGAATGCTTATTCCGGTGGGCTCTGTGGTGTGTATTATGCTGGAGCCGGGTACGCGGGTGAGTCATGCAGCGGTGAAGCTGGCAGCGACCACGGGCACTTTGCTTATCTGGGTGGGCGAAGCGGGCGTCAGGCTTTATTCGGCAGGGCAGCCCGGTGGTGCACGCTCCGATAAGCTGCTCTATCAGGCCAAGCTGGCACTTGATGAGAACTTGCGGCTCAAAGTGGTACGCAAAATGTTTGAACTACGCTTTGGCGAACCGGCACCGGAGCGACGTTCGGTTGATCAGTTGCGGGGTATTGAAGGCACGCGTGTACGCAAAACCTATGAACTGCTTGCCAAGCAGTATCAGGTCAGCTGGCAGGGCCGACGCTACGATCCCAAAGACTGGGCGAAGGGTGATGTGATTAATCAGTGTATCAGCGCTGCTACGTCTTGCCTGTATGGTGTTACCGAAGCCGCTGTGTTGGCTGCTGGCTATGCCCCGGCCATTGGCTTTTTACACACAGGTAAACCATTATCCTTTGTTTATGATATCGCTGACATTATTAAATTCGATACCGTTGTACCTGTGGCGTTTAAAGTTGCCAAACGACGGCCACAATCACCGGATCGAGAGGTTCGGCTTGCCTGTCGCGAAGCGTTCCGAAAAGACAAGGTGTTGCCCCGGCTAATCCCGCTGATTGAAGAAGTGCTCGCCGCCGGTGAGATCACGCCACCCGAGCCTTATGCTGATGCACAGCCACCCGCACTCCCGGAACCTGAGTCGATAGGTGATGAGGGTCATCGCAGCGGAGGCCCACTATGAGTATGTGCATGGTTGTGACGGAGGCAGTGCCGCCCAGGCTAAGAGGTCGCCTTGCAGTTTGGTTGCTGGAAATCCGCGCTGGTGTGTATGTTGGTGACGTGAGCAAGCGTGTTCGCGAAATGATCTGGTTTCAGGTGAGTGAATTGGCTGAAGACGGCAATGCAGTTATGGCCTGGGCAACCAACACCGAGTCGGGTTTTGATTTTATCACTTATGGTGAGAATGCCCGAATGCCGGTGGATTTTCAGGGGCTGAGACTGGTGAAGTACACCCCAAGAGCTGATGACAGTCAGGGAGGGGACTAACGAATTATTCCTGCCATTCTATCTGTGATTTATTGCTCTTTAATAACTTGGTGATTCAGATTTTTACCTCATAAAGAGAGGTACGTTTGTACCCCAAATTTTTGGTAACTTTTGGTAGGTGATTTTTCTTTATGAAAAACAAGTATATAATTTTAGAGTATTCCCCGTACGCACGGGGCTAAACCGCGATTGGTAATGTACCTGACCTGATAGTATTGGTATTCCCCGTACGCACGGGGCTAAACCGTGGATGCTCACCGGCAGCACAGAGATTGTGGAGTATTCCCCGTACGCACGGGGCTAAACCGCGATATCGATAGACTGGGCCGTGACTCTGTGAGTATTCCCCGTACGCACGGGGCTAAACCGTGGAGATGCTTATAATGACTATCGAACCAACAGTATTCCCCGTACGCACGGGGCTAAACCGGTATTGGCCATCCCGCCCAACGCGTCGTATGCGTATTCCCCGTACGCACGGGGCTAAACCGATGTAAAAAGCTATTTTAACCTTTCTCCAGGGGTATTCCCCGTACGCACGGGGCTAAACCGAAATATTCATCTCTGCTTGAATACGCAATGATGTATTCCCCGTACGCACGGGGCTAAACCGCATTAATGTAAACATCACACCTTTCACCGCTCGTATTCCCCGTACGCACGGGGCTAAACCGTCGGGTGCCTGGTACCTGCGCTGTCATCGTCTGTATTCCCCGTACGCACGGGGCTAAACCGTGACGAATGTTGCTGATAGAGCCAACAGTGTCGTATTCCCCGTACGCACGGGGCTAAACCGGTAACTATAAGTACAAGCGAAGGGGCTATTGCGTATTCCCCGTACGCACGGGGCTAAACCGCCATGGTTTATCTTCAATTTTCGCACGAAAAGGTATTCCCCGTACGCACGGGGCTAAACCGGTGTCGCGCCAAATGCGGGATTTCACCATTGGGTATTCCCCGTACGCACGGGGCTAAACCGTGTTATGAGCAAATCATTGAAATGCGCCGTTCGTATTCCCCGTACGCACGGGGCTAAACCGTGTGGTGTATATTTGCATTTATGCAAAATTTAGTATTCCCCGTACGCACGGGGCTAAACCGCAACCGTGATTAAGAAAAGGACATAAGATGACGTATTCCCCGTACGCACGGGGCTAAACCGCGCTGCTGGGGAGTGCATGGCAGCACACCATCGTATTCCCCGTACGCACGGGGCTAAACCGGTCGATTGCGTTGCAGATAGTTTGTGCAACTCGTATTCCCCGTACGCACGGGGCTAAACCGATTGTCAGTGACAGCATTGAAGCCCGTCACCTGTATTCCCCGTACGCACGGGGCTAAACCGCAAACATCAACCATCGGACTGGATTTAGCCAAGTATTCCCCGTACGCACGGGGCTAAACCGTACACTGTCAGTCAAATAGTAGAGGTAAACCGGTATTCCCCGTACGCACGGGGCTAAACCGTAGGTTAACCATTGATTTGATAATGTTGTCACGTATTCCCCGTACGCACGGGGCTAAACCGTCTTTCAGTTAAAGAAAAAACAGGTGGTTTTAGTATTCCCCGTACGCACGGGGCTAAACCGGTTATATCGTTGGGGCAAACCGCAGCATCAGTGTATTCCCCGTACGCACGGGGCTAAACCGACCTGAAAATGCTGGCGCACCGTGCCAGGCTGGTATTCCCCGTACGCACGGGGCTAAACCGTCTTGCCGCGCAAAGTCGGGGTGCGGGCGGGCGTATTCCCCGTACGCACGGGGCGAAACCGAGAAGGCATTGCAGGCCAAACTGGACGCGGCCGTATTCCCCGTACGCACGGGGCTAAACCGCAAAAATCTCGAAGACTTGAGAGATCTGATAAGTGTTCCCCGTACGCACGGGGCTAAACCGACCTTCTCAGCAGAGGCGTAAAATGTCGTTGCGTATTCCCCGTACATACGGGGTTAAGGGTTTTGCTAAGCATTTTCCCCCTGCAAGGCGCTGTTTTGCTTACTTCTAGTGTATTTTTAGGGGTTTTATTAAATAACTGGCTATTTGCCGAAAAATCAATACAATGTCGCGCTCATTTTTAGGTACATATTTAGGATTGATATGAAGCAGTTACCTTCTTTGGCCGGTTTGGCTTTGTTGTTGTGTGGTACGAGTGCCATGGCAGAGCAAGCTCAGGCGGTAAATTATGATTATGTTGAGGCGGGTTATAAACGTCACAGTGAAAGCTCGGACTTGTCCCTTGGTGGTATGCAACTCACCCTCAGTAAACGCGTCAACGAGTTTTACTTCGAACTAAATGCAGAGCAGTTTGAAAGAAGCGGTCCTGAAGTTGACCTTTTTGAAGGCTTTGGCACCATGTATTCAAATGACGAGTATGAACTGAATCAGTATCGTCTGGGTGGTGGCTTTATCTTCGACCTGGACACTGCCTCAACGATTGATGTGGGTTTGTTGCTTGGTAAACTGGAGCTTGATTACCGCTCTGAATATTGGACCAAGCGCAGCGATGGTTCAAACTCGGACTTGCGTTATGCCAGTAGCTCCAGAGATGTAGATTTTTGGGACCTGCGTGTTCAATATCAGAAAGTCTTTTTTGAAAATTTGGCGTTCAAAGCCGCAGTGGGCTACGAACATTTGTCAGGCGAAGCGCCTAATAGTCTGTACGGTTTGCTGGCTGTGGGCTATCACTTCAATGAAGCCTGGTCTGTGAACACGGAATATCGCTATGTGGATGAGTATCGCAACTGGGGTGTAAACCTGCAGTACGCATTTTAATTGCTTATCAAATGAGGTCAGCCATGTTGCGCTGACCTTGCTTTTCCTTGGGTATCCGCTTTTCTCATGAACACCTGGCTGTCTGCGTTTAGCTTTCCTTCTGCCAGTTCTGTTTTGTCTCCCTATTTTATCGTCGTGTTTAAGAACACTTGCCTGTTTAATTCAGGCTTTCGGTATCCACTTAGCTTGTGTGTTTAACGGCTTATGGGCTCAGGTCCTGTGGAATCGTTACCATTGTGGAACTGTAATGCGAGGGTGTACATTAAAATAAGATAGCAGGAGGGGCCCTGCTATCTTGTTGGTATGACAATGCGTTCGCTAAGTATTTGCTTTATTTGAGCTCTATCTGTACTTCTATCCATGCGTCGGGCGTACCGACAGTGCCGCCTTTGCGGGTCGGTGTGATAGTAAATCCGCCCCAGTGATCGGTATAGCTCTGACCTATGATCAACTCAGAGTCGGTTTGGTCATCGCCCCACCAGCCGGGTGTTTTGGAGCCCGGGGTCATATCCAGCAGATAGGAAGTGGTTTTCCAGAATCGCTCATCAGTTTCATTTTCAAAATAGCCTTGTAAGTTGATCAGCACGCCGTTTTGCGTATCGGTATACCGGTCGTGGGAGGTACGGTATTCCAGCCAGTAAGTGTATTTGCCATTGCCAGACTTTAAGCGCAGGCCAATGTATCCCTGGTTATTTGCGGCCTGGTCAAAAGCATAAATACGGTAGGTACCCGAGGCATTAATCACCGGCACTTCACTGTCGGTTAGCCAGCCAAAAAAGTGTTTGTACAACAAGTTGTATGCCTGTAAAGAGTGAGCGCCCATGCCCATCATGCTGTACACATTGCCATAGTTCAGGCTCTCTGTGTCGTAATCACCCACGCCGATGACTTTACCCGGACCTGCTTCCAGCGCTTTGGCATGGCGCAGTCCCAGTGCGTGTCCCAGTTCGTGCGCAATCACACCTGTTGTGTGGTGGTAAAGCGAAATACTCGGTGGCGCGGCACTGGAGTTAAAGTTGCCTACCTGGGGTGCCACCATCATCACCACCTGGGCATTGCCCGGGGCATCCGGGTCAACACCCAGTGCTCTGATCTGGCTTTTCCACAGGGCGGTCCAGCCATGGAAGTCGTTGTCATAGGTGCTCTTAGGCTGATTGATGTGAATGATGGGCGTACTGGTGTCGTAAGTGACATTAAAACGGCCATAAGACTGCTGATCGTAGTAAGTGGTGACACCTTGTAAGTCACTTTCCATAGTCGGCCATGTCAGTGAGGTATCGCTAAACTGAAAGCGATATACCTGAATATTGACATGATCGTATGGGTACCCGTCGTTGCCACCCGGGGGCTCTGTTGGCGGCTCTGTGGTATCTGTGGTTCGACAGGAAGTAGCGCCCAGATCGACCACAATAGAGCTACCACTGTGGCTGCCATCCAGTGTGATATAGCCCCAATACGAAGCGGGGCGTTTCAGCACAATACATTCCTTGTTGCCAGATGTGGAGGAGTTGGGATCGCTGCCGTCCAGCCTGGGCCAGCCACCGCTGCGGGCATACAGGTTGAGGTCACCAGTGCCGTAAGCGGTACTGATGGCAACGTTGTCATAGTTGTCCAAATTCGCCACGCTCAGGTAGGTGCGTGAGCTGGTTGGCAGACAGACGGTTTCTCCATCTTGCAACGTCCTGCCGGTGAAGGGGGCTGAAGTGGCGCATTTATCTTCCAGCTGGGCTGCGATAGCCGGGCCATTGAGCGAAACAAGCAGTGGTATGCACCACGAGTGTTTAACCAGATTCATCGTTTTTTCCTTTACAGTTGTTGTATTAACCGCATGTATGCGGTTTTGAGTGGCCCGGACATGCTGCGCTCGAATTTACATTTAATCCTTAATAAACAATTGGATAAATAAATGCTTTAGCACGTGTGCGGATCCAAACCTGTGTCTTCTGTATGTAAAATAAACAGAAGAGGAATAAATATATTATATTTTATACAATATTCAAGTGCTCTTTGATGTTTGTCAGCACGGTAACGACCCGGGAAAAAGAAAATCAAAAAATGCTTTACCTCAACCTAGCTTGAGATTTTATCTTGGCTGCACATCAATAAAGGAGTCAGGACATGAAACAGTTCACGGTTAATCATTTATCGTTTAGCGCGCAGGTACTGCGGTTGTTCAATGGCACAATGCAAAATAAATAAGGAGACATATTATGTATCTGGAACACGTAAATCTGGTTGTTGACGATATCGAGCAGATGTTAAATTTTTATCAGGCTGCTTTTCCGCATTGGCGTGTACGTAGCGAAGGAAGCGGCAGTTGGCACGGCAAACCCAGAAACTGGTTACATTTTGGCGATGATTATCACTATCTTGCCTTGAGCGATCACGGTGAGGGCAGTAATCGGGAGCTGAGTGGTCATTCGCTGGGGCTGGCGCATTTTGCCTATGTGGTACAGTCGGTTGACAGGGTGGTTGCGCGCCTGGTCCAAGCCGGGTATGCCGTAGATAAACAGGGGACCCAGCATCCGCATCGCAAGAATGTGTACTTTATTGACCCGGCAGGATTTGAAGTGGAATTTGTTGAATATATGAGTGATATACCCGCTGAGCGTAACAGTGATTAATATTTCGATAAATCGGTACGAGACTTTACAAAAAATTTACTTTATTATCGGTGGTCAGAAAGGGTTCTATCAGAGGCTGCCGGGATGGCGACGGTCAACATCATTCCAAAACCAGAGTGGGTGCTCAACCATCAGCATCAGCAGTTGCATAGTGGTCAGCGTGTTATCTCGCTGGATGATAAGCAATATGCGCTGCTGACATTGCTCATGACACATGCCAGTCAGGATGTGACGAAAGAGCAGATCTTTAATACTTTGTGGCCGGGTCGGGTAGTGAGTGAAGACGCCATTTATGTCACTGTGAATGGTCTGCGTAAGTTACTGGGCGACAGCGTTAAACAGCCCATGTACATTAAAACGGTGTCAGGAGTTGGCTACCGCTGGGTGGGCCCAAATATAGGCGAAGACAAGCCCTTGTTCTCAGGGGCTGTGATGATCCTGGCCGCCATTTGCTTGCTGGGCGTGGTGCTGTTGGCCAGCCAGTTTCGCCAATTGTCGACACCTGAGCCCATGTCGCCCGAACAGGCAGAGCAATTTAAAAAAGCACGCTATTTACTGAATCACGATCCCGCTGCCATTGACCAGAGTATCGCTTTGTTACAGCAACTGACACTCAGGCGCACTGATCTGACGGAGCCGCAAGTGTGGCTGGCAGATGCCTATTTACGTCAGCTACTGGACGACCCGCAACGCCATGCCCGTAATCGTAATCGTGCCAATGCCTTGCTCCAAGCAGTGCTGGCCAAGTCACCTGAACATCTGAAAGCCAATTTGCTGATGGCTCAACTGGTCATGCTGATCGACTTTGACCCGCACGCTGCAAGGCGTTACTTCAGGGCTGCTTTACCCCATGCCGAAGGGCATCACTGGTACGGGCAATACCTATTGGCGAGAGGGGATTTTCAGGGCGCGCTGGAACACATTGAGCAGTATCGGTTGCTGGAGCCAAACGGGTATTCCAGTGAGAGTGTAGCCTGGGTCTATACCATGAGCCAGCGTCACGAAGCCGCATTGGATGCACTGCTGAAATTACAGCCTTACAGCGACAGCAATCGCTTTTATCACACGTGTTTACGTACTGTGTACGAACAACTCGGAGAGCATGATGACGCATTTGCGCAGATGAAATGGGTTATGCAAGACGCAGGTTACAGCTCACAGCTCATGTTGCAGGTTGAGTCGGTATTCAGGCGTGAGGGTTTGCCCGGTGTGTATCGTTGGTTGCTAACCGAAGATCCCCTGCGTGCAGAGATTGGTCATTACACGCCGCCCATTTCCCTGGCACGTTACGCGGTCATGGCGGGTGAGCCTGAAATCGCTGTGAATTACCTGAATCAGGCTTTTGAGGCGCGTCAGTACGCCGTACTGTGGGCAGCGGTGGATCCGGTGTTTACGCCATTGCATGAGTACCCCCCGTATCAGCAGTTCGTCCAGCGACTGGGGATCATTGCCCATTAAACACATAATACCAATTTCACTTAATACCTGGTCTATTTGAAGGAGCAAATAGGACGCTAACAGCGTTAAAAATTTCTCATTTAGAGCAACTAAATAGCAAAATTTTTGCCTTGTTATCGACCCTATTTTCTCGCCTCAAAATAGACCACTTAATTTAGCAAATTGGTATAAAAAAAGCGCCCGATGGCGCCTTTTTTGCCTAAGCAGTGTGGTTTAACGCATTAATCTGGTGCGACTGCGAGCTGGTAACAGCAGAGCCATTGCCATCAGTAACCAGGCCATACTACCACCTGAGCCACCCTCACTTTTTGCAGTGCTGGCGGTGTTGGTCGTGCTGCTGGCATTGCCAGTGTTTGATGTGGTGTTTTCGTCGGTTTTAGTTTCCGTTTCTCCACCCTCACTGTCACCGTTGCCACTATCCTGTTCCCCATCGTCTGGATTTTTTTCAGCATCTGAGTCGTCGCCCTGATCGCTGGCTTGCTCTGACACATCAAATTGCAGAATGTGGGTTGTGATGGCGCCTTGCACGTTGACTGCACTGAAAGGCAGTTGATACTCACCGGGCTCTGTGAATGTTATGGTAAGAGTCGAGTCAGACAAAGTCATGTCTCCCACAACGTCATTGACTGCGACTGCCAGAGCGTCGGTAACCAGGGTTTTCAGATCCACGGTGTGTGCTTCATTCTGCGTGACTTCAATCAGCAAGCTGTCTATGGCCTGGGGACCCGGGACATAGCTATTGAGCACAGAAAAAGTAACGCTTCTCTGATGGATATCCATGACATCAACCGCAATCGTCGTGTCGTACAGCTCAGTGCCGTCAAAGTGCATAATGCCTTGTTCAGATAAGGTCAGTCCTAGTGGTAAATTCTCCGCTGCAAACGTCAGTTTGCCCTGGAGTGCGGCGTTAAACAGCTCATTGAGGTCAAATTCTGCTTCAACACCCTGCAAGGTGGTAATGTCCAGTGTACCGGAAAGTGGTTTAAGTGCTTCACCGATAAAGACACTGCCCTGACCATAAAAATGCAGCAGCTGGTCTTTTGCTGTGTAACTTCCATCGTAGCCAGTATAGTCACCCACTTCAATCAGGCTGTCGTCAACCGATGCATCGAATACAAAGACCTTATCGTCCCTTTGATCGACAAAAAGGACCATCTGCTCGGCACTGAGTGAGTGTGGCGGTGCGAGTAGTGCACCTGGCAGACTGGCTTCTTCAATCAGTGTATTGTCTTCAATTTTGAATAGTTTAATGGTTTTTGTGTCCAGATAGCCGCGGACAGTTTCCACAATCAGGCGATCGTTGAGCATGTAAGCCGCCAGGTTACGTTCAAAAAGGGCGCCCGAGTCAAGTGGGCCAAAAGGTGTGGCGGTGTAAGCGAGTTCATTACCAGTGTATTCATAGTGTGCCAATTGCTTGTTGTCTCTGTCGAAGATATGCAGCTGGTTATTTTTAGAGATAAAGTCGGCCCCGCTATCACCAAAGAACCTAAAATCAATTGGCGTTTCCAGCGGTTGAGTAAACTTATGTGCAAAGCCCGCTTCCGTTCTGGTGAAGACAAACATAGAGGTGCCGTCAATGAGTATAAAGTCTGTATCATTCAGTGCAATGGCTTTATACCAGCGCTCAAGAGGGAGTTTGTCAGCCAAAGTCAGCGTGCCGCTGGTCGAATGCAGGGTTTCCTCATCGCCCTCTACACTGTAACGAATAAATTGGTCTTCATTCAGCGCCACCACTTCTTTGCCCAGTGCGAACCAGGCCTGACAAGCGAATCTGCATTCAGCGGTTGTATCTAATGTCAGCGGGCTTTCAGACACGAAAGTCTGGCCAAGCTCAGGGGTTAAATGGGTGTGTGTCAGCAGTGTGCGATTGTAATTCAGACTGCTGTGCTCTCCTAAAGGCAGGTTCACATTGCCATTGCCTGCTGTTTTTACGCGCCCTTGCTCTATTGGCCGAGTGATGATCTCAACGTCATTGATATTTGAGAGATCAACAACACTGATATCTCCGCCAGAAACAAGCAGCCTGTTGCCGTCCGGGTTGATATCGTTGATTGTGTCGATGGCAGAGTTACACAGCAATGGCGTGGCCGTATAGGTATTGGTGTCGTTTAAATTCAGGGTATGTAAGCAGTGCAAAGTACGGGCAATGATGTGATCCGCAGTCGGATGTACATTATGAGCCGTGATATTAAGTCCAAACATAGACGCATTCGCAAGGAGGGTGACGTCACTGACGTTATTATCTGCATCCAGGTCTAACGCGATGGTTTCTGTCCAGTTATGTACCAGCAGGCGATGATTAATGGTGTCCAGCTTGCTCATTATGCGGTCTTGACTGCCAAAATCAAAGTCCTGTTGTAGCGTGAGTTCAAACCCTTGTGCACTTTGTTTATATACAAAGAGGGTTTGTGGTGATATCGCGATTATCAGTTCCTGCTCTGGGTAGCTGTGAAATGCGATTTCGTGAGGTGGGGTTGGGTTGTTGAGGGTTGAGCGGCTTTGTTGCGAAAAGCGGTCGTTGGCTTGATCCCAGTAAAATACGGTGCGAACAAAGGTGTTTTCCTCTGTCTGACCATACAAAATATAATGGCCATCCTGAAAATCAAGTTCGACAAATGTCATTGCTTCGGGTGGCGTATTGAAGTTGATCTCTGTTATGAGCGCAAGTGAAAAGTCTGTGTTGATCTGCCAGATTTTTGCAATTTCATTATGTCTGTCAATTGACAGTAGTTTGTTACCATCGTCAGATAGCTCATATTCAACAACAATGTTTGTCGGTTCAACGAAATGTGATTTTGGGTATTGGCGTTTAAAGGTAATGCCCTGGTTGTCGACGTGGTAAAGCGAAATGCCTTCAGTACCTTCATCAAACAGGGTTGTGCCTGCAAGTTTTGAGACACCAATAGACCCCTCGTAAGTCACGTATTCATGCTCAGCTACTTTATAGGCACTGAGCTGACTGATATCTAGGTTTGCGTGGGTTGTTCCTATCATACCCAGCATGCTTAGCATGCCAACCGCGAAATACTGCATTTTATTTCTCCATAAAAAATTCCACACCATATTACAGTATGAAAAGATAACATCAACCAAAATGGGTACAAGCAAGAAGCGTCCGCGGACTGTCCGCTGTCCGTCCGGGATTGATATGATTTTTATAATGCATTGATTTTATTGTGGTTAATTTTGGTATGTAAACTGCAATCAGTAACCATGACGACAAACAACAAATACAATACAAAGGATACCGATATGTATACGAATACCGCGCCCATTTCTGCCCAGGCTCCTGAACAGCACACTAAGGGCGTAGTTGCCTGGTTCCGACGCCGGTTAAGTTCTTCACTGGTTAAAGCCGTGGTGCTGATGCTTGGTACCCAGGTTGTTCAGGCACAAGAGACACTGGGGCATTTCTCTGAGCGATACAGTGCAGAACAAATTCAGGCGGATATTGATCAATGGACGCACTGGGTGCATGCCACACACCCGAACCTGACGCACAGTATTCATGATATTGATGCGTTTTATGCCCGGCTGGACGCATTGCGTGACACGCTGGACAAACCGATGACCGGTGAACAGGTATGGCGTGAGTTTGCCAGCCTCAACGGTATGATGGCGGATGGCCACCTGAGCATTGGAGATGGTACCAATGCACAGTGGCGAAAGTGGGTCACGCAGGGGATAAACTTGTTTCCGTTTGAGGTTTCTGTGAGTGAGCATGGTCTGAGCGTTGTCAGTGAACTGGGTGGTGCCCCATCGGCTCATGACGGAAAATACATCACCGAAATTAATGGCGTACCGGCGACTGAAGTGGTGGCAACTTTGCTGGAGCGGATTGAAGGTGATAACCTGGCGTTTCGCGGTGCCTTACTGGCACGCCGATTTGCTATGACCTACCGGCTGATGTACGGTGCTGCAGACGCATTTACACTAACGCTCGGCACGGGCCAGACGGTGCAGGTTGCCGCACTGAATAAGGCGCCCAAAAGTATCAGGCAACGCACATTCGAAGAAAACTTTAACCTCAAACTGCTCGACAATCAGCAGGCCATTTTAACCATTAAGCAGTTTGGCTGGGACGACCCGGATACCTATTTTCGCTTTATGGCGGACACATTTGCTCAGTTGAACCAAGCGCAGACTCAGCATCTGATGATAGATATTTCTGACAATACCGGCGGGGATGATATTTTCTGGAAACAGGGCGTACTGAAATATATCGCCACTCAACCTTACCGTCATGGCTCGACCTATCAGGTGCGAATTCTGCAGAAGTATCGTGATCCGGGTGAGGTTGTCGGCTCCGTCGTGTCAGGGGAGTTGACCAAGATGACGCAGCCAGAAGAGGATAAAAGTGTGCACTTTAAAGGTAAGGTGAGTGTGTTGACCGGACCTTTGACCTACTCATCATCCGTACTGTTTGCAAACACCATTCAGGACTATGGCCTGGCGACTTTGGTGGGCACGCCAACCGGTGGTCGCAGCTCGCAAAGTGGCGGGATCCAGTTTCTGACGCTCAAGCATACCGGGATACGTGCCGTTGCACCGCGCTTTATCCTGGACCGTCCGTCAGGTAAAAAACAAATGACACCAGTACAACCGGATACTGAGGTTGCTCAGCAGGGCCTGAGTAAAGCCCAATGGGTGGCCACAGCGCTGAATGCATCCCGCGCTCTTTAAGATTGGGTCATCCAGTTGTTTATGAGAGCCTGATTATGCGGCCACAACAGCCGCATTTTTGATTTCGAAACTTGATACCCAGAGTCTTTATTATTATTTGCACAATTTTGCGTGATGGTATGATGACAATATTAAAAAAGACTAAATTAAGTTTGACCTAAACTTAACTTGAGGAATTAGTCTGGCCGCAATAAAAATAACGATACTAGGGAAAAATATGGATATAAGTAGTTTACCAATGCAGTTTTCGCGCTTTACGCCTTTAGTCTGGGTGATGTTGATTGGCAATTTTTTTGTTCGCGCCAGTTACTATATGGTGTGGCCGTTTCTGGCGGTGATGTTGTATGAAAGTTATGGCCTGAGTGCCACTGAGGTCGGGCTGTTGTTAACGGGTTCAGCCACACTGGCCGTGTTTTTGGGGTTTTATACTGGCAATCTGGCAGATCGATTTGGCCGCACTAAAATGCTCTATGTGGCAGTGCTGGTAGGGGTGGGGTCTTTTACCCTGCTGGCCCTGGCTAATGCGTTATGGCTGTTTGCCGTCGCGGTGTTTCTGGCTTGTATGCCACGTACATTATGGGAAGCACCGAGCAAAGCTTTGCTAACTGAGGAGCTGGCTAACCCCAAAGACCGGGAGCTGGCACTGCATTTACTGTACTTTTTGGTCAATGTAGGGGCTGCGCTGGGCCCGCTTTATGGCCTGTGGGCGGGCCTCAATGGTGAGCAGTTTAGTTTTATTTATACTGCGGTGTCTTATCTGGGGCTGCTGGTGGCGCTGGTGTATTTCCGGCCTAAGAGTGGCAGTACCGTGCAGGCTACTCAGTCTGCGCCTAAGTTCTCTCAATGGCTGAAAATACTCAATAAAGACAGTACCTTTTTGGTGGTATTAGTGGCAACGACGCTGGTGTACTTTGTTTATGCGCAGTGTGATACCAGCCTGGTGCAATACCTTACCCGCGCTGAGGTCCCTGAGCTTGCCTGGTTGATCTCGGCGGTGATCATTACTAATTCCACCGTGATCATTGTTTGCCAGTTTCCGCTGTTACACCTGATGCGCAACTGGCGCATAGAGCACAGGCTGTATCTGGGCGGCGCGATCCTGGTAGTCTCGCAAGTGATGATGGCCCTGAATGATGTGCACAATACCTGGGGCTGGATAACGGCGATGATTGTGCTGAGCCTGAGCGAAGCGATTATGTTCAGCAATATCAATGTGTATGTAGACAGGCTGGCGCCTGATAACCTGAAGGCAAGCTATTTTGGTGCGGCAGGTTTGTGTTCATTAGGGTATGCGTTTGCGCCCATTTTAGGCGGCCTGGTGCTGGATTTATCGAGCGGGGTAATGTTATTTGTGCTGACAACGCTCACCTCCTTCGCGGCCCTGGCGTTTTATAAAGTGGCCGAACTTAAGCTAAAAGCCACCCCTCGCACAGTGTCTGACGTGTAATGAGCCAGAGCGGCTGCAACATGCAGTCGCTCCGTTAAATTCTTAGCGCTTTTGGCTTGATAAGTAAGGACAGAATGACAGTCATGCCCTGCGATTCTGGTTGTGGTTTGGATCTGGAAGCAGGCAAAAGGCAAAAGAAAACGGCCCCTGACTGATTTATCAGTGCATCGAAGGCCGTTTAAAGTGGTACTAAAAAGGATGAGCGCTATTGGAAGCGATCAGACTTCGTTGCTGCAACCAGCACCGGTACAAGCATTGTTTTCAGCGTTAGTGCCACAGTATTTTTTTCGTCTGTAATTTGCATGTACTTGCCACCTGCCACATTGGGCGTCTGCATTATTGGCAGGGTTTTAGAGTTTCCGGACAGGACCTTGATATGGTTTTTGTTCAGCTTTAATTTCATTGTTTTAATTCCTTTAAATCTCAATTAGTTTGCCACCCTGGGCACTGCCAAAGTAAAGCTTGCTGAGACCAGGCGGCAGCATCTTGTTTTGCAAAATTAAACACCATCCAGCGTGATGCAGGAAGGTGATGCAAACACCAAAAGATCAATGATTGCTACTTCAACTTATTATGGTTTGTAATATTGTGTCAGCATTAACTTAACATTATTGCCATTTCTTTAGTCGGGATCAGATACTTGTTTCGGTGGTTTCGCGATAGCACAAGTTGACAAAAACACACTGACCAGGCGGTCAGTGTGCTGCGAAGTGCGCTTTGAAATTAGCGCACTTCGCTGGGTCAGTTAGTCCCCATAGCACCGCAATGCGCCGTCCTGTTCAGTTGGGCTGAGTAGCGCTGAAAAACGGGTTACCATGGTGGTTATCATAGCGTCAGACAAAGCGCCTTCGACATAATGCCAGTTCATCACCAGGTTCTCACCAGATTGCACTGCCACGATATTGAGTGGCACCCGACGTGAAACCCCCATATTTTTTATCACATCTTCCTGATCACCGTGGTCTTCGGGTTGCAGCGTAAAGCCATCAAAATCGAGCGCCAGCAGTTGATTACTGTTGGTAATGTAATTGAGTTTGAAGTAGGGCAGATATTCGGTTAGCGAGGGCTGGTCAATAACCTGGGTGAACTCGGGCACACATTCATTGTAGATTTTGGCCACGCCTGAGGCGACTGAGGCACTGAAATCAAGCGTTTCATCGGGCTTAACCAGCAAAGGGGCAACTTTATATAGCGGCCCTATCATGTCACGGGTTTCCCGGGAAGTACGGCCGGTGAAGGTCACCGCCATCAGGATCTCGGGTGTTATCAGGTGTGCTGAAAATACCTGACACAGGGCGCCGATCAGTGACTGGATCTGGCTGACCCCGGTTTGTGTGGCGGATTGCTCAAAGAATCCTGCCAGCGTGCAAGACTGGGTATGGTAAAGCGAGGGTGTCCAGAGGGCACCGTTCAGGTGTTTGAACCTGGGATAAGGTGAATGGCGCTTAAACTCGGCCTGATAGTCACTGACAATTTGCTTACCCTCAGTTGATGCGAAGAAACGCTGTTCCTCCCAGGCATAGTCAAAAAAGTCCACCGATTGTGCGTCGGGCGTATTGTCTGCATGCTGATCATAATACCGCTTTAGCTCACTTATGATATTAATGTTGGAAACGGCATCGGTGATGATGTGATGAATGTTTAACAGCAGATACTGCTGCTGGTGTCCTAAGGTGAGTAGCTGTACACGGATAAGCTCACCCTGTTCGAGCGCAAAACGATGACTTTTTTGTGCACTACAGAGTAATTCAAGCTCATCAAGTGCTGCTTGTTGGTCCAGATCGCTCAGATCGATGTGCTCAAATGGATTGCTCACGTCGACGTCATTGCTGCAACACCACAGCGTATCATCGCGCATCTCAAAGCGGCTGTTAAATAGCTCAGTGCCTGACACCAGTTGCGCAAAGGCCTGACGCATGCGGTTTGGACAAACGGCGCCCTGTACAACAAAGCACTGAAACATATTGTACAGATTGCCCTGTTGCCACTGTCGAAAAATATTACTTTGTGTGAAGGTTGCTGGCGCACTGGTTTTGCCCAGTTTTCTGACTTTCTGACCCGGAGCGGCAGGCATTGAAGACGAGCTCTGTCCGGCCTGAATAAAGGCGGCAATAGTCGTTACGCTGGGGTTAGCAATAAAATCATCGGTATTCAGTTGCAGACCAAAGGTTTCGGACAGATGGGTCAGATAAATAATGATACTCAGCGAATCCATGCCGCAAGTGCGCAGGTCCTCATCCAGGGTGCGGGGGTGAACACCACATTTTTGCGCCAGTACTTGCAAAACCTTCTGCTCAACCTGACTTCTCTGATGAGCATGATTATCCTGTTCAGGCGCGCAGATCTGCTGCATTTGCTCAAACTCGGCCAGCAGCGCTCTGGTATCGACCTTACCGTTGGCGGTTCTTGGAAAACTGTCGAGTGGTACCAGAGTGTCCGGGACCAGCCAGTTTGGGGCGTCATCGAGCAAGGTTTGCCTGACATTCAGTGAACTCAGATTAGCTCGATGGCCAGATAAGGTGACAAAGGCCAGTAAACGCATAACACCGTGGCTGCGGTACGTGGTCGCACAGGCATCTGCCACACCATCGATGGCCATAAGCAGCTTTTCTACTGTTTTAAGGTTAACAAAGCGGCCGCGAACTTTGACTGAGTCATCTTCCCGGCCACTGAAAAGCAGTCTGCCATTGGTCAACGTGGCGATACGATCCCGGCTGTTGAAAAACAAGCCAGAGCTGGCGGACGCTGGTAAGTGCACAAAACGTTCTGCACTGAGTTGTGGTGCCTGAATATATTCGAGTGCCACGCTGGACCCGCCAATATAAAGGGTTCCCAGGTTATCTCCGCTCAGCGCTCTATTTTGGCGGATCGCCAGTTTGACATTGCATATGGGCCGACCGATGGGCACTGCATCGCCATTGGCCAGTGAGGCCAAATCATGGACGCTGTGTTGCGTAACCACATGTGTCTCGGCAGGACCATATTGGTTGATTAAAGTCGCGCCTGAGCGGTCTAAAAATGTGCGTACCTGCTCGCTCATCACCATTTGTTCGCCGGAAACAATCACCTGTTGCAAAGTGCTAAATGCATGCTCGCTAAAGCTGGCCTGCGCTGCCAGAATGTGCAGCAGGCTGGGAGTGACTATGAGCCTTGAAATTCGATTGGTGACGACATTATCGAGAATATTGGCCGCTTCTTTGCGCACATTAGATGTGGTGAGATGTAGGGTGCCGCCACAACACAAGGTGATGAGTATGGTCTGGATAGCCACATCAAACCCGAGTGCTGTGGTGTTCAGCACCTGTGCCGGCGCAGATAAATTGGGGTCCAGACGGTGATGCAAACACAAGTTTGCCAGGGTGCGTTGTGCCAGCATAATGCCTTTGGGTACACCCGTAGTCCCTGAGCTAAACACCAGATAAGCCAGTGAATCCAGGCACACAGTATGGCCATCTGTGTCGTCAGACGGGTGGTGGGACACATTACTAACAGACTCTGTGGTGACAACCTTAAACTGGCTGAGCGCACTGGCCCAGTGTGGGTCGTCGACAAGGACACAGTCCGCTTTGGCTCGGGTGAGTATGTCTTGGGCATAGCTGGCTTCGGCGTCGGCATTCAGGGGGACTATCACTCGGCCTGTGTGTAAGCAGGCCAGCATGGTTGCGACCATTTCAGCAGTGTGCTCCATCAGGACCGCCACATTGTGTTGTGGTAAGGTGTTTGCGCGCAGCCAGCGAGCAATACTTTGCTGGCGTTTTTGCAACCACAGATAACTGAACGTGCGACCTTGGTGATCACGGATAGCGATGTTTTCAGGTGTTTCTCCGATCACGGTATCAATTATCCGGGCGGGCAGATCTGCGGGAGTCAACGGCTGTGATTTACCTCGCATAATATGCCACTCCGGCTGAGAGTGGATTTCTTTAGCCCGGTTAAATTGCAAAGTTTGTTGTGCTCCCTGATGCAGCGCATGCGACAGTAATTCGCTAAGCTGTTGTAAGTGTGCAGACGTAATGTACGCGGGGTTGGCACTCAGCATCACTTCCATTGTACTGTGCTCGTTGTAAACCAGATTGACTGATATGGGATGATCATGGTCGGATTGCACCAGCATCTCACTGGCCAGGTGCACGTCTTCTATGTTGAGTAAAGCACCGGGGTTGAGGTAGTTGATCATCACATCGTATACCAGAGTGCGGGCACTGGCCGATACCGCAGCGCATTGATTAATTTCGCCAATTGGCACCTGACTTTTTCTGAACAACTGATTGAAGTCGGCTTGCAGCGATTTTACCGACTCAACAAAAGTGTCTGCGGCAGGCGGCACTATTTGTGGCAGTACTTTAGATGACATGCCATAACTGTACTGATCACGGCGTTGATGATTCAGTGCGTATCCAACGACCACCGACTGTTTAAAGTGATGCTGATAAAACTCCCCCAGTAGATGGGCAATGTAAACGTGAAAGCCCACTTTGTGTTGCTGGCAGAGATCGACCAGGGCATCTATCTGAGCATTGGGCACCGAAAAGTGTGTGCTCAGAGTATGCTTACTCGCTTGTGCTGGTGGGATATAGTCAAACATAAAATCAGGTAAGTCTTGCAAGTATGTTTGCCAGAATGTCAGGTGGCGGGCAGCGTGTTTGTGGGTATTGTCGTAGCGCATCTGTGCCAGCTCAGTGGTGATCTCCTCGACAGACATAGACAACATGGCCAGCGCTTTGCAAAACAATCGGTACAGGCTCAGCCCATCGAGCAGAATGTGGTGCGCAATCAAGACCAGGTAGTACCCGCCCTGTGCGGCTCGCCGCAGTGCTATGCGGATCAGGGCACCGTGCTTTAAATCAAACGGTTGTTGCTTGCACTGCTCGGCGAACGCTCTGGCCTGTGTCAGGCTCGTAAGCTCCGGGGCCATATCTAAGTCCAGCTCACTTTGACCGCACAGGTGGTTAAACACTAAGGTCACCTGCCTGATCAGATCCCGGGCACAGAGATCACCCTGCAAATGAAACAGGCCTCCGATGTGGTATTTCAGGGTGTCGGGGTTCAGGGCGCTGTCGGTGGCGATTTGTAACTGTTCATGCACCAGCTCGTGACAGCCCAGTTGTGAGACAACGCGAGATTTAAACGCGTTCAATGCCTGTTGTTTGGTGGTTAACTCGTTCATTTCAAATTTCCTTCTGTGGCCTTGGCCGTTTAGTCACTGCTGCCAGAACTGCCTCATCTGGTCTAATGTGTCGTGAAACGGTGCCAAAATGTTGCCAAAGCGCTCGTTCGCTTTGCTTCTTTTAAAGCTAGAAAGGAAATGCGCAAAGAATGTGGAGCTGCATAAATTATTTCATATTTTTGTCACTAAAAGTGTGAGCTCAATACCGTGTTTAATATTAAAAGTAATTAAATCATTGGGTTAATGGTTTTTTGTTGATTGAAATGAAGGTGTGAAGCCGTCATTAAGGATCTTTAAGAAGGTTTCAGAGTGTTTTCAGGACCTTTAAGCGTAGTTTGCGCCACTGTGATGACAAATTACATAAGGAGAACACCATGAACTCAACTAAAACACTCAAACAGTTTGGACTAATCAGCATGTTGGCAGTCGGGCTCAGTTATGATGCCGCTCGGACGGCATTTGCTGCCAGTGGCGATTATCTGTTTAGTTATCAGGTTAAAGGAGAAAATTGGGGTGGCATAACACTGCGCGATCATACCGCGTATTTTGGTAGTGATGATGGCCATCTGTATGCGTTGAATGTGGATCAGCCTAAGCTGGCCTGGTCTTATAAAACCGACGGTTTGGTGAGATCTAAGCCTACGATAAAACATCATCAGATCTTCTTTAGTAGCGATGATGGCTATTTATATGCACTCAATCGTTGGCAGGGTAAGTTGTTATGGCGCACCAGTCTGAATGATGCGGACGTACAGCGCATTTTGCCTGCTAACCATGCACCGTGGGAATTTGACTACAGTAAATCCAGTGCTTTGGTTCAGGGTAACAAAGTCTTTATTGGCAGTGGTGATGGTCACCTTTATGCCATCGCCAGATCGTCCGGTAAGGTGCTGTGGCGCTTTAAAACGGAAGGTAAAATTCGCGCTACACCTGTGCATCACCAGGGGCTTGTATTTATCAGCAGCTGGGATGGATCTGTCTATGCGCTGGATGCGAATACAGGTGAACGGGTTTGGCAATATGATACGCAGGGGGCATTGACGTCCAGCCCGGCCATTGTCGATGGCGTACTGGTGATTGGCTCCCGTGACACCCATTTATATGGGCTTGATCCACTCAATGGTGAATTACTGTGGAAGCAGGCTTATCCGGGTGGCTCCTGGGTGGAGTCGTCGGCAACAGCGGCTGCGGATGGTGAACATTTTTACATCGGCAGTTCAGATTCCAATTTACTCAATAAATATCACGCCCAGAGCGGTGACCTGATCTGGCAATTCGAAACCGGAGGATGGAGCTGGGGCCAACCAGTTGCCCAAAATGGCACTGTGTACATCGGCGCAACAGGCCATGATGAACCAGGCTGGTTTGCAACCCAAAGAGGCTTTTTTGCGATAGATGGCCACACAGGTGAGCAGCAATGGCAGTACCAGCCTGAGAAGATTAATGGTTTTGTTCATGGTGGTGTTTACGGTGCGCCAGCGGTCGGATATGGCAAAGTGATCGTGCCGGATTTGGATGGCTATATTCATGTTTTTGAAGAGTAGCTAACCATAACTGCAATCAAATTAGAGCCCTGAGTATATATCTCAGGGCCGATTTGAACCCACGCAATATAAGGGACGGGTTTAGTCATGCCGGGCGTTACTTTGCACTGAGGCCCATAGCAGACTACGCTTTGTGGGTTATCGACTGAAGAGTTCAGCTAATGAAAAGGCTTTTTTTCATTGGTGTGGTGGTGTTATTTCTGACAGGGGGCGTCGGGTTTGCAGGTGCCTCGCCAGAACACGAATACACCGCTTTATTTGAAAAAGGCTTACGTCACTTTAAAAAGTTAGACACTAAAAAGTGGCCCCTGTGGGGGGTCTACCAGATAGCGCAGGATGAACGCGGCCTGATCTGGTTCGCCACAGATATGGGCATATACCGGTACGACGGACACACCTTTAAACCTTTCAATCTGGATGTTGATGATCAGACTAGTATTGCCAGCAATCTGGTTAACGGTTTCTGGATGGACAGCCAGTCCCGATTGTGGTTATCACACACCTCAGAAGGGATCAGTATCTTCAACACGTTAACCGAGTCTGCTGTTCGCATTAATGCTGCGAGTACGCCGCCAAACGGCCTTGCTGGTAATGGTGTGGTTGCTATTGAGGGAAATAATCAGGGCACCGTTGCGGTGTCCAGCACATCCGGGCTGGACCTGATCTTCGAGGACAGTCAGGGGTTTAGTGTGCAAGCCGTCACCCTGCAAGGTGAGTGCGGTGCTGAGTTTAGTACTCAATACATACATACGTTACACTGGCAAAATGCACAAACGCTCTGGGTTGGGGGCGATTTTGGTTTGTGTGAACTCGCCATCCCAGGCAGAGCAAAGGTATATCAAGCACGGCAAATTGCAGCCCTGGCTGATCTGCCCGTCAGATCACTCACTTCAGGTAACGGGATGGTCTGGGTTGGCACGGCATCAGCGGGGATGTACCGCCTTAATACAGCGGAGGATACACTAACTCAAATTTCAGATAGTGTGTCTGAAACCCCTGTGGATGTTGAAGATTGGTTGCAGGTGTCTGATCAGGAAATATGGGCTGTTGCACTGCGTGTGGGCATTTTGGTGATAGACGCACAATCATTGCAGGTCAAAAGCATTATTCATACAGAAGCTGGGTTTGCGCATGCTCTGGCTTCTACTAACCCAAAGTCATTGTTTCGTGATGCCGCTGGTGTGATCTGGATTTCGACATGGGGAGATGGTGTGTTTACGCTTGACCCTGTACATACTGCGATCAGGCGATTGGTTGCGGGGTCTTCTCTCAGTAAAACGTTTAATACCAACAACATTCGTGCCATTGCTGCACTCAATAAGGCCTATCTGGCGTTTGGGACCGTGGGCGCGGGTATCACCTTGTATTCCTGGCTGGATAATGACTTTGCTCCGCTAAAAACTGGCACTGAGCTGGATGCGGCCACTGTATTTACAATTCGCACTGGGCCTGACGGGCAGTTGTGGGCTGCCACAAATGTCGGGGTGTTTGTGATTGAACCGGCCACACAAAAAGCAACTAAAATGCCGTGGCAGTTTGCTGGCAGCGCCGTCAGACGCATGGCGTTTTCAACAGATGAGGCATTTTTGAGTACCTCAGACCATCTGTTTCGCGTCAGCCTGGACGACTTTTCAATAGAAAAAATTGAGACAATTGGCAATGAGGCCGCCTCATACAAAACATTTTCAAATGTGTTACTTACAGACTCCGAGGGTAATTTGTGGATTGCGTCGCGAGCGGGTTTGTATGTGCTGCGTAAAGGAGCGCAGGCCTTGCTGGCGGTTAATGAGGAAGCACAGACGGCCAGCGGTATTAGTAAAGCCGCGACTTTCGGGGTGGCATTTCATCCAAATGGCCAGTTAATCGTGACCAATGAGCTACTACAGGGGTTTTACTATTTGGATACTCAAACCTGGCCTGTTCAGGCCAAGCAGCTGCCGTCTGAGCGTGCCGATGTGCGAGCGGGTGCCAATATCTGGGTTGATCAGCGTCAGCGCATCTGGAACGACAGCAGTATTTATTACCCTAAGTTATCGCGCTGGGACAATATCAATTCAGCTTTGGGCATTTATGCGCTGTGCTATGGCGAAGGTGGGCATCTGGTCGCTCAAACCCTGTTGCTGATTGGCTGCCCGGACGGAGTGCTCATGTTTGATACACAGCAGTGGCAGCCCTGGGTGTATCGTCCCAACATTGCGATTACGAGCGCTGAGGTGAATGGTGAGACGCGCATTATCAGTGATACACAGTTAGACCTGCCACCTGCGTCTAAAAATTTTACCATACAGTTCAGTGCATTAGATTACAAACAAACCGAGGACCTGAAGTATATGCATCAGTTGCGGGGGTTTGATGAGCATTGGCAGGATACCAAAGAACGCCGTGCGACCTACACCAATTTACCGCCGGGGGAGTATCAGTTACTGGTGAAAAGTACCAATGCGCTTGGTAATTGGGGAGAGGAGAAAACACTGCTGCAAGTCAGGCAGTTACCTGCCTGGTATCAGACTCATGCATTCTACCTGGGGTGCGTGTTGCTGTTGGTATTAGGTATCTGGGGTATCGTCAGGTTCAGAGTGCGTCGTTTACAACAGCAGACACATCTGCTGAACAGGTTGGTGAAAGACAAAACCCGGCGGCTGGAACAATTGGCGGAGATAGGTAAAGAGCTCACCACATCGCTGGACTTAGATGAAGTGATGGGCATGATGCATGAAAAAGTGACCAGTTTGCTGCATTGTGATGTCTTTTTAATTGCCGTGGTTGATCATGAGCAGGATGAACTGCATGTTGCAGGTTGTTTTGAAGATGGTGTACGTCAGGCAAGCTTTTCCTATCCTTTAGACGACTTGTCGCGGCCGGCCTGTTGGTGTGTGACACACAAAAAAGAGATATGTGTGCCCAGTCAGGACGCGCTGCAAGCGTTGCTGGGTCAGTCTCTCAAACCCCCGGTGTTTGGCAGCCCGACTGAATCCATTATTTATATGCCACTTTGGCTGCAAGATGAAGTAATTGGCTGTCTCAGCGTGCAAAGCCATCGTAAAAAAGCGTTTCGTAGCGTTGATTTACAAACACTGGCGACAATCGCAAGCTATGCAGCTGTGGCAATCGAAAATGCGCAGGCACATGCCGATTTGATCAATGCGCAGGAGCGACTGATAGAGTCTGAAAAGCTCGCCTCATTAACCCATGTGGTTACCGGGGTGGCGCACGAGATTAACACGCCGTTAGGGATTGCTTTAACTGCGATAACCGGACTGGGGGCAGGCGCCAATAGTATTTTGCAGAAACTGGCAGAAAATAAGATCAGAAAATGTGATATCAGCGATTTTGCGCAGTTAAGCCTTGAGACGGAATCTCTGACACAAAGCTCACTGGAGCGCTGCTCGCGCCTGGTCCAGGACTTTAAAAAGCTGTCTGCGGAGCAAAGCGTATCGGAACCCAGAGAGATCCAGCTTAAAACCTACCTGCAAGAGCTGATGCAGGCATTTGAGTTCACACTGGCGCAAAACAGCATAGCGATTGAAGTCTTTGGAGATGACCCAAAACTGATGACCGACCCTGGGGTTATCAGTCAGATTATCGGCTGCTTAATCAACAATGTGGTGGCTCATGCCTTTGAGTATCAGTCGGACATGCCCGAAGCGCTGGACAAGCGTGTTGACATCCAGGTGAGTGCACAAAAAAACCAGGCAACCATTATGTTTAAAGATAATGGCGTGGGTATCAATGACGACATCCAGAAACAGATTTTCATTCCCTTCTACACCACTAAACGCGGCAGCGGCAACACCGGCCTGGGGCTCAATGTCGTATACAACCTGACTAAATCCGCATTAGGAGGTGAGCTTACGGTGGAATCAGAAGACAACATGGGCACGGCTTTTTTGATCACCATTCCGATGCGCGACGCATCGGATTAATGTGTTGTTCGGTTTTGTAGTCTACTCAACCTTTTATGTCAGTCAAACGTGTATGTATGGCTGGCTTGATTGATGAACCATTGTCTCGAGTAAAAAACCTGATTTTCCTGATTATCTGACTGGAAGAATGCGGACCATTTGTCCTGGCCGAAGAAGTTTTGCTAGCACTGTGGTCACTGATTTGGATAAAAATGACATTTTTCATAATGGGATATTAAATATTGTATACAATTTACCGTTGAGCTATAGTCGTACCGATCTTCAATAAAAAGCAATAAATAACAACAGGAAATTCGGTATGTTAAATTTTCGTAAGTCAGCGGTGGCGCTGTGCGTTTCTATGGGTTGTGCTGTTCCGGTTTATGCCGAGCAGCAAGCATCTGAAAATCAGGACATGGATGTGGTTGAAGTAACAGGCTCACGGATAAAGCGTGCAGATCTTGAAGGGGCGTCTCCTTTGGTGACCATTACGGCCGAAGACATTCAGATGCAGGGTCATGCCAATGTCTTTGATGCGCTGAGCGCAATTTCGTCAAACAGTGGTATTTTCATTGGTGAAGCTAATTCCAATAACTTCAATGCCAATGCCCAGGCGCTCAATTTACGGGGATTTGGTTCCTCTTATTCCCTGGTGTTAATCAATGGTCGTCGCATTCCTGTATTGCCTAAACCCTCAGGCACCGTGAGTGGCAACGTCACAAACTTGGCTACAATTCCCAGCGATGCGGTCAAGCGGATTGAAATTCTCAGCGGTGGTGCCTCTGCCATTTATGGTTCGGATGCGGTGACCGGGGTGGTCAATGTGATTTTAAAGGATGATGTGGATGAATCCACCTTAACATATCGTCGGGGCGATACCAAAGATGGAGGGGGCGCTTCAAACAAGCTGAGCTTTACAACCGGTGGGTCTTTTGGTGATACCAATTTTACCCTGGGTCTGGAACTTGACCAACGAAAGCCCATTCATGGTGATGACAGGGGCTGGTTTGATGAACCAACGGATGGCCCGGATGAAACCCGCCATGGCCTTACTCAGGTTATGTCTTACTGGGCCCGATATCAGCCGGACCCCTACATGCTAATCGACATTGAAGATAAGTGCGCAGCAGTCGGGTATGAAGCGGTGTACAACGTCAATCGCACGCCGTTCAAGCAAACTGGCTCAGACACGGATACGCCCCATTACTGTGGTGATAATACCTATGAGACTTACACCGTCAGGAATGACAGGGACCGCAGTTCTATGTTTTTGCACCTGGATCATGACTTGAATGCTGATACATCTCTGTATGCGGATATCATTGCGATGAAATCCGAGGGGGAGGCAGGGATTTACCGATATAGCTTCAAAGCGGATTACGACGTGCGAGGTGAGTTAGCCGATGGGGATTCCTGGCTGGGCAGCCGTCATTTTTATCGCACTTTCAGAAGCCACGAAGTACCCACGTCCAATCAGGTTTTTGATGAAACATCTCTGACTTTTATCACCGGGATCCGCGGTGTGATCGCGGGCGAGTATGATTACAGTGTGAGTTTTTCTGGCGGTCAGTATGATTATGAAGACAGTGTCGTGCGTTTTGATGATCAAAAGATGCTGGCAAAAATTTTTGGCGAAAAAGGCAAAGACTGGGACCAGCCCTGGGAAGGCAGCCGTTGGGTAACGGTAAACGCCAGCCAGCTTAACAGTGACTACACCCCAAAAAATTTCGACATTCTCGGTGAGCTGACGCCAGACATGTTTAACGACGTTACGCACACCTCAGTCGGTAAAGGGGACTCTTCTATGTATAACCTGGCATTTGAGTTGTCGGGCACCCTGATGGAGCTGGATAGCGGGCCTTTGCAGTTCGCGACTGTGGCCGAAGTTATTCAGGAAAGCTATGAGTTTATCACCGATCAGCCAACGGTAGATGGGGATATTTACGGCTGGAGTGGGATCCGGGGTAAAGGAGATCGTGACCACTACGCCATCGGGTTCGAGCTGGCTATCCCGTTGCTGGATGAAAGCAGTGGTGCTGGCAAACTGGATGCAACACTGGCCGCACGCTATGACCATTATGACGATAAATCTGATGTCAATGGTGCTGCAACCTATCAGCTAGGGCTGACCTGGCGACCAATGGAGGAGCTCATGTTACGCACAAACTATGCAACCAGCTTTCGTGCGCCGGATATGCACGTGATGAATGCTGAGCGCAGTTCGTCCTTCGCGTCGGGCACTGATTTTTATGAGTGTGCAACCAAAGAAGGGTTAACCGCCGGACAGGGGTGGAAATTCTGTTCTGAAGATTATAACTCAGGCAGTGTTCGCCGATACACAGAAGGCGACTTATCGCTCAAAGAAGAAACGGGTTACAGTGCCAGCATAGGTATGGTGGCAGACATCACAGATAACTGGTCAATGACCCTGGATTTTTACAAACTTCATCTGGAAAACCAGATTGGCGTGATGACTATGGATGGTTTGTTCCGTTATGAGGCTGAGTGCTTACTGGGCTTTGGTCAGTTTGATAGCAACATAGATAAAAACTCACCTAAGTGTCAGGATGCTCTGTCGCGCGTTCAGCGAGGCGGCCCAAAGGACGGCGTCACCAGTGTGTCGACCATACCGTATAACATTGGTTTCCGCCAACAAACCGGTGTTGATTTCAGTACCAGTTATAAAATTGACACCCATGAATTTGGTACTTTCAAAGCCAAGCTCGACTACAGCCATATTTTTGAATCGCCGTTTCGGTTCCTGCCTGAAGATGAGGTGGAAGACATTCGTGATTTACCCTGGAATAACACGTTCCGGACCAAAACAAACCTGACATTGGGTTGGCATAAAGAAGCAGTGTCAGCCTCTTTGTTCATTAATCGTCTGGGTACTTCGCCGGTTGAAGACGCAGAGCAACCAGAGCGCTATCCGGCCTGGACCACAGTGAACCTGAAAGCGGGCTATGACGTGACCGAAGACATTAGTCTGTCTTTGAGTGTGGTCAATCTGTTCGATAAAAAGCCGCACCAGCATGAATCTGAAAAGTGGTGGCCATTCGCCGATATCAATAAGTACAACCCGGTCGGTATGGAGTATTTCTTACAGGCCAAAGTTCGTTTTTGATCCCTTATTTCCCCCAGCCCACTTGCGCATTGTGCGCAGTGGGCTTTTTTTGGTTTAGGAGACCGTTTATGTTGCAGCGCACACTGGCACTATTATTCAGCTCAAGCTTAATACTGACAGCCTGTCAGAGTCTTCCCGTCGGGAAATCACAGGCAGAGCAACAAAGAGATAGTCAGAAGCTCTATTTACGGGCTGAACAATTCTTGCCGCACAATCTCGCCCCGTTAGTCAAAAACGATAAATTGACTGCAAACTGGCTGGATGAAGGGAGTCGTTTTTGGTTTGTTCAGCAGCACGGCCATGGTCACCGCTTTGTGCTGGTTGATCCGAGCAAGAACACACAGTCTGCGGCGTTTGATCATCAGAAAATTGCCGATGTATTGCGCGCAGAAGGTCTGACCGAGGTGTCAGCAGCGGGACTACCGTTCAAGCAAATTACGCTGAGCGGATCCCGGCTGGCTTTTACTATTGAACAGACGCAATGGTCCTGCACCCTGCCTGCATATACCTGTGATCATCAGGTGCGTGTACAGACCGAAGAACCAGAACAAGGCGTCTCTCCTGATGGGCAGTGGCAAGTGGTGGTCGAAAACCATAATCTGATATTGGTCAATAAGTATTCAGGGGAGCGCACTGCACTCACCCGGGACGGCACTGAGAAGCGCCCTTATGCTGCAACGCACCCAAATCCGGCGCGCAGCTTTAAGGCAGGCACAGACTATCAGCGTGAAGGCGTCTCACTGACGTGGTCCAAAGATAGCCGCTATCTAATCACTTATCAGCTGGATCGCAGTGGTACTGACTTATACACTTTGGTTCAGTCTGATCATGAGGCGAGTTTGAGACCGAAAACGGTCCGTTATTACTATCCTTCAGCCGGGCAAGAGACGTTACCACAAGCCAGCCTGGTGCTGGTGGACACCGATAAGAAAAAGGCTATCAAGCTGGATGCTCCGCCTGTGATGCAGACTTACTATGGCAGCGCACTGTGGGGCTGGTGGCAAGACAATGGTCGCTATGTGTATCATGACCGTCGCCGGGGCAATCGTCAGTATTTTATGCGCGAAGTGGATCCGCACACGGCTAAGGTGCGGGTTTTGGTTGAAGAGCGTGACGATAAATATATTGATCCCTGGGTACAAACATATTGGGCATTGCCGGAGCTGGATGCTTTTATCTGGAGCTCGCAACGCAGTGGTTATCAGCACCTGTACTTGTACCAGGCCAGCAGCGGCGCATTACTGAATCCGATCACGCAAGGTGAGATGACGATAAGGGTGATCCGAGGCATAGATACCGAGCGCAAGCAGCTGTACTTTGAAGCGTCCGGGAGAGAGCCTGACAGGGATCCCTATTTCCGACATTTATACCGGGTTAACCTGGATGGCAGCGACCTGACTCTGCTCACTCCAGAGCCTGCTGAACATGATACGCGATTGTCTCCCGATTTTAACTATGTGATAGACACCTATTCGACGGCGTCACAGGCACCTGTGACTGTGCTGCGAGATAGCCGCACGGGGAAAGTGGTGAGAGAAATTCAACGGGCGGATATCAGTGATTTGCAGGCGACAGGCTGGCGTCCGCCGCAATCATTTGAGGTGCTGGCTGCGGATGGTAAAACGTCGCTGTATGGCTTAATGTACTTGCCATCCAACTTTGATCCCAACAAGCGTTATCCGGTCATTGATGACATTTATACCGGACCACATAACTTCTTTACACCTAAATCTTTTAATACCTATTCACGTCAGGCCAATGCGCTGGCTGAACTGGGTTTTGTGGTGATCAAAATGGATGGGCGGGGCACCAATAAACGCGGCCGGGCATTCCATGAGTATTCATTTAAGAACCTCGGTGGGGGCGCGGACGATCATGTGGCGGCCATTCGTCAGTTGGCACAGCAACATGCTTTCATAGACAGTGATCGGGTCGGGATTTTTGGTTTTAGTGCCGGTGGTTATGATACTGCGCATGCGTTGTTTAAATATCCGGATTTCTTTAAGGTTGGTGTCGCGGCGTCGGGAAATCATGATTTCCGGGTCGATAAAGCGGGCTGGAATGAAATCTGGATGGGTTATCCAGTGACACCAGAGTGGGATGAGCAGTCTAATCTGACCTGGGCAAAGTACCTGCAAGGGAAACTGTTATTGGCTCACGGCGAGTTGGACACCAATGTACATCCTGCTGCGACCATGCAGCTGGTCTCTGCGCTGATAAAAGCGGATAAGCAGTTTGACCTGATGATTTATCCCAATATGGGCCATGTACTCGACGAGCATCCGCATTTTGTGCGTCTGCGTTGGGATTATTTTTTACGCCATCTTAAAGGTATTGAGCCAATCAAACACTGATGAAAGCCTGGGCGCAGTACAACCTGGGCTTTGACTATATACCGCTCACAGCGTTACTTTAGTTAGCTCAGGTTGCTGTAAGTTCAGCACATTACTCAGGAGCGTAAAAATGGAAGTTTTGATAGCACAAGAAACTGAGCTACATCAGTATGAGACCCGGCAAAATCGTGATGCCATTGAGCGTCTGTTGCATGCTGACTTTGCGGAAGTTGGCATGTCGGGCACCAGCTACAACTTTGATTCCATTGTTGCCATGATGGACGAGGAATCGCCTACTCAGCTGCGTGTACACGCGCAGAATTACAGTTGTGACAAGCTGGCACCGGATGTGTACCTGTTGCGTTATCAATGCGCATTGGTTGGCCAACATGGAGCAGTCAGCGAGTTTGCAAAGCGCTGCTCCATTTGGGTGTTGGCACAGGGCCGGTGGCAGCTTAAATATCATCAGGGCACGGCTTGCGCGCCCTTTGCGTTGGTTTAATGATTATCTGCCTTCACTGATCCAGCCTTTGACCCAGGTACCGGCCTCTTTGAGCTGGCTGTCGACAAAGTTCTGAGTGTTACAGGTACCGCGTTGCCAGACTGCTCCGCTGCGGAAATCGTCGGAATAATTCCAGTTGGTCCAGCTGATTTTTTTGCGTTTCATCAGGTCGATATACTTCTGTGAGCTGATTGGATCATTCGGGCCATCGCCATCGTAGTTTTGCGTGCCCCACTCACTGACAAACACGGGTAGTACATCAGAGGCCTGATCGAGTACGGAGCGATGATAGTCTTTGTGTGATGCCGCGTAAAAGTGGAAGGTGTACATGATATTGTCGAACGGTACCGGATCGTTCAGTACCTCCTGCACACTGCCGCCAGTCGATGCGCCAAACGTAGACCAGCCATGGGTGCCGATCAGGATCAATGCGTCAGGCTGGATAGCCCGGATAACCGGGATGATTTGCTCGCTGTAGTGGCGCACTTCAGGCCAGCTTACATTGTTGGGCTCATTGGCGATGTCGTAAATCACGTTGTTGCGGTTTTTGTTGGCAGTGACTATGTCAGTAAAGAACTGCTTAGCCAGGTCAAGGTTATAGTTTGGGTCGCCCGGATTTAGCTGATGCCAGTCCACCAGAACATATAATCCACGCTGACTGGCCATGTCGATCAGGGTGTTCATCTGTTGGGTAAACCCGGCCGGATCGGTTTCATAACCGCCTTCCTGCACGTACAGGCTGAGGCGAACAATATCGGCTTGCCAGTCCTGAGCCAGTACATCCAGTGATGCACCAGTTAGACATTTGTTCAGTCCATACCATTGCAGGCCATGACTGCTCATGCCACGTAGCTGAATTTGTTGTTGTTGCTCACTGCACAGTCCGGTGCCGCATACGCTGAGTTTGCCATAACGTTCAACCGGTGTGATTTGATTGCCGGTATCGCAGCGGCCAAGATATTGCCAGGCTGAGCTGCTACCAGGCTCTGAGCGGGTCCACCAGTTTGCGCGATAAAGTTTGCCCTGATGCTGCATTTTGTCATTGGTATTGGCGTGGCTGGGATTGCCTTGCCAGTCTGTTTGTGTCCAGTCGGGGTAAGTATTAACTCCCTGACAGCTTGCTGCATAAGCCTGGCTGACTCCCAGTCCGGCGGTGAGTGAAATAGCGACTAAGTGCTTAAAATTCATAATTTTGCTCCTTTACATGTGTTGGCTCTGTTGATCTGCTTTTTGATAAATAACCTGTAAAATTGTCAACAGACCCTATCCAACATAATGGAAAAACGGGAGGAGCAGCTTAGACTTTAGTCTAGTTTTGATCGTTAAGTATTGTCATTGGATGGAATTGTGTCATCAGCTAGTTTGCAGGTGTATACGGGCGGTGATTAAGGGGCTTTGTCGGTTAAATCGTTTTCTGATATTACTACATGGTTTCACTATGGGAACTAATGCGTTTCTTATTCATCTTTCTTAATAATAAAAACAAGGAATTGCCATGGAACTGTATGGCCGCATGACGTCATTTAACGTCCAGAAAGTGCGCTGGTTACTCGAAGAGCTAGCGGTAAGTTATACCCATATTGAACTCGGTGGTCGTTTTGAATTATGAGCGACTTTAGCGAGTTAACAGCGCGCGAAGCATACTAGCGTATATTGTTAGAAGAGGTATGGCATCTATGGTTTTTATCAGACGTAGTCTTATTCTGTATCCAGGCTTAGTCTTAGTCACGATATTGCTCGGCCTGCTCAGCAGGTCCTCGCTCATTGAGTTGCCCAGGCTGCTCTCTCTTTATGCCGGTGATACCTTGTGGGCAATGATGGTTTTCTGGCTATGTTGCTGCGTGAGGCCAGCTGCACGCACCACTGTGGTTGCTTTGCTGGCTGTAGGGTTTGCCTTTTCGATTGAGTTTTCTCAGCTTTATCAGGCTCAATGGCTTAACGATATCCGTCATACACGCCTAGGCGCACTGGTGCTGGGCTTTGGCTTTAAAGTCAGTGATCTGGTGTGTTATACGCTGGGGATCCTGATGGCAGTCGGCCTGGATAAACACATCCTTGCGCGTCAAAAGCCAGGCTAACAAGATATCCGTTAAACCGCTTCGCTTATTTTTGTTGAAACCGACGTGCTGGTTGTTTTCTCAGATAGTCGATTTATGAGCAAATGCCGTTCATTTATTCCTCGACTTGATAACAAAAAATTACTTGTCTTTTTGGCTTACCTTCGGGGCGTGTAAAAAAAGCTTAAATTGCGCATATTTCGGGGACTATTTTGTGCTTTACGGCATGATGAATAATCATTTCTTCACTTTTTCTGATATAGTTTTGCGCTTACGATAGAGCCATGAACGATTCACAAAGGCAAATTTCAATGAATGAAGCTCAATACGATTATCTGATTGTCGGTGCAGGCCTGTTTGGTGCTGTATTCGCCAGAGAAGCAACCGATCAGGGTAAGAAAGTCCTGGTGATAGATAAGCGCGACCATACTGGTGGTAATATCTACTGTGAACAGGTTGAAGGGATTAACGTACATAAGTACGGTGCACATATTTTTCATACCAGCAACCAGCAGGTGTGGGATTACGTAAATCGTTACGTGACATTCAATCACTATGTCAACTCGCCGGTTGCCAGACACGAAGACAAGCTTTATAACCTGCCTTTTAATATGAATACCTTTTATCAGCTGTGGGGCGTGACCACACCAAAAGAGGCAAAAGAGAAAATCGCTGAAGCGCGTGCGCCGTATGCTGACCTGACACCGCAAAACCTCGAAGAACAGGCATTGTACTTGGGTGGTCGCGATCTCTACGAAAAGCTCATCAAAGGGTATACCGAAAAGCAATGGGGTCGACCGGCCACTGAAATCCCGGCATTTATTATCAAACGTCTGCCATTCAGGTTTACCTTCGACAACAACTACTTTAACGACCGTTATCAGGGGATCCCGATCGGCGGTTACAATGCCCTGACTGACGCCTTGTTTGAAGGTGTGGAAGTCAGAACGGGTGTGAACTACTTTGAAGATGCTGAAAACCTCAACAAGCTGGCAGACAAAGTATTGTACACAGGTAAAATTGATGAGTTCTTTGACTGTCAGTTTGGCAAGCTAGAATATCGCAGCCTGCATTTTGAAACAGAGGTGCTGGATGAGGAAAACTACCAGGGCAATGCAGTGGTGAACTACACCGAGCGCGATGTGCCGTATACGCGTATTCTGGAGCATAAGCACTTTGAGTTTGGTACGCAGGAAAAAACCGTTGTCACCAAAGAATATCCGCATGAGTTCAGTAAAGACAACGAACCTTACTACCCAATTAACGACGAAACTAATAATGCACTGTTAGCACGTTATCAGGAGCTGGCAAAAACAGCCCCGTATGCTGATAAGTTTATTTTTGGTGGTCGTCTTGCCGACTATAAATATTATGATATGGACGACACCATAGAAGCAGCACTGGCATTAACGAGCAAGGAATTGGCATAACATCATGAGTCGTAAAGTTTATATCGCAAGAAATTACCGCTCTAAGTTTGATGCAGCCGGTAAGGCAAAGATGGACTGTGAGACTATTTTGCAGAATAACGGCTGGCAAAATATCGGCTTTAAGCAGACCTGGATTGCAAACTCTATACTGGGTACGCTGATCAGTGCGTTGGGCGTAAGCTGGGCGCTGTTGAGACTGAAGTCGGGCAGTACGGTGTGTTTGCAGTACCCGTTTAACAAGTTTTACGGTTACTGTTTATGGGGCGCAAAACTGAAAAACAGTAAAGTGCTGACACTGGTGCACGACGTGCGCAGCCTTAAAGGTAAGTACGGCCACTCAGAGAAAGAAATCAATATGCTCAATAAATCAGATCAGTTGATTGTGCATAACGACAAAATGCGCGCCTGGTTTGAAGAGCAGAACATCCAAGCTGAGATTACCAACATCGAAGCGTTCGACTATCTGCATAGCGATAACCCGAATGCCCAGCGTACACCAACCGACTATGATCAGATTCGGGTGGTGTTTGCCGGTAACATGGGTCCATTTGTATATGAGCTGGATGGGCTGGAGCGCGGCAACTTTAAGTTTGACCTGTATGGTGTTGGTTATGATGAGAAGAAAGTCAAAAACATCAACAATACGATACTGGACTATAAAGGGTGTTTCCCGTCGGACAAGGTGATCGATCATATCGACGGAGACTTTGGTCTGGTTTGGTATGGCAACACGCTCGATACCTGTGATGGCGTGACGGGTCAGTACCTTAAGTACAATAACCCACATAAACTGTCTTTGTACTTGTTGTGTGACATGCCTATCATCATCTGGGACAAGGCAGCCATGGCTGACTTTGTTGAGGAGCAGGGGATTGGTTTTAAAGTCAGCTCGTTACGTGACATCAAAACGCGCCTTGCGGAGCTGACACCTGAACAAATCGACCAGATGAAGCAGAATGTGCAAAGAGTTAAAGCGGATGTGCAATCGGGTCAGTACCTGACTCGTGCTCTGGACAGACTGGTTTAACGAACGCTCAGATTCATAACTATGGCCAGGTGGCAGGCTTAATACGCCGACCCCTGGCCTGATCGCTTAGCGGCGTCGCCTGCGTAGCAACAAGCACAATCCACTCAGCATTGCCCATGGGCCGAACGAGCCTGAGCTGTTGTCGTCTTTATCGTCATCACCGCCATCGTCGGGATTGGGATTGGCTTTAACAGTCACCGTTACGGTTGCATAGTCGCTGCCTCCTTGTCCGTCTTCGATATCATAACGAAAGACTTCAGTGCCGGAAAAATCATCTTGTGGTGTATACACTAACCGATTATTGCTGATGGTCACCTGGCCTGCACCACGATAATCCACGCTACTTATCTTCAGCGTATCACCATCCACATCCTGGTCGTTCTCGATTACAGTGAGCGCATTATTTTGCGATGCAAAGTCAACGCTGTATGTGTCATTGTTCGCCTCAGGGGCATCATTGACTGGTGTTACTGTGACGGTGAGTGTGTAAGGCGCACTGGTGAGTGTGCCGCTGGTTACCGTTACCGGCACACTGAGTTTGCCATGAAAGTGCGGAGCAGGTGTGAGTGTTGTACCCGTGACCTGGTAGTGTGCGCCACTGGCTAAAGTGATTGCGTCTATGGTCATTGTTTGTGCCAGGATCAGATCATCCGGTTTTATCTGCAAGCTGCCATCTTCGTCGAGGCTAAGCGGTTTTTGCCCTGTGATCTCAGGCGTTGTGTCACCAGCAGACTCGCTATTGATACTGAAGTTACCCTGGTTGATTGCGAAGAAGATGTTGTCATGGCATTTGACCTGAATGCGGGCCTGCTCGGTGCGGATATTGCCGAGTTGCACTTCATATTGACCGGAATTAGGTACTTGCTTTGCCAACTCGGTTGCAAATGTCTGGCCGCCGTCTTCGGAAAGTAAAATATCGACATTTTCGCACGATACCGGGGCGTTTTCTGTGTCGGCAGTGTGCCATTTCACTATCTGTGTGTTGCCACGCCATTGGCTCGACCCGTCTGGTAGGGTCACGGCAAATCCCTGCTCATTGCCAATGACGGCGATTTTCACCGCATCATCACTCACGCCACCCTGACCATCCCTGACAACCAGGCGAAAGTTAAGCGCTCTGGTCGTGGTGGCATAGGCTTCGCCAAAACTTGGTTGACCTGACAAGATATCTGCCATTTTTGGCAATGTGCGTTGTGGCGTGTTGTTTGGATTAAAAGTCCTGAACAGCGGTCTTTTACCATCATCAATACTGTCCTGGGCTTTGTCCGCAGACGCCTCGCCCAGGTCAAACTGATGCCAACTGTAGCTGAGCGTATCTTGTTCTTTGTCTGTAGCAGTCCCGCTTAAAGTAAAAGGCGTGCGCGCCGGAATAGTGCGATCTGCGCCGGCGTTCACTTGTGGTTTGACGTTGCTGCGTTCAGTATGAACCCCACAGTTTTTACCCGATGATAGCCGCGCATAGCGGTTCATTTGGTCCAGAGAATGGATATGAAAATAAGGGTCGGAATTGGCTTGCAGATCCTGCTCATCGCAAATGCCGGTGTAACCCATGATGGTTGACCCACTGGCCGGCTCGTAGGCACTTCCTGGCGCGCGGTTACCACCGCAAGCGCCCGCTTCACCATTAAAGGTGTGATCGGCACCCAGTTGGTGGCCTATTTCGTGCGCAACATAGTCGATATGAAAGGCGTCATTGGTGGGCTCCTCGCTGCCGGTGATCCCTTCCGCTTTGAGTTCGGTGCAAACAACTTCAAACCCGGCAAGGCCGCCACCACCTGTGCCAACCAAATGCCCAATGTCATAGCCATCAGCACCGATCAGGGTATTGATTTGCTCACTTATTTTATCAATATCCTCATCCGTATTGTCGAAAGGATCTGTATTCGGGTCGATAAAGAGCAACTTGTCATTGTCGCCAACCAGTTCAAACTTTATTGCCAGGTCGCGCTCATAAACGTCGTTGATCCGGTTGACCATAGTCACTATGGCTGCCAGTGTTGTTTCTTTGCTGCCACCATGAAAGCGGGCGTATTCACCTGTGGTGGCAATTGCAATACGATAGGTGATCTGCGTGTTTGGCAGCGTGTCGGCTTCATTGTTCTGCTCGGGCTGTGCCAGACGATCAACCATCTGCGCATGTCGGTGATGTTTGCGAGGCGCGTGTTGTTTCAGCGTTTTTTTGTCTGTGGGTTGACTGCTGCCAGTATAGCTGCGGTAGTGGTGTTTGCCCGAGCGTGGTTGTGGATCCAGGTAGATGCGTTGTCCCTGGTAGTTAAAGACACCAAAAAAGCCGTTTGGCCCCAGATCAAATCGTCCGTAGTGCATCGGGTTGTCTTTTTGATGGCCGCTGAATGTTTTTATCTGCGGGAATTTGCTTGCCAGTGCTGGCGCCATGACCTGGTTTGGCTTGAGGACAAATTCAACCAGCTTGCCATCAGGCAGAGGGAGCATCAGAGAGGTTGTTTGCGTGTCACTCAGTAAACTGAGCTGCGCGTGCAGCGCACTTTGGTCCAACAGATATTGACTGTGATGGTTTTGTGGCTTGGCATGGTGTTGTTCCACACTTTGCCAAAGCGGGGAAGCGGCGATTGCGTAGGTGCAGGCGACGTGTGACAGGGCCAGCGCTATTAGGTGTTTTTTCATAATCGTATCCCATTGATGAATTCCAATAGGACTGTAGCGTTTTGTTGCTGGTAGCTGGGTATCTGATTGTCTGCCTTTTGTATCCGGGCTGATACATAGTGCTTGACACGAAAACGAAAAAGGCCGCACGTCTGCGGCCTGAGGTCAGAATCATCATCCCGCTGTCCTTGCCGGATTACTGATTGAAAGCGTAACGCTGTTTGGTCTTTATACCTTAGTATACAGTGACATAATTGACGTTGACTGTTCCTTCGTGAAAGAGCTGGTTGAACTGATGATACTCAACGTCAATTTTAACCATGGCATAGTCGGTTTCCAGTGAGTAATCACCGCCTACTGAACGAGAGAAGGTGCATTCCGCTTGGGCGTACAGATACACGGTGGACGCTGGCTGTACAAAGTAGTTCAGTACATGCTGGTTGCATGACTGAAGTTCATATCCAGTATCCAGAAGCTGACCTTTTATCTCCTGATACTGACGGCCATATTCAATGACTTCATCAACGCTGCTGTATCCAGCCCGGGTCGGTGCCTGTTCAGTTTGGGAGACAGAAGGTGTGGCATTTGCAAGTGCAGTTGTGCTGGCCAGTGAGAGTAAAGAAACAAGTAACGCATTTTTCATAAATAAACTTCCTTTTTGCTATAAAGCGCTGAGATCAGACGTAATAAATCAAGGGTAACCCTTTGCCCAGAATCACAGCAGATGACAATGACGCGGTGCGTGTCACCGCGCCTTTGAACTCATGGTGGTACATTATCATGAAACTTATGTTTCGATAAATAGACGAAATAAAGAAAGTTTTATTTATATATTTTTATTTTCGTGCAATTTTCATTCAATTTAACCTCGATTATTGATTTTTCCTGGCTGTGAGTGTGTGCTTACTACGCTTCTGTTTTGTGTGTATGAATATTTTCATATTGCTGGTTCTTTTTTCTTATTCAGATAACTTAAATATCCGATGTTTGGATAACAATTTGTTTATATTCCTTTGCCTAAGCGTGTTGCTTAACTAAGCTTAAGATCTGTTTTAACCGAAAGCGTAAACGATGAATCAAGATGCCAATCAAAATAACCAGGCGCTAATTTCGGCTGGTTGTGATGCTTAGAGTCAACCACTGTGTTGTGCTTGTCTTATGTATTGTACTGAGCGCAGGCGCAGAGGCTGCACGTTATTCTGTATTGGTGTATCACGGTGCAAATCCACCTTATAACTATTTGGATGGCAGAGAGCAGGCCGGCATATTTAAGGATATGTTTACCCGCCTTGGTGAATTGACGGGACATGAGTTTGAGTTTGTGCCACTGTCGGTTGCGCGCGGGCATAAATCGTTTGAATCGGGTGAAATTGATATTGAGCCAGGGGTCAATCCCAGCTGGCGAAAAAGCTCGCGAGTACCGGGCATTTATAGTATTGACTATGCGTTTTCTCGCGAGGTGGTGTTGGGTCGTGCAGAAGCACGTGCTTATAAAAAGCCTGAGTCCTTTTATGGCAAAGTGATGGGACGCGTACGTGGTTATCGGTATGGGCCGTTTGAGCGCCATTTTGGGGCGGGGAAAATTGCGGTATATGACAATATTTCGGAGCGAGAACTATTGGTACAGCTGGCTCATACCCGATTGGATTATATCATGATTGGCGATGTCACAGCGGCCTACTATATTGCGACCATACCGGCTTACAGAGGCTTTAAAGAAGTTTATGAGATAAGCAAGTTGCCGGTTGCAATGCGCATTCAACCCAAGCATGGTGAGCTCAAGCGAGAGCTTGATCAGGCGTTACAGTTCATGATGGAGCAAGGCGAGATCAGCCAAATCTACCATAAATATGGCATCAAAATGCTGCCTTTCTGAGTCATATTTACCGGTTTATATTCCAGGGGATACGCATGCAAGGAGACGCTGGGATTTTTGCGCCTTAGTCATGACAAAATTGTGTCAAATGTAAGTCAGTCAGTCCGTGTTTTTCTAATTTAAGTCCTTGTTATTTAAAACGTTCCAAACTTACCAAAACGCTTTTGTCTAAATATTTGTGAAATAAATTTCGCGTTTAACTGTAAAACATCTGTTACATTTAAGTGGTTAAAATAAAAACTAATGATGAAGAAGTGACTAAATTTACCACTGGTCCAGCCAGTTGTTTTTTTCATCTCAGCCATTGATCTTTGTGTGTATCTCAGATTATTTCTAGATTGCTTTTTGAGCAATAACCATACAAGGATACAACATGAAAATTACACTTTTGGCTGCTGCTGTATTGTCACTATCAGCAACCGCCGTCTCTGCGAATACACAACAATCGAGCCTGCCTGATATCACTCCTAGCGTTGTGGGTGGTATTGAAACTCCAGCTTATTCAAGGCCATATCAAGTGGCATTATTGATGAATGGCCGTCAGGGCTGTGGTGGTACACTGTTGAGCGAAAATTGGGTGTTAACCGCAGCACACTGTCTTGACAATGCTTCTACAGCCAGTCTGACAGTCCGTGTTGGCGCCCATTCTATCAGCCGTGGTGACGGAGATACTTTGCGTGTATCTCAGATTATTATGCATGAAAACTGGCGAGGTGCGAACGGTATCCGCTCCGGCTATGATATTGCCGTACTGCGCCTGGCAACGCCTGCTGCAAGCAAATACACCCCGGCTAAGTTACCAACACAGTCCATTGCGGATCAGTATGCCGGCGTTGGCGCTTACCCGACGGTATCAGGTTGGGGATTAACCTCTAACCGCGGTCGTCCGAGTGACGTGCTGCGCGAAGCTCAGCTACCTGTGATCTCCAATGCAAGTTGTAGCAGTCAGCTTAACTTTAACATTCCCAGTTCTGTCATTTGTGGTGGCGGCGAAGGTGGTCGTTCAGCCTGTAATGGTGACAGCGGTGGTCCTTATGCGGTCCGTGTTGGTAACGATTTCTACAGCATAGGTACTGTGAGCTGGGGTATTGCCTGCTCTGGCGCGACAGCATTTACTCGTACAACCAGCTACCTAGATTGGATTGAGCGTAAAACGGGTCTGAGCCCGGATAACCCGACGGATGAAAAACCAGTTGCTGATTTTAGTGCGTCGGTTTCTGGCATGACAGTGAGCTTTGCGAATCGCGCGACAGATGACAATGGCATCACAGCTTATGACTGGAACTTTGGTGATGGCAACCGCTCAAGCGCAGCAAACCCACGTCATACCTATGCCGCGGATGGAAGTTACAATGTGACGCTTACCGTGACTGATACTGCACAGCAGACATCCAGCGTGTCTCAGGTTGTGTCCATTGGCGAGCCGCCTGTGTGTGATGTATCACCCTGGGATCGTGCCACCTCTTATGCATTAGGTGACAAAGTGTCTTATCAGGGCAATATCTATGAGGCCATCTGGTGGTCTTCTGGTGCTCAGCCGGATCTATACCCGAATGTCTGGAAGAAACTGGATAGCTGCGGTGGCAATGGTGATCCGGCGCCGGTTGCAGGTTTCACTGTAGCTCAGTCAGGCTTGAGTGTTACTTTGACTAATACCAGCACAGACAATGGTCAAATCGTATCAAGCCAGTGGCAGTTTGGTGATGGTCAGAGTTCATCTCAGTCTTCTGTGACGCATACCTATGCAGCTGCGGGTACCTACACAATCCGCCTGACTGTGACAGATGATCAGGGTCAAAACAGCACCCTTTCGAAACAGGTGACCGTTGGTGGTGACAACAACTGTCAGGGTATTCCTAGCTGGAGTCCTGGCACAGTGTACAACACAGGTGATCTGGTTGCTAAAGGTGGTCAGGTATATGAAGCCCAGTGGTGGGTGCAGGGTGAAGATCCAGCCCAGTCAGGTCCTTGGGGTCCATGGAAATCTGTAGGCACCTGTAACTAGTCGCTTTTTTGCTCAGTCCCGGGTAATCTATCAGAAAGTAAACGGTATACAGAAGATCATGGGACTGAGTCATCAGGCACACAGTGAATTACGCAGACTGGGTGAGCGTGTTAAGAAAGTTTGCCCGCCATATTGGGTGTCATCGCTCAACCAGTCAGCGTTTATTTAATGCATACAAGGCCAAGTCTGGCGAACAGGTACTCTACCACTTACCCGGGCAACAGGCGCTGAGCGTGCTGGGTGAGCAGCTGACAGGGCATATCCCCTGTGATTTGATAGTGCAGTGGCGTCAGGTGAGTGAGCGCTTTTCTGCAACCATTCCTCAGTATGCAAGAAGTCATGCAGAGCTAAAACGATTACTGGACAATCGGCAAGAGGACAAAGTGAAAGCTCGGGATGTACATCTCTCTGGTGAGGATAAGCGGGCTCAGTTGTATTACGCGGCCAAGTCGCTGCTTGGTATGAGTATGGAAGAGATTTTTTGTGCCTATGTGCTAACCCGGGGCAAAGGGCGTGAGGGGTTTTTGCAGGAAGTGGCCATGATCAGCAAATCGCAGATCAAGCGCGAGACCGGCGCCGCACCTTTCGTGCAGTTTTACACCCACCCGCACAATGATGACTTTATCGCCCCTTTGAATATAGATGCCAGTTGTCGTGTTGAATCAAAACGTTTCAGTATCGGCATTGCGCAAGAGCTATCAACGCCCGGGCTGCACCAGGCCTTTGCCAGTTATTCACCCGGTAACAGCGGGTTGGTATTTGACCCCATTGCGGACCATGATCGTTTTGATGCAACTTTTATTTTTAATAATCCGGATGAGCTGGTTGACCCGTTAAGCCACGACAGTCAGTGTAGCTCTACCAGTATTTCGATTAAAAATCCGGCCAAAAAGTTGCGCTTACTGGTATTGATAGAAAAACAGTTGGATCGCCACAGCTGCGTGAATGTCGGTTGTTATCATGGCAACCAAAAAGTGGAAGAAGGAAAGCTCAGCGTAGAGGATATGTGGACCGAGCGCCTGCCTGAATTTCCAGAACTACGTTTGATTGATTTAAATGCTGGCGCGCAGGCATTGCACTGGGATACAGTGCAACAGCAAAAGCTTGATTATCTGTTCCGCTACGCCAGCCTTGACCCTGCTAACTACCGCTGTTATCTGATGGAAGTGGACTATCCAATCTGGTCCAGCACTTATCGTATTTACTTCGAACATCAGTGAGTGACTTTGAACAATTGCTGCGTGCATTCTATAGTTTCAGGAGATAAGCAAAAGCGGAACGGGTGATGTTACGAGCGATGATTGGCCTGTGGATGATGCTGTTCCCGGTGACATTATGGGCTGCTACACCCAGTGAGGTGATTGATAAACTTCAGGAAGCTGAAGACTACCTGACGGTAGACCCGGCAACGACCTTAGTGTTGCTGGAGCAGCTTGATAATGTTCAGCAGTTGCCGACCTCTTTGTTTTTACGCTGGCACTTCATTCGCATGCGTGCAGCCGTGCCGACCCATCAACTGACACAGATGGAATATTCTCTGGAGGCCGTTTTTTCCCACCATAATCACCCGTACTTTATCGAAAAACTTCCCACCGCATTGAGTGCGCTGGGTATTTGGTTACGTCGCCATAATTACCTTAATGATGCCAGGCTGAGCCTGGAGTGTGCCTATCAGTACGCTCAGTCGGAGCAGCAGAAGTTAGTACTGACTAATAGTTTGGCGTTGGTTTCACGTCAACTTGGTGATTATGCCAAAGCCAGACGCTTGTATGGCAGGGCGATGAGTATTGCTGATAAGGCCGGTATTACATCAAAAAATGGCATAATCAATAATAATCTAGGGATCATAGCATTAGAGTTGGGTGAAGTTGCAGAGGCTGAGCGGCAGTTTCGAAAAGCGCTTGCCAGTTATCAGGAAATAGATAAACGTTCCGGACAGATCTCTGCGGGGGTGAATCTGTTATTTGCTTTTATTATCCAGGAGCAACTGCTGAATTATCAGCGTTTGTACGGGCCTACTTCCAGACTGACCGCGTCCTTTCCCAACGAAACCAAGCAGGCCATGTTACTTTGGGTTAATGCCCGGTTTATGCAGCTTGAAGGTCATCCGGTCAGTCAGCAGAGTAAAAACAGTCTGAAACTGGCGTACACCCAGCTTCAGGATGACAATATACGTCGGCTGGTATTTCAGCACCTGGCAAAGCCCATGGGTGTTGAAGTTAATTTGCCAAAGCCGGTGATAGTCAGAGAGTTTGAGCGTAGCTGGTATCAGGTGGTTAAAGCCTGTAACTGGTAAGTCTATCGCTGCCATTACCCAGCAAATTTGTACCCTACGCCATAGACAGATGTAATGGGGGTCTGATCAGGTGCAATGGTGCTGAGTTTTTTACGAATATTTTTGACATGGGTATCTATATTGCGGTCGACAATGTCGTCATTGTCGGGGTAGAGATGTTCAATGAGCTGGGCACGCGAAAAGACCTGTTGTGGATGACTAAGCAGCAAAGTCAGTAACTTAAACTCACTGGGCGTCAATTCCAATGGCTGAGCCCGATAACTGGCGGTGAACTGAGCCGCGCTGACAATGAAGTCTCCCGCTTTGAGCTCGTCTTGCTGCCTGGGTGCAAAGCGACGCAGCACCGCCTTAACCCTGGCCATAACTTCCCGGGGACTGAAAGGCTTGCAAATGTAGTCATCTGCCCCCAACTCCAGGCCAAGCAACCGATCAATTTCATCTTTTTTGGCGGTGATCATGATCATAGGTATGTCGCTGAATTGACGGACCTGACGGCAAATACTGAGTCCGTCTTCACCCGGTAACATCAGATCCAGCAGCACGAGATCGACCTGATGGTGTTGCAGGAATGCGACCACACCATCACCACGTTCCAGGTGTGTGACGTTATATCCCTCAGCCCTGGCATAGGCGATAAGTACGTCGGCAATATTGGCTTCGTCTTCAACAATCAGCAAATGCAACTTGTTCATTATGGGTTCTCTTGTTGTTGATAGGGCAGGCTGAGAGTGACACAGAGCCCGCCCAGAGAAGAATCACTTAGTGCGATGCTGCCCTGGTGTGCTTCTATTATGGTTTTGCACAAAGCCAGTCCGAGTCCGCTGCCACCATACAGGCGACTTCGGGATGGTTCGACCCGATAAAAACGCTCAAACAATCTGACTTTTTGTTCGTCAGAAACACCCGGAGCCGAATCTTCGATGCGGATGATCACCCGACTGGCCTCATGACCAATCACGACCCTTATCTGGCCACCGGCATCTGTGTAGCGTCTGGCATTTTCTATCAGGTTAGCGAATAGCTGGCACAGACGTTCTTTATCTGCCACAACGGTTCGAGGCGCGAGCGTCATAGCATGTGTCAGTGCACTCACATCTAAAGTAATAGCGCGTTCTGCAATTTTACTTTCAAGCCCCTGAATAGTTTGCATAAGAAGAGGCAAAGGGTCAATTTCGGCCATGCTGTAACGGTAGCCACCCACATCTGCGCTGGTGAGCTGATACAGGTCGTCGACCAGTCGGCTGAGATTATCGACCTCGCTCAGTAACAATGCTGTTTTGTCGGCATCCATAGTAAAGACGCCATCTTCGATGGCTGTAAGCTGAGTTTTGAGTACGGTCAGTGGGGTGCGTAACTCATGGGAGGTGTCAGACATCCATTGACGACGGCTTGTCTCGTTATCTTCGAGGATCTGTGCCAGCTGATCAATGCGCCTTGCCAGTATCGCCAGTTCATCACTGCCGGTTTGGTTCGCCCGGCTGCTGAAATCCCCTAGCATCAGCTTGTCGGTGCATTGCATGAGTCTTTGAATGGGCCTGCTGAGTTGTTTTGAGACGAGCCAGGCCATCAGCAGCGCCAGTAACAGTGCCGACAAGGCAATCCACAGGTAATTGCTCAGTTGCTGGCTAATAAATTCGTCATTGCTTATCTGTTTACTGGCTGCGGGTTCACTGATGCGGACAGGATCCCAGCCAAGCCAGCCAATGAGCTGGCCATTGAGCTTCAGAGCTTGCTGGTAGCGGTTGCTTTGTAATGTGGGCTTACCCTCAATGCGCTGCTTGTTGTTGTCATATAGGCTGATCCGTTTGCCGGTATCAAAGTAGCGGCGGTCACCATGCTGGGCCGGGTTAAACGCTTTGTCATGGCGACCGTCACTGTGTTGTTGTGTTTGTTGCGGCTGCATCAGCTGCTGCCACAAGCGGCGATTGTGGCGTAACTTTTGCCAGCTGCCTTCGCGTTGATAAAAAGCCAGCAAACGCGCACGAGTTTGCTCAATATGACTTTCTTCGCTGCGCTCAACCAAGGTCGCAAAGTCGCTGGTCAGGCTGCCCGCCGTTAACCCTAGCTGGATGGCAATGATTGCCAGGTTGGTGAGCACGATGGCCAGAAACAGTTTGGCGAAAAGGTTCAAATGTGGCTCCTGTATGCGTGGTAATTGTGCACGCCGTCAATTGAAAGTAATGAGTGCCGTTTTTCCTGCTGCCAGCATGCGATATTGTGGCCTGACCACATTGAGGTGAATCGCACCCAGTGAGGGGGGCAGTGTCAGGCTAACCTGTTCAATCTCCTGACCCTTGTTGTGGTGCAAACCTTCCAGGACTAACTCAGCCTGGCCCGTAGGGTGAGTCAGAGTGTGCAAGCTTTTCAGCTGCAAGGCAACTACGGCCTTGTTGAGGTGCAATACTGTGTTATTTTCAACCAGGTCTTTAAGAAAGGCCTGTTGCTGTGTTGCAGTCAGATTGGGTGCCATTACCACATTGGTGTCACCCAGCATCCAGGCCGCCGGATCCTGAAGGGCCTGGAACCAGTGCTGCATATCAATGTGTAAACGCAACTCTGCCTGACCATCTCTCAGAGTGAGTCTGGCTTTATTGCTGTCTATACTGTGTGCCATCGCGGCATTGACCTGACTCAGAACACTCATCATTAGCAGGCAGAGCACGTATTTCATAGGACTTACCTCTTTTTTATCGGCACAAGGTGCCAGTTTCAACGATCCCGCCATTGCTGACGGTCTTTTGTTCAAACCGGTAGCAGTTTTCCTGTCCACTGATTGGGGTGTAGTTGACATAGTACTGGGTACCTTGGTGCGAATAGGTCATGCTACGAGTACCATCTGCCAAAATGGTATGTTGCAGGTTACTCACACCGCCTTGCGGCGGCGTCAGATTGGCGCGCATTTGGGGGTTATCGCTACTTAAAGGGGCAACACGGGGCAGGATCTGTGTATTCACTTCACCCATTAAACATTGAAACACATAAGGGGCCTGATCCGATGTGTGGTATCGGTAACCGTATTTACTATCAGTCTGGCCATGACATAAATCCAATGCCCCGTCTTCAATTGCAGTGCCATCCGGGTTGTTATGCCCATACAATGGGTAGCCGTCGTAACCCCAGCCCAGGATGGCATCATCGCCCTGATTTTGCATGGCGGCAATCATACAGGTGGGCGTGGCATGATAGTGGTAGTCATCTCCACGCCCGGCGTGCCCACCACAGTTATCGAGTTGCCCAAGTGCCTTGGTATCCACTTTCGGGTCGTACTGATACAGATCCAGCTCACCCTGGGATGAATAATCATAAATGGGCACGCCATTTACTGCGACCCCAAGTGCCGCATCGATACTGGTCGGGGTGCCACTTAATTGCCGGTCAAGCCGAATGGGTGCTGCATACCCGGGGGCGGGCACGGGGATCTGTTCATTGCTGCCAGTGATCCCATTCATCAGATCATGATCCGGGTATGTATCGGATGTGATATAGGCATACTCAGTGTCACAGGTGACTGCAACATCGTTGAATTCGGCGTTGCTGACTGACTGCTGCACCTGTTCACAGGCGCTGAGTGTGACATCAGGAAAACGGTTTATGCTTACCGTTAAGGTGGCGGTGTCCAGAGTCAGAGAATCGATGGCGCTAAGAAAAGTGTCCCTGTCTAGCGTTATATTCTGAGTCAGAGATGGGCTGTCAGACAGTGCGTACAGAGTAAAAGTGAAGAGGTGCTGGCCCGGAGTCTGTGGGCAGGGCGGTGCATAGGCTTGTTCGTTATTTACACTGTTATTGCCGAGGGTACCGATTGAGGCGCCTGCTGCCATTGATTCAATGTCCCCATCTATATTGTAAACCAACCAATGTTGCTCATTTGCGGCAGTGGTCATGCTGATTGCATACTCCTGTGTATCAGCAGGTGCACCTGCCCAGTTTAATGGTGGTGACAGGTTATCACCATCACAGGTGTAGCTGGTCGGCAAGGCCTCTTGATTGTTGAACGCCGGGCTGGTCAGACTTAATGTGGAGGACTGTGTTGTGTCATCGGCTGAGTCGTCACTTGTGTCGCCCTGGCTGTCACTTGTGTCGCCTTGGCTGTCACTTGTGTCGCCCTGGCTGTCACTTGTGTCGCCTTGGCTGTCACTTGTGTCGCCTTGGCTGTCACTTGTGTCGCCTTGGCTGTCACTTGTGTCGTTTTGCGCAGTATTACTGGTATCCGATGATGCATCGGTTTGCGTTGTGGCGGCTGAGTCCGATGAACCTGAACCACAGGCTGTCAGCAGGCTACAGAACGCGATTAAGAATAGTTGTTTCATGCAAACCTCAAAGTAGCTGTTGTCTTATTATTCAGTCTAGATGGCAATTGTGGGGATAAAATAGTGCAAATTGATATTTTTTATCCTCAATAAATTAATGAGTTATGCAAATAACGATATGCACAGTGCGCAAATGTGTGGAAACTGTGTGGTTTGTTTATCCCGATAAAAATCATCCTGACGACAGGGCACAACGGGTTCAAAATACAGGTCGCGATTTGACTATTTGTTCAAAATGCTCTGATAACAGGTCGATAAAGTGTCGTACTTTGGGTGAAAGATGACGGCGACTTGGATAAACCACATAAACGTTGACTTCTGGCTGTGGGTAGTCAGGAAACAGGGTGATAAGTTGTTGTTGTGCGATAAATGTGTCGACATAAAATGCAGGCAGACGTGCAATACCTATCCCATCACGGGCCATGGCAGTTTGCATATGACCGTTGTTGCACAAGATCCGCTGCCGCACATCTACATGAAAGGGGTTGCCCTGTTTGTCTTTAAACTCCCAGCGATCCGGGGTTTTATGATTGCTGTAACAAATACTGTGATGCTTTTCCAACTCTTTGGGATGATGTGGTTGCCCAAACCGACTGATATAGTCCGGGCTGGCAACAACGTAGGTCTTGCATTGATAAACACGTTTGCAGATCAGGCTGGATTCTTCCAGTTGTGGGGTTGCCCGCACGGCCAGATCATAGCCATCGCCAACCACATCAACGGCTTTATCCTCAAGATCCCATTCCAGCGAAACATTTGGATAGCGGTTCAGGTACTCAGCCAATACGGGTTGTAGGTAGTCGGTACTGAACGCCACCGGGCAGGTGATTTTAAGTGTGCCTCTGGGGATATCATCAGTCACATTTAGTTGTTGTGCTGCGGCCTGAGCATCCTGGATAAGTTGAGTGCAATTTTGGTAGTAAGACTCACCTTCCGGTGTCAGTGCCAATGTACGCGTGGTGCGGTTTAACAGTCGCACACCCAGCCTTTCTTCAAGTCTGGCGACCACTTTGCTGACATGCGAAGGAGAGTGACCCAGTTTCTGTGCTGCGGCAATAAAACTCTTACTCGCGACGACTTCAGTGAAGATCTCTATACCTTCAAAAAGATTATTATTCATATGGAAATAGTAACTTTACTTTTACCCTATTAATCATTATTAAAACCTAATATACACTGGTTGTCATCAGCTTGAGGTGAACGCTTATCGAAGTGAGCGCCTGCACAAACCTAAATTTGTCTTATTTTGAGAGGGTAATCCCATGAAAGTTTTAGTATTCGCAGCCAGCAACAGCCGTCAATCTATCAACCAGCAACTTGCAAGCTATGCTGCTTCGTTGATCCCTAATGCAGAGGTCGAAGTGCTGGACCTGAATGATTATGAAATGCCAATTTACAGCATTGAGCGTGAAACAGACGGTGGTATTCCGGACGAAGCGCAGCGTTTCTTTGCCAAAATTGGTGCTGCGGATGCGATTATCGTTTCCTTTGCTGAGCACAACGGCAGCTATTCAGCGGCTTACAAAAACTTGTTTGACTGGACATCACGCATCGATATGAAGGTATATCAGAATACGCCTATGCTGATGATGGCCACGTCTCCGGGTCCAGGCGGAGCAAAAAGTGTATTGGCATCAGCTGTAGGCTCTGCACCTTATTTTGCTGCGGATGTTAAAGCCAGTCTGTCAGTTCCTAGCTTCTTTGATAATTTTGATTCAGAGGCAGGCGAGCTGAAAAATGCTGAGATTAAACAGGAGCTTGAGGCTGCGCTTAAGTTACTACACTAATCAAATTTGAACGTCAGAACACCTTGATAACACAGGCCGGGCGATACAAAATATTGCCCGGCCTGTTTGATTTTTATTCTAACAGCCTAATTACTTTAAAAAAGTTACCTTTGGGGGTTTTCAAAGACAAAAAAATCTTCTAGTATCTTTGTCGTCGATTTGGGGCTATAGCTCAGCTGGGAGAGCGCTTGCATGGCATGCAAGAGGTCGGCGGTTCGATCCCGCCTAGCTCCACCAAATCTCTTATCCTTCCCATGTTGTTGTTTTTATTCCCCCTTAGTTACGATACAGTTTTCGTAATCAATATCATTTTTCCGGGTCATGAATGAACAATCTATTTGCTAACTTACCAGCTGATCTCAGCGATGAAGTCTTTCAGACACTTTTGTCTCATGAGCAGCTAAAAATCGAGCGGATCGTCTCTAAAGGGCACACGTCACCGTCTCAGGGATGGTACGACCAAAATGAGCATGAGTGGGTGCTGGTGCTGCAGGGCGAAGGTGAGCTCACATTTGAAGATGGCCGGGTTGAGCGTCTGGCTGCGGGCGATTACATCAACATTCCGGCCCATTGTAAGCATAAAGTCAGCTGGACCGACCCCGAGCAGGAGACACTCTGGTTAGCCATTTTTTATCGATAGCCATTTGTCGAGTACGGTCTGGAGCTTGTCCAGTGCAATGGGTTTGCTGATGTAATCATCCATACCTGCGGCAAAACAGGCCTCAATATCTTTGATCAATACATTGGCAGTCAGGGCGATGATGGTAAGTTGCATGTGCTGAGGCATACTACGGATTGCTTTTGTCGCTTCAATGCCGTCCATATTGGGCATATGCATATCCATCAGCACCAGATCATAATGTTCTTTTTCCAGTTGCTGCAAGGCTTGCTGGCCGTCGGTAACTATGGTGACACTGAGGCCCAGTTTTTCTAAAATGGCCTTAGTGACAATCTGATTAACCGCATTATCTTCCGCTAACAAAATATGGCCATGTAATTCTCCCAGCGTCACTTGATCGCTGTCTTCTGAATAAATCAGGCAGCACGTGGTTACAGGCCAGTTAAAGTCAAACTGAGATCCCTCTCCTTGCACTGATTGACAGTTGAGGTGACCACCGCACAAGTCAATAATATGCTGACAGATACACAGGCCCAGCCCGGACCCTCCATAGCGCCGGGTCGTACTTTCATCTTCCTGATAAAATGGGTTAAAAATTTGCGGGAGCTTGTCTTCTGCGATACCTATGCCGCTATCAGATACGGTAAATCTGAGCATTACCTGCTCCATGTTGCCGATGTTTTCTACTTCCAGGCGGATAAACCCTTCGTGGGTAAACTTGATGGCATTATTGAGCAGGTTGAGCAAAACCTGTTGTAAACGGTGTTTATCACTGACCACCTCTTTAGGCACCGTATCGCCAATTACCAGCTGAAACCTCAGCCGTTTTTCAATGACTTTTTCACTGAATATCTGCTCCAAATGGTGCAATACCGCATATAAGTCAAAGGGCTCAAAGTACAGTGATACTTCGCCCTGATCTAACTTAGAAATATCCAGAATGTCATTAATCAGAGTCAGCAGGCTTTGCCCCGACTCATTGGCAACCCGGATCAGGGTGGTTTGCTCTGCATTAAAACTATTCTGTTGATTGAGTAACTGGAGGGTACCCAGAATGCCATTCATGGGTGTGCGGATCTCATGGCTCATGTTAGCCAGAAAGCGGCTTTTGGCATTGGCCGCTTCTTCCGCGGCGAGTTTCGCTATTTCCAGTGCCTGAGTACGCTCTTCTACTCTGTGTTCCAGCTCAGATTCTCGCTGGAACACCTTGTCGCGCATCTGTGCAAACGCCCGGCTGAGCTTGGCCAGTTCATCTTTGCCCCGGGTAGACAAAGACACGTTGAAGTTACCCTGAGTCAGTGCCTGTGCGGCTTTGGTGAGTTTGGCAATGGGCTGATATATGCTGTTTGAAAAGCGCCAGGCAACCAGCAAAGAAACGGCAATGGCAAATGCCAGAATAATCAACAACTGCTGACGCAATTCATACACCGGGGCGAACACCACATGTTCGGGTAAAGTTAAGGCGATGCTGTACCCTGAGGACTTGACGGGCGCATAAAAAATATAAGATTTGGGTCGGGTGGGGGTTTTATCCAGCTGCGCATAGCCATTAAAGCCCGCAATCATCTTCAGGCCGATCTCTTTTAGTTGCGGATCTGCTTCTTCCGTGACTTTTAAGCGTATCGCGATTTTTTCGCCAATGTCATTAACAACAAATTTCCCCTGTTCGCGTTTGAGCTGAATGATTTTGTCCGGCTGCCAGTGATACATGTAAATCCCTTCCTGAGATACCAACATAAATCGGGCATTGTCGTAAAATTGATGGACTACCTGCTTGGAAACGGCCTGTACCAGCCTGTCTATCTCGCGCCAGGGAATGCTGCCCCCCAGTAAACCAGCTACTTTGCCATCATTGGCCAGTATGGTTGCTGCGACCACGATTTGCTTAACGCCCGTTGTGTAGGAGATCATCGGCTCAGATACATAAACTTCCGCGTTTTGCTCTACATTTCGGCCAATGGTTTGCTGCCAATAATCGCGGCGCGAAATGGTTCTTTTACGTGCTGTTGGTGACTTATCATCGAAGGTACGGAGCATATTTTGAAAGGGATTACCGCCTTCGGTATTGTGAAAGCTGCCGTCGGGGCGTCCAATAATGAACTTTTCGTAAGTCTGATCATGGGCGGCTTTTTCTGTTTGCAAAATGGGGGAGATGTGCGCAAAGTCCATGGCTTTTAAGGTTGGTTGGCGCGCCAGGGTCGCCACTTCGCTTTTGCGCTTAGCGAAATAGCGGTCGAAAATGGCGGCTGCATTATAAACTTTGGCCTGAGCAGCTGAAATGCTCAGACGTTTTGCCTGCTCTGTACTGTGTAACATAGCCAGTAAGAATATCACCAGCATTGGAGCCAGTGCTGTTAATCCCAGGATCACCGTCAGGCGCGTTTTTAATTGCATATATCAGATTAAAAAGCTTCTTATCTCACAAGTTTAGACAATATTTTGGCTTGCACCTCTCGTTATCGCAATTTTTCTCCCCAGCCCGCTGGTAAATGAGGTGGGTTAACTGCGAGGCTGGCACTTTGCGGAATAGTGCTTTGTGAGATCGTCGATTCTTTATTCCATATCAAGTAAGCCAGAATTAAGGACTGCTACATTAGTAAGGTGTTTAGCCCCTATGAGTGGTACTAAAGCGTGATACTGAAATTTCTGATTTGGGCATTGTTGTTCGGTTCGGTATGGGTCGCAGCTGAGCCCATTTTACCATTGCACAGTGTCGCAACGGATGCGCGCAAGGTTGCATTGGGTCGCCAATTGTTTTTTGACACCCGGCTGTCTCGCAGTAACGAAGTAAGCTGTGCTTCGTGCCATCAGTTGGCAACCCATGGCGCTGACAACACAGCCCGCTCTAAAGGGGTCGCCGATCGGCTTGGTGACGTGAGAGCACCTACCGTCTATAACTCAGTATTCAATATTCGTCAGGCCTGGGATGGCAAAGCCATTGATTTAAAAGCTCAGGTTACGCTCCCTGTAGAAAATCCCAAAGAGTTTGCCACCACTTGGCCTGCGTTGATTGCCACCCTCAAGGAGGATAAAGCCTTCCTGAGCGCCTTTACACAGGTTTATAAAGATGGGCTGTCTAGTGATGCCATCAGTGATGCGATTGCCCACTATGAGCGCAGCTTAATTACCCTCAATGCGCCTTTTGATCTGTGGCTGCAAGGCAAGGGAAGTTTGTCTGAACAAGCACAGGAAGGATATCGCTTATTTAAATACTATGGCTGTATCAATTGTCATCAGGGTAAAAATGTGGGTGGCAATATGTTCGCCAAAATGGGCACTTTTGGTGACTACTTTGGTGATCGCGGTACCCCCATAGAGCCTGCAGATTACGGTCGATATAACGTGACGGGTCGTGAGGCCGATAAGTTTACTTTTAAAGTGCCGGGTCTGCGTTTGGCCGCGAGACAAGCCTACTTTTTTCATGATGGTAGTGAGCAAAGCCTGACTGGCGCTATTAATACCATGGCCCGTTACCAGCTTGGCCGCTCACTCAGCCAGGCAGAGCTAGAGGCCATTGCCGCTTTTCTGGAAAGCCTGGTTGGCCAGCATCAGGAAATGACACAATGAAGTCTTCTCTGAAACTCAACTTCCCTGTCATTGGCCAGTGTCTGTTGGTGATGGTGCTAACGGCTTTGATGGTGTATTTCTTTCGCGCCCATATCGCCACGGGTGAGCGCCAACATGAGCAGGTATCTCATTTGTTTGATGCCAAATCCATCGATGCCAAACTAGATAAGTTTGCACTTGAACTCAGTGTGGGTAGCTTGCGCCATTTTGATGAGCTGCAGCAACTGGACAGGGCATTACAGCAGCTGACAGATAAGCAGCAAAATCGGCACGTTAGTATGGAATTTCTTGCCTACCTCAGGTTGCTCAGACACAAGATGGCATTGATGGAGCAATTAAAAACCCAGGCCGTGGGGATGCGCAATGGTCTGACTTATTTGCCTGTGGTACTGGATGAAATGATTGCCACGCAGCATCCTCAGGCATTACTTGGCAGTACCATACTCGCCAGCCTGGTAACCTCAGGCCAGCCGTTGGATGAACTGTTGCTGGATACCCGCATTCGGGCTTTGGCAGAGGCGAGTGTCATATCACAAAGCCATGCTTTACTCAGTCGTCGTTTTGTCAATCATATCCAGGTTGCCGTTGAATACTATCGTCAGGTCCATGCGACGCGCCAGGATTATCTGGCCATCAATAGCAAGCAGGCCTTTGCTCGCCTTTATGGGGCGCAAATGGACTTGCATGGTTCGCAGTTGAGGCAGACCCGGACTTTGAGTGAGCAGTTGTTTGGCCTGGCGGTGGTGTTGTTGCTGACCTTGTTGTTTATTTTACAGCGGTTAAACAAAGCCAAAAATCATGCATTACAAGCCAGTCAGCTATTACATGATGCCATTGAAAGGTTGCAGGAGGGGTTTGCGCTATATGACAGCGAGGGAACACTGATGCTTACAAATCAGTGCTGGCTGCGACACTACGGGGTATTTTCCAGGTCTGAGTTTCCGCAAACGCTGAGTGAGTGGCAACAACGCCAGTCGGAGTTTGTTCAAGAACAAAGTGACACGCCGCAGCGATTGCAAAGGACAACGCATGGACGCTGGTTGCAAATTCGCCATGCGCGTACTGCCGAGGGGGGATATGTTTACATCAGTGTGGATGTAACTGAGTTTAAAGAAGTTGAAGCAGAGCTCAAAACCGCGGCAGCGGTTTATCAGGCGACTCAGGAAGGGATCATGACCACCAATGCAGAGCTGGAGATCATGGCGGTGAATCCGGCTTTCACACGCATTACCGGATATCAGGAGCAGGAAGTGCTGGGCAAAAAGCCGAACCTGCTTAGCTCGGGCCGTCACGATAAACGTTTTTATGAGCATATGTGGCAAACTCTGCACACCAAAGGTGAGTGGGCGGCTGAGATCTGGAATCGTCGTAAAGATGGTACGGTTTACCCCGAATGGCTCGCCATCAGTGCTGTTCAGGATGAGCAAGGGCAGGTTCAGCAATATATTGCGGTGTTATCTGATATGACAGAACGCAAGGAACAGGAAGCCAAAATAGCCTATCAGGCGATGTATGATGCGCTTACCGGGCTGCCAAATCGGCGTCTGCTGCTGGACAGGATCTGTCAGGACCTGAAACAAATTGAGCGTCAGCCTCACCTGAGTGCTTTATTGTTTATCGACCTGGATCGCTTTAAACGCATTAACGATGCAATGGGGCATGACGCGGGTGATAATTTACTGCTGGAAGTGGCCAACCGACTGAACCATCTGGTGCGACGGACCGACACCCTGGCCCGCTTCGGTGGCGATGAATTTGTGTTGTTGCTTAGCCAGATCAGCGAGGTTGAGGATGCCGCAAAAGTGGCAGAAAAGATCCTTACTTCTTTGGCTCAGCCTTTCACCATCAACGGGTTTGAGGTGATCAGTGGCGCCAGTATTGGCATTGCTATCATGCCTGATGATGCTCGCGAGCAACAGGAGATCCTGCGCCGGGCCGATCTGGCTATGTATAAAGCAAAAGAAAGCGGTCGTAATCAGTATCATTATTTTGCCCCTTCAATGCAGCAGCAGGTTAACCGACGCGTAGAGTTGGAACAATTGCTGCGCAGAGCCATAACAAGCAATGAACTGGAGGTGTTTTATCAACCCATCATTGAGCTTAAAACGGGCCAGTTACATGGCTTTGAAGCCTTGACTCGCTGGTCACATCAGGGGCAATACATTGCACCGGATGAATTTATTCCGGTTGCGGAAGAAAGTGGCCTGATCTCTGAGCTAGGGGAGTGGATGCTGATGCGCGCCACATCAGACATTGCGGCTTTAAATCGTACGCTCGATCTGGATTGTTGTTTGTCGGCGAATATTTCCAGTCAGCAATACCGGCTGGGTTTCAATGCTACAACCTTACGGCATATTCTGGTTCAGACCGGTTTCAAACCGGCCAATCTGGCGCTTGAGATCACTGAGAGTATTTTGCTCGATGATGATGAGGCCATCCTCGCCTGGCTAGAAGGGCTCAGAGCGACGGGGGCACATTTATCGATTGATGATTTTGGTACAGGTTACTCCTCGTTAAGCTATTTGCGCCGTTTTCCCATCAATACCATCAAGATTGATAAGAGCTTTATCCATGAGTTCGCACATGCTCCGGACTCACAAAATCTGGTGCGTGCCATATTATCAATGGCGGCTAGCCTTGGGTTGTCTGTCATTGCTGAGGGCGTGGAGCATGTTGCGCAGCTCGAAGGCCTTAAGGAAATGGAGTGTGATCTGGTGCAGGGCTATGTGTATGCTAAACCTATGTCACTCAGTGAACTTGAGATCTGGTGTAAGACCTTTTCTCAAAATCATTTCCAGGATCTCGCTTAGATGCGCAAGAGTTAGTGGCTCAGGCCCAGAATGGCAGCATTGTTTACGGGGAGTGCATCATAAGTTATGCGCGTTTGAAATGACGCGTTAAGTTGCACTCGCTGCTGAGGGTGATGGGTGTTGTGTAAGCAAATCTGGTCTTGTTGGATGAAATAATACGCTTTTTGATAACACAGCGCCGCCAGCCGGGCGGCTGCTCGCTCTGAGCATACAATCAATACACTGAATTCCCGGTAATCAAGGTCGGCACTGGCCCCCCAAAGTGGGTGTATTTTATAGCCCTTGCGCTTTAATGCCGGATAGAGCAGGTGCTGAAACCGGCGGTTTTCGGCTAGTGTTCGTTTTATGCCCAGTGGATTCCATAAACTGATGATTGCGCCTTGTGGGGCTGCCGGTAGCGCAGAACATGGTCTAAACCAAACGTCCTGGTAGAGCTGCCACAATTCATTTTTAATTTGACGGTGCATGTATTTTCACGAGTTACTTCACAATGGCTTCACAGTATCAGCGTTACGGTGAATCTGTCCAAACAAAGGAGACTCGATAATGAAAAGACAATTGATGGTTGCATCTTTATGGTCGCTGGTGAGCATTAATGCTATCAATACGGCCACCGCCGCGGAGGAGCCGCACGTGCTGATGGTGTTGAGTAGTTATGGTAAACAGGTTGATGGAGAAACGATTCAACCGGGTTTCGAATTTGACGAACTCAGCAAGGCCTATCAGGTATTCAGCGACAATGGCATTCAGATCACCCTGGCCTCACCGGCGGGCGGACAACCTCTGGCAGATGAATATAACCGGGATAAATCCTATAACAAGGCGTTTTTGAGTGATCCACAGGCGATGAATGCTTTGTCTGATACCGTTAAACTTGCCAGTCTTGATGGGCAAGCGTTTGACGGCGTGTTTATTGTTGGTGGCAAAGGACCCATGTTTGATCTGTACCAGGATAGCGAGTTACAGCGTCTGATCCGGGAAATCTACGAGCAGCAGGGTATAGTGGGGGCTGTGTGTCACGGTCCGGCAGCCCTGGTTGACGTTAAGCTGAGCAATGGCGCATACCTGGTCGATGGTAAAAGAGTAAATGGCTTTACCAACCTGGAAGAAACGGCTTTTGGTAAAAAGTGGCGTCCTCAGTTTGAGTTTTTGTTGGAAGACAAGCTTAAAGAGCGCGGTGGTTTGTTTGAGCAAGACGGACTGATGCTGAATCAGGTTACGATAGACGGCCGTTTGATCACTGGTCAGAACCCTTTTTCTACCGCAGATACGGCGATGGCCATGGTGCGAGCCATGGGGATTGAAGAGGTCAATGAGCCTGTTTATAAGGATGACCGCAGTGTTAAGCTGGCTGAGCTGCTGTTCAGAGACAAAGCAGCTGCTATGGCACAATTTCAGCAATCACCTGAGCAATATGATGTTCAGATGTTAGCTATGATAGGTGTCTATCAGGCCCGGTTTGCCAAAACGCAATTACAATTACACAATGCGATTGAATTGATGACTTTTGCGCAATCTAAATTTAACCACCCTATGATTGAGCTGACGATTGCACAAGCGTACGTCAGACAAAATGATCAGGCTGAGGCAAAATCCAGCCTGCTGCGAGCGCAAAAAACGTACCCTGATAATGAAAAAATAAAGGCCATGCTGGCCAGGCTGTAATGTGTTTTCGGACTAAAAAACTGCGGCAAAGGGGTGAGCTTTGACCATGCCGCATTAACTATGAAATTTACTAATAGCTGAATGGCTGGTTGTTTTATGTCCATTGTCACTAATAACGGTATAAAGGGTGGGGAAAAATTTGCCCAGAGCAATCAGAAACCACCATATGTATCATTTTTGTTTTATATTTGTTTTCTACTTGTGCAATGTGAATAAATCCTTGCACCTGGGCTGGGTCAACTTATTATTTGTTCTATTAACAAAAGTCATGTACTTTCATCGCAATTCGGATTTTAAAAAGTCCTTTCAGACGCTACACTAAGCTTGCTTGATAACTCAAAACGTCAAAGGAAGTGTATCTATCATCATGAAGTTAAATGATAAATATGATGCTGACTTTAGCCGTGCAGTATTTGGGCCCTATGAGCTACACAAAAGGAAAAGGTTGTTAACATATTGTGGTGAAAGCGTGCGCCTTGAACCTCTTATCTATGACTTATTAGAATATTTTATCTGTCATAGAGATAGGGTGATTGGCCGGGATGAATTGTGCCGGGAGATCTGGCAACAGGAGTATGTCGACAACAATGCCATAAATCGGGCTGTTTCCGAATTACGGCGCTGTGTTTCCAAACATAAACTTGGGGTTGACGTGATCAGAACGCATTACCGCAAGGGCTACAGTTTCAATCTGGTGGTTGAACTGGATCCCAGACCTAACCCGTTCCGTTGGATAGCTAAGTGGTTTCATCAGGCTGTACCATGCAAAGAACAGTGATCAGTAAAACAACTGGCTTTTCTGTCAAAGCCCGCTGGGCAGGCGTCGCTCAGCCGATCGTGCTTAATCTCTTTGTATTGGTTTAGTGAAGAAAGTCTACTAAACCTGTATCTAATCTAACCTCCGTGCTGGTGGCGGGCTAATTTCTGAAATTTGCCTGCCTGCATCAGGAGCCTGCTTATCTTTTTGCTGCAATCAAACTAATCTGCATTGATACATAACCAATTGGAAAGGTTAAATTTTCCGATAACAGAGATAAAAATTTCTCTTTTAGAATCTATGCCTTAGGTATTAGTTCGCAAATTTTTTCCTCGCCTATATGGAGCTAGGTGCCTCAGCGATAGCGGTGCTATCGACCCATTTTCTTGCCTCAAATAAGCACGCTTAATTAAACAAATTGGTATAGGAGTGCATTTGAGGGCAGGTAATGACTGTTAGATCGTGTATGTTACCATTTTTCGCTACCGGGTCACTTAGCATGAGGCGATGGGCGAGCGCCACTCAAAGGTGACAGACAATAAGCAAGTAGTTGTGTTTTATACACTGGGCAGGCTCGTTTTTACGAAAAACGTGGGGTGTGATAAACTTACCTTAAATCAAAGGACTAACCGGGTAACATTATGGCGCCGCCACTGCAACAATTCTCTCGCTGGTTTTGTACATTGCCTCAGAGCCAAAAACAAGTGCTGACTGAGTCTCTCAGCCCTGTTTTTGTTGAGCTCAGTGAGGTGCCCTCAGCCTGCAAAGAGCAAACCTTGCTGAGGTTACTTGCTAACCAGGCAGCTAGCGTAAACCTGATTGCCTTAGTGCTCAATCTGCGCACACACATAGAGCATACGATGACGTTACAGGCCGATGCGCTGCCCAGGCTGGCTAACGCCGGTGATTTGCTTTTTTATAGCCGTGCACAGGATGATGACTCACTCAGGAAAATTGCAGATGAACAGTGGCAATGGCAGCAATCACGTGAGTCCTGGCTCGAACTAAAACGCGCTTACTTATCGTTAGAGTATGTACGCCGCTGGTTGCAGGCCAGCTGAATTAAATTTCACACTGCTTTCACGAATGCCGCGTTAGTGTGATTACATGATTGTTAGTTTGGTGACCAGGATGGCGCAAGTAAAAGTACTTTTAATTGAAGATAATCAGGATCTGAGCCGCAATATCGGCGAGTATATTGAATCACAGGGTGCTGTGGTGGACTTTGCACACACCGGAGAGCTGGGTGTGCAACTCGCACTGGAACAATTTTATGATTGTGTGGTCTTAGATGTGATGCTACCCAAAATGGATGGATTGGCTGTCTGTCAGCAACTGCGCACAGAGGCCAATCGCCATATTCCCATCATTATGCTGACTGCCCGCGATACGCTGGATGACAAGCTCAGCGGTTTTTCTCTTGGCGTAGATGACTACCTGACTAAGCCGTTTGCACTTGAAGAGTTGTGGGTCCGCTGTAATGCCCTGGCCAGACGCCATTTACTCAATAGTGAACACACACTACGCCTGGGGGAAGGTGACAAAGCCTTGTCTCTGAACAATCAAACCCAGCATATTGAGCGTGCCGGCTCCCCATTAACGCTGCAACCGATCCCGTTTAAAATTCTGCGTTTGCTCATGGAGCATCATCCCAGAGCGCTGAGTCGCAGCGAGCTGTGTGACAGAATTTGGGGTGACGAGCCGACGGACTCAGATGCGCTGCGCTCTCATATCTACCAGTTACGCAAGGCCATAGATAAGCCATTTTCCAGCCCGATCATCAAAACCATTCATGGTATTGGCTTTGCACTTGACATAGAAGGATAAATTGCCTGTGAGAGCGACTCAGCTGCGCAATCGTATTGTCGGTTTTTTTGTTGGTATTGCCCTGTTCATCAGTGCACTGTTTGGTGCTGCGAGCTTTTTGTTTGCTTACAACATTGAAGATCGATTCTTTGTCTCTTTGCTGGATGATGAAGCTAAGACTATTGCTATTCAACTTGAAGCGGGTCAGCAGCCAACGCCACGACTGGATTTTATACGTTACTACCCGGCGCATGCGGAATTACCGAGGGTAGTGCGCGAAGCGCTTCAAGCAGAGCCGCATCGTATCGAATTTAGTGGCGAAGATGTTGCCCACTATCACCTCAAAAAATTGCCTTCCGGGTACTTACTGGCGGAGGTCAGTGAACAGCTGGTGGTGCGTAAAATCAAAGGCGGGATGCTGAAATTTATTCTGGTGTTGTCAGGGGGCGTACTGGTGCTTGCTTTGGTGCTGGCCTTTGCCTCACTGATCATGGCAAAACGTCTTGTTAAGCCCTTGGATACTTTAGTTAAAATAGTCGAAGATGCACCGGTTGAACGTTTACCACAGAATTTCTCGGGGCAGTTTGTGAATGACGAAATTGGCGCATTTGCCAGGACGCTGGAACAGGCTTTGGCAAGAATACGGCGCTTCATTCATCGTGAGCAAGCGTTCACCCGCGATGTTTCTCATGAATTAAGAACGCCGGTGGCCATCACGCAAAGCTCTCTGACCTTGCTCAGACAGACGTCATTGAGCGACAAACAGGCTGAGCTGGTTGACCGAATTGCAGATGCACAGCATCAAATCACGCAAAGTCTTGAGGTATTACTCGCATTGGCTCGGGAAGAAACTCTGGCGCATGACAGTGTGCGTGTTTTACCTGTGGTTGAGCAGGTAATCTTAGCTCAGGCTGAGAAAATAGCGGGTAAAGAGATTGAAGTCGAGGTAGAAGTACCAGCAAAACTTGCGTTACCTATTGCCACAAGTGCATTACAGCTGTTGCTGAATAATCTGATCGGCAATGCGTTTACCCATATTCACAGCGGTTTGGTGACGATCAGTGCCAGCACGCATTCCATTACTGTTGCAGATACCGGCGGCGGAATAGCCCCTGAGCAGTTAAAGACACTGTTTGAACCGGGCGTGAAAGGCCCGGATAGCAATGGCATGGGCATGGGCCTGTCTATGGTCAAGCGTTTATGTGAAAAGCTGGACATTGAACTGAGTGTCACCAGCTCAGACTCTGGTAGTTCGTTTTGTCTGCAATTTCAGTCCGTTTAATTGTCAGAGCCAAGAAAACAGGGCCTGAAAGGCTGAGTGGTGAGACTGTGAGCTCTGGCATGCTTTTTCAGATCAACAATACCGGAAATGAATGATGATAATTTCTGATTTAAATGTGTCGGATGGACAGATAACTGAACTTTATGTGTATTCAAGTTTAGTTAAGGTCGTTTTGGAAGATTGGAAAGGCGAGAAGTATAGCCTTGCTTTTAAAGGTGTTGTTGGAGTTGAGTGTTATTCCCCAGAAGGTGTCGAGTTGTGTCAGATAAGTGTACTGACTGAATCTGAAAAGATAAGCAAAGTGTGTGCTATCGCAGAGGCCGAAGAGAATGAGTTTAAAGAATACTCATTTATTTCGGCCTGGACAGATTTGCCAGTTTTGAGTGTCTTTAGTGGTCATGTTGAAATAAACCGGCTAAACCAAGATAGCCAAATACATTTGCATGAATACGTACACAAAAACTAGTAGGCGCTCATAGACTACAGCAAAGTACTCTTTACTCGCTTGTGACCTATTTAGCTAAGTTCAGATGAGAGAAGTACAAACAAGCCTAAGCCCGAAGCCTATCCAGGCTTCGGGCTTTTTACTATCTGCTAGTACTGAAGCTGCCCACCGTTTTGAATAAACTGCACATAATCCTGCCAGGCTTGCTCTACGCCTATGCCCAGTATATCGGTGAAGACACGGTCAAATGACCAGGTGTAGTTGGTGTAATCTACTGCTGACTGGTTAAACTTGCGGATAAACAGTGGGTCTTTTTCCTGTTTAATGTAATGCAGGAAGAAGCCGGTGGTGGTGTATCCGCCCAGCCACTTTTTGGGGTTGGTGATATCCGGTTGTCTGGTTTTATGGAAACCCGCGCCAATTCGCACGGCATCTGCCAGACCTTCGGTATACGCCCAGTAAGGACCGCCGTCTCCATAGCCATCGTGCGTTATCGGAGAGTTATTGTAGCCATGTGTCACTTCATGGAACAAGATGCCGTCAATTTCGTCGCGGATCGCGTTGTCGTCATTGTTTCCTTCCCGATAGACTTTTTCCAGATGCTTGGTGCTGACGGCAATGGTCATCTCGCCGGACCCATCCTGGCCGAGTTTATAGGCTACAAAGTCGTTGCCCCATGCGTCTTTTTCTCTGAGTTCAAAGCGCAGGTGTCTGAAACGTTGCGATTCTTTTGGATCGGTATAGAGCACCTGGGCTACGTCCACGCAGCGGTTTGCCATATGGGCAGCCGGGTCGCTTATGATGCGTTTTACCAGTTGCGAACCCGCCGTTTCCGGATTCATATCTACAAAATCAACAACCGGCTTGTCCCAGTTACCGCCGCCATTGTTACTCTCTTCTTTGATATTGATGGTGTAACTGGTGGCAGACCAGCCATAGACAGAGACATACAGATTATTGCCTTGTGCCTGGCATGATTCCGTTGCTGTGGGCGAGGTGCTGGCACAGTGATAGTTGCTGGTGGTTGGCTGGCCACCCAGGCCTATATACAGGTCGGCATCGCCGTTACCTGAGGTGGTTGCTGATACTTTTCCCGCCACATTGAACGGCCCATAATGCTGCCAACTTCCTTTACTGATTGACTTGCTGTCTGTCAGCGGTAAGGCGTCATTCGGTGGCGGTGTCACGCCACCCAGCAACTCAATTTCTGCCAGCTGTAAAATCCCGGCACCCTGGTTGGCGGTGACATTCAGCTTGTAGTGGCGATAGGCCTGGCTGTTAGCGACACTATACTGGCGAGTCTGATAGCGTGCAGAAAAGGTCTGATTGGTTTGTGTATCAAGTTCGTACCAGGTGTTGCCATCATTTGAGCCGAGTAATTGCCAGTCTTGTGGATCGCGGCTGGCCGCATCATTGGCCGAAGTCAATGTGTAGCCCGACACCACCTGAGGAGTGTTGAACTGATAGGCTATCCAGCCTGTGGGCGAGAAGGTCAGCCATTTGCTGTACTGAGAATCATCAAACGCCTTGGCGCGTCCTTCTGCTGCGCCATTCTCCCCGCTTGCGGTGATAACCCCTGAGTTTGGTTGGGTCAGATCCGCGCTGGCAAAGCTGGTAGGTGCGAGCAGGGCGCTGCTCAGGCACAATGCAAGCGTACTTTTACTGTAGTTGTGGTGTTTTTTCATCCTGTTGCTCTCTTTTACATGTTGTATTTTTGTAACGTTCCAATTTTCAGGTGTGATGACGACTGGTTACATAACTAAAGTGGCTATTAAATTTAGTCTTTACTTGTTTTGGAACGATCTAAATATTGCCCGTGTCACTTTATTTGTCAAACTGATGTAAATAATAAATTGGTTTAAAGTTGAGCAGTTTGGTTATAAGACAGGCAAGCATTGGCGTGCAGCGGCTGTTTAAGAGAGGATGTGTTATAACCCGTTTGGGGTATTGGGGTGTTCGGTATCCGTATCGTTGTCAAGAAGGCTATGGTATACCAGCTCTGAAGCAGTTTGTGCAGAGGTGAATATTTGGCAATCCCGTTGCTCGTAAGCACCCGTTTTTTTGTGCCTTGTTCGTCTATGATCTTTGCAACGAACCTGATGCTCTAATAATAAAAAGTTTGCAAAGCAGTAATGCAGACTGCTATTTAGACGATGTAATAGCTTGTAATACAACGAGTCTTTCAGCTGAGCTAACATGGCGCCGCTTAAATTAATAAAAACGAGGTCGCCAAATGATAGCAACTAACAACGAAGTAGAATTTGAAACGAATAATCCTGAGCGATCAGTTATTTCTTACCTTGGCAATGGTGTAAAAGCTTATATTCATAACCTGTCAGAGCTTCATTCACCATTCGAAGACGTAACCAATTATGTATCAACTATAGCCAGCAATGAATTTCACTCTGAAGTAAAAGCGGAAATGAGTCATGAAGAGTTATATGAAGCAAAAAGCAAGCAGAGTGGCTTGAGTCTGGACTTCGGCTTCTTCTCATTTGGTCATAAGCTTCAGAAGTCGAGTAGCAAAGACATCAAAGAAAATACCGCAAAACTGTTGATCCGCAGTTATCGTGAGGCCAACCACATTGCACTTAATGCAAAACTTACTACGTCTGCCCGGGCGATGAATAGGGAGAGTTTCTATCGTAGTTATGGGTGTTACTATGTTGCTGGCGCTGTTACCGGCTACCACTGCGACATATACTTGTCTGTGGAATGTTCATCAAAGCAAGAGGCCCAAACAGTGGGCAGACAGCTTGGTGCGACAATATCAACAAGTGACGGTAGTATGTCAATGGATGCCAAAAAGCACTCTGAGTTTCTGGAAAAAGCAAAAAAACTAAACATAACGGTGAACATCGAGCATAACTTACCCTCTGAGATCCTGAAAGAAGTTAAACTTGATGGTGAGGACGAGAATGAGTTTGCCAGGTTGAGTAAAGCATTAAAAATAGCCACACAAATTGATACTTTAAGTGTTGAAAAATGCCGCAGTGTGATCCGGTATGAGTTGAAAAAGTATTTGCAAAATAGTGATGACAGTTACGCATTTACGGACACATCTTTAGAAAAACTCTTTGCGGAGAGTGTAGACTTTAATGAAAGCAGTATTAAGCGGCGATTTGATGAGTGCCTGTCTGCACTCAGTGCCTGTTACGAATACCACAATCACAAAGCCTGGTATAAAAGTATTGCTGATTTAGAGAGCAAACAGCGTTACTTCGAAGATAAACTTGACGCCTACCATAGCTTAATTGGCACTGTAAATGAAAACCCTTGGGCAAACATAAACAAGAAAGTAGCTGACATTAAAAAGAACTATACCCGAGAGCTAGATAGTAAGAATAGCATCAAATTGGTGCACTTGGATGAGACGGTAAATGAGATTTTCATTAAAGCAGTTAAAGAGAACGACAAAGAGAAAAAAGGTGGTCAAGCTGCTGTTGACGATATCTTCAAAGCTGTGACTGAAGCAAGTGCTAGCATAGGTTTGGAGGGGGAGTGGACAATTTGTAATGGCAGTTCTGATAACCCAATCTGGTTTAAAAGTGACGCATGTTTGCAAACTGAAAATGACAACAAACATGGCAGACACAAAATTACTGCTGTTTTTACTAAACTAGGTCCTTCCCAACACCCGTAGCGGCGCGAGCGCGGTTATGTTGCATGCTTAGCTTTTCAGCAAAGGCCTACCAAGTGTGTAGGCCTTTTTGATTGCCAGCCTTTTTTAAGTAATGCTAATGGGTGTTTGCCAATGCTTTGCTGTAAATGTAGTTTACATAGTTATGGCCATTACTGCGCAGCCCTTCAGAAAGGTAGATAGCCCAGGATTGGTTAAATAAGCTAATGACACGCTCCACTTTATCAGCACTGTGATATGGTGTAATGAGTTTAGGGGAGGTGAAGCCATCATAGATGGTTCCTCGTGTGCTGTTTAGTACACCATTTAGCTCTTGACCATAATAGATCTTGTTTGGGACTTGACTAAAGTGACTGATCATTTCTTGTGTGCCGTCATTGTTTAAATCCGCTGCAACTAACATGTCACTTGTTGCGGAACCATTATAAAAATAACTACCTGATCCAAATGCCGGGAGTGATCCTGAACTGGCCGGCCTGCTTTCATAAATGGTATTGCTGGAAAAACGCTGATACATGCGCTGCTTAGGATCTGTGCTTCTGAGACGCCCTGGCTCCATGAGTGACAGTGTTTGCGTACCAGAATAGACCGTTTGATTTTTCCAGCTGGACGTTTGTGCATCCCAGTAAATACCTATAACCTTGTTATCATCAAGCGCCACATACAGCTCCTGATTGGCACTATATATTTCCCCAACACCAGACAGGTCAGCTGCCTGTAGTTTATTTACGGAGGTATTGTTTGCGCCATGATAGATTTCGTTACCGGAAACTGGATTGCCGAGGCCATCAAAAGCGGAGCCAAGTAGTTCGCTACTTCCCGACCAATTTGTAATGAGTTGTTCTGGCTCTGCACCTTTCAGTGACGCGATTTGACTCGCAACTAAGTTGTCCTGATTCGCATTATGAAAGGTCCAGCGTGTGTTTGCTATGTCGTTCAGTTGCCTGTTTTCTACTTCAGATCCAGTGAGAAACAGTCTTGCACCAGATAAATCAGTGCTGTTGTCCTGAAAGTAAATCTCATCTATGCCGTCACCATCCAAATCAGCGACTGCCTTGATATCCAACGCTTGATTTTCTGCGTTGATCCTTTCGTGGATCCCTGACTCGCCAATCAGAAAGACATCCTCTTCTGTGTTATCTAGCTTCACCAGAAGGTGCGGGACATCATTACCATTTGAATTTTCCATGGTGATTGCTTTGGCCCACAATGGCTCCAAGTTGCTACGATATCCGTCAGCAACGGGATTGCCAATGCAGTCAATACAATCAGGTTTTCCACCCGTATACAGGCTTGTGCCCGCAGAGACTGAAATCAAAGGTGCATAACGTGAATCTTTGCGAGCGTGAAAATACACTTTCTGGCCAGGACCTTTGATGACATTCATACCTATACTGCGATCTCGGTGTCCCATACGTTGGCTTATGAAGACAGAGAGCTCTTCGCTGCCTTTGGTATTGAAAGCAACAGTGTTGTATGCAAAGTGATTAGTCCAGTAGTTGTGCCCCTGACCGTCTTTTTGAGTTTGGCCCCCAGAGGTAGAAAAGAAAAAGTCTGGATAGACATTCGAGGGCTGTTTAAGCGGGTTGTAGAAGTTACCGATACTGGTGTCATCAGCAGGGTTGTATGGAACAATCGTGTTATTCGCTATCGTATTAAAAGTACCTGATAACAATACTGATGTTCTGGGTATTAACTTAAAGGTATTAAACTGGATCCGTGTTTTGTATGCACCGGCCCGGGTCTGTTCAGCGAGTGGGTCGGTCGGAAGCATACACTGAGTAGCGGAATCGAGACATGTTCTTCCACCAAGCTTAATGGCTGCACTTAAAATCATTTCAATTTTATTGTGCTCAATGATCGAAGGCTTCATGTTGCTTAGAATATAGATTGCATGATCTGCAATTTCTTTTATGGTGTTACCGGTGATCACCCATTCTTGCCCATTGCCGTTAACCCCCTCTACAAAGTTTTGTATGGTGTTATTTTTGACATGTATTGGTCCGTAACTAAACTGTTGGGCAATGCCTGAATGAAAACCCATACCCGCAGAGTTGATATTGAGATGTGCGGACAGCGCGCCAGAAGCACTGAGTAGCTCAGACAGCATATTCTCAGTATGGGCTATTGGGATACTGCCTTTGATTGCTGAGTTTTGGATTGTGGCATTACCCACAATAGCAATACCAGCCCTTGCTGGATCCAAAATGGTCACATTATCGACAGTGACATCATTACTGCCGCCAGCCAGGCCAATCATGATCATGCCCGACCACAGACGGCGATCTCTGCCATTAAAGTAAAGATTGTCATTATTTTCATGCAACGTATAAGCTGGATTTTGGATATGGTTCCAGTGGTGATCTCCTTCAAATGACAAGTTTTTGATCGTAATACCCTGCGCCTTACTTGGCACCATCAACACCACTCTTCCGTGATGTAGACCATCAAAGCCTTTTCCTGAATAGTAAAGTCTCGGAGTCGGCTGGTTTGACATCCCTTCAATGGTGATATTGTCCGCTTTTATAAACAGCTTAGGTAAAAATGCGTTGTGGATACCATCAACAGGTGCATCCGGGTGGGCTTCGTATAAATCACTGAAGTTGTAATCACAGGATGCAACCATAATCTTAGTGCGTGCAGGCCTTGGCGTTATGTTATTGGCGACTCGCACGGCCCAGCGCAGCTGCTCGGCTCGATTTTTGTCGCTCATATCAACATTGTTTTTTAGTTCTGCTGGCATATCGGCAACAATGGCACTAACACTATCGCTATAACCACCCAGGTTTTGCGTTTCCCAAAAAGAATTGCTTTGCAATATCAGTGTATTATTGCTGTCGACGCTGCTTGGTAGTGGTGACTCGCAATGATTACTCGCTTGAGCCTGATTAATACTTGATAAAAACACTAAGCAGGAAGCGAAAAACAGGAGCTTCGTTATTTTTTGTATCATGGTTTTAAGGTCCTTCCATTCAAGTTTGATTTGTTCAAAAGAACTGACAAAGCCGCAATATTCAACAGCTTTGATTGTTGCAGCTTTTCATCAGTCCCTGAAAAACTAGCCCATAGCTGGCTGTTGGGCTGTGTATTTTATACCTGAGTAACAGAAGAGGGTAAATATTTTATATTGTTTACTGGGATAATTAACGAGCAGTGCCTGGCGAATCTATTTTTAAATATCATGTGGAGGTGCCTGGCGTCGTGTTCTGCTCATCGTCTGGTGAAGTAGAATACCTTGGTGGGGGTTGATGAATTTACAAGTGTAAAACGTTAATAGTATAATGTGGTTGGGTTAACTTTTTAATTGTTGGGATGGTAGATTTTTATTGTTCTTCTGTTTTTATTTTTTTAAGTTAATGTCGTTGTTTGGTGGGTTTTTATTTTTAAATTTTTTAATTTTTTATGGTTTTTATATTAGTTAAAAGCAGGCTACTACTTAATGCCTGCGAAAGTGACGGATATTACCAGTCTGATACTGAAGTACAGAAAGACACTGATGTTTCACGATCTTCGTGAGAGTTACTGTGGCGGCTTGACATACCTACTAACGCGCCGTTTGAACCCAGGTGCCAGGGTTGGTCGAAGTTAGTTGGACCAACTGTTGAACAAGTCTCTGCACTCAGAGCAAAACCACTTGCTGAAGATTCAGCCATAGCAGCACAGGCGAACTTGAATACACGGTCTTCGTGTCTGTTGCTGTGTACACTGTACATACCTACCAGGAACTTACCAGCAGGGCAGGTGTAGTTGAAAGCCTGGTCATATGAGTTTACATAGCCAGTCCAGCTTAGAGATTTGCGATACAGGCGAGCACCGGCAGAAGTGGTGTATTTGCCACATTCGATGTTGAAGCGGCGATCTTCGCGGCGATTGTCGTGGTAGCTTGAAACTGACTTGATGAACATATTGTTTGGGCAAGTGTAAGAAAGCACAGCGTCGAAATCGTTCAGGTAACCAGCGTTGAACGTGCTGTACAGGCGTAATGTACCGCCGGCTTGCATGGTGAAGTCAGATGTTGACAGTGCAGCATTAGGGATATCAGCTTTTAACGCTACAACGCCATATTCAGATACGTCGTTCTGACTATCGATTAATTCGATAATTTCATTTACATTTTTAGCCTGTGAAGCAGGAATTCTGTAGATGCTGTCTCCCAGGTTATATTCCATATAATTTGCAGCATCTTGTGCAGCAAATGCGCTTAAAGTGGTGAAAGATAAAATCAGGGTTGCAATTTTTCCAATAGAACTAACTTTCATCTTTATAATCCTTTTTAAGGTTTGGTTTAAGGTGATTCATTAGAATCGAGATATATTTGATATTTAGGGTGGTAAATTGTCAATTTTATTTTTATTAACGTTGGATTTCTGTTTTGTTTCATTGGGCGGTTTTGTTTTATAAATTGGAATAGTTGTTTGTTGTGGATAATTGACTTTATATTTTTGTGACGGCTGTTTTATAAGCAGATATGTACCGATGAGAGGACATTTATTTTATTATCTTGGTTAATTTTTTGAGCGCTTGTACATGAATTAAGAACAAAGGAATATGCTTATTCTATTTTGTTATATGTATATCCTGTCCAATGATCTCTGTGACATCAGAAATAAATAAGCAAGGGTCGGTTTTGCACGAAGCGACGATGCAATGCGGGTAAAGGGGACAGGGCGCTATGACCAAGCACAACACCCTAAGGGAAATTCAAAGCTAAAGCTCACTTTGGCGTAGTACGTTATTTCATCAAAGCCGCAGGGCAACGCGTAATGGCTGGCCAATCGCATCATTGGTGATGAAATTCACTACTTCATCACCGCCCAGTTGATCAGGCGCTTGAGGATCCCCTTACAATTGAGGCTGATGTATCAAGCGCACGTATTTGCGTATAACCCAGTGTAACTGCTTCTTCATAACATAATCATAAAAAATATAAAGACGCCTGGAGGCTCCAGCGATGTCAAGCCGAGTAGGCCTGGCTGGAAATTTAAGCAGCCAGTATAGCTGGCTGAAAAAAGCCTGATGGCTTTTCGCATACAATTATTGGGGGCTGAAGGAATGGCGGTACTTTAATAGATAAAACTGTTTATATTTAGTGCGTCAGGTTTGACGGAAGTTTATTTGGTTAAATATAAGTGATGTTACAGCTGTCAAGAAATGGAGTAAATAGGTACAATTGAGATGGTTTTAAATAAAAAGGGAAAATTGTGAAATTTAAAATGTCAAATAAAAGCTGGCTGACGATGTCGAAAATTTTGTTCGTTTCATCATTGTCACTTCCTGCTTCGGCGAATACCGTAGTCGGTAAGGTAACCCATTCTATTTCAGTACCAAGTTCCGGATATTTAAATAATCCTACAAATATTTCTTGGTCTCCTCTTCCAGGATTTTCATTTGCTGACTTTTCTTTTGTGAAAATAGGCTACCGGTTAAACGGGGGCAGTTACACCTTCCAGGACCATAGAGGTTCAGGTACATCAATTTCGCTCAATCAGACAGGGCGTTGGTGCTTTATTGTTCGGGGATGGAACTCGAATGAGGGCAAGTTCGGGTTATTTAATATAAATAATGAGCAATGTGTTGAAATAAGAGATCTACCAATTCCAAGCGCACCTGTTATCGAATCGCATGACTATTACCAGCCGGTAAATAAAAATTTTGTGCTGAAATGGAATCCCCAGTCCGGGGGGCAGTATGTAAGTTATTATAAACTGAATGGCGCTTATTTTAGTGGTCAGAGTAAAGAGCTGAACTTCGCACACTATGGTAGACAATCATTCTCTGTTCAGGCTTGCAATTCACAAGATAAATGTAGCTCCGCAGCAACGACTGGCCTCTATATCTATGCATCTCCAGGTTTTGTTAGAAACCTGACATCTGAGAAAGTAGATGTTGAACTCAATGAAGCGGTAAATATTACCTGGGATCCTGCTGGAGGTATTATCCCATCCGGATATTACACGGTTTCTCTAAATGGTCGACAGTTGTACTCAGGAAAGAACCTTTTTTTCACGCATCGTTCTAGTAACCCGGGTAGGCATACATATAAGATTGCTGCTTGTAACCTAAACTTACCATGTACAGAAAGCTATCATACTATTAATGTGGCGGGCAGCGCGGAAGTCGAAGGTAATGCCTCCTTTAATTATGAGCATGGCTCAGGAAATAAAATAATTGACCCGTACTACAATAAAAATGAATATCTTTCGTGGAACATCTCACAAATAAAAAATGCTAACTTTTATCAGGTTGATGTTTTAGCGGAAGGTGACCGCCTTTTAGGCTCTTATAACGCTGAGAATGTAGGGAGTAATGTTAGGTTTAAGTTCGGTAACAACATAAATAATACGAACTATAAAACAAATCAGAGTGTAAGAGTGAAGTTGAAAGCCTGCAATATGTATAATCAGTGTAGGTATGTAACTGACACTAATTCTGCTCCAACAATAAAGCTAGTTAAATGGGATAACAATGTCTATTTCGAGGGGACTCCGCTTCACATCGTCGCAATTCATGCTGAAACGGATAGTAGTCAACAGAATGTATACAATAAACTATGGCCAAGAGCCAAGGTTGGAACTGCAGGAACAGCTCCCGCCAGGGGTCCGCATTACTTCTATGAAGTAGATGGTTATGAGCTAATAAAAGCATACATGTTTCCCTACGCCATTGATGATGCACAAGGTAACCTCAAGGCAAACAACGGCGTAGCTGCGCAATCGGAAACGTCAAAAGTACTATTTGACGGTGTTGTGCTTTGGAATAACCTAGGAAAGTATGACAAGGACACCACAACAGTAAATCGTCTTGAAAATACCTTCCATGAAAGTGATGGGCTTATTGCTCCGTTGACAACGGTCAATAGCAGACATTTCTGGAGAGAGTTTCTTGATAATGTATTTGGCGTAAAGTCTGAACTTGATTTAGCTGATTTGAATAATTCAAAATTTAATACTAAATACTTGTTTAAACCTGATGAAAATGGCAAAAGAGTTTCGATATTTGATGCTATTCATAAAACAACTCAGGGTACTGACGCGCCAAGAGGTGTTTACCTGATTCTTCCTGCCCCCTATATAGAGCCGGGCGCTGCTGATAGCTTTGACTACAGCTTGCACTTGAAAAGAACAAAGTACTATATTGATGAAGTTATTGAGCAGTACAGTATTTTCTTAGAAAACGTCAAAGAAAGAGGCGAAATAACTAATGTAAGACTCGCAGGTTTTAAGTGGGGTCAAGAATCATCTGGTATGAAAAACGAAAGCGTCTGTAAAGCATTAAAAACAGATGAAGCCTGCCTTTCGGCATTTAATGATTATCTGAAAGAAATTAAACGCTATCTCAATGGTTTTACAGCCAATAATCCTGGCACATCAGGTCAGCTCCAGCACCTTGCTTTTGTTTATAGTACAGTAAATGCTGATTTCAAAACACATGCATCGCCAGGCAAAAAGTTTTCTGAAATTACCTGTGAAAAAAGTGATAAAAAGGTAGAAGAGTGCTTTACTCGTTTCTCTTCAATAAAGGCTGGTGGTTTTGTTGAGCACTTTGACCAGGTGTTTTTCCAGCCGAATGCAACTTCACGAAGATTTGGCAACAAAAAAAGCGGGGATATGAGTGATGAGGCCATTGATAGAGAAGTACTAGATTGGTACGTGCGAGGGTTGTTTAATAAGCTTCCTGAGTCTGATGCAAGTAAATATTCACTCATGATTGAGTATATTAGAGCATTGGGTAAACCGATAGTTAATAATGAAAGAGATTTTGGGCTGCTTTCGACGGATCCAGGTCACGTCATACATCCTCATTTTAAAAACTTTGACTACTCCTCATACACATCTAGACTGCATGGAGAGACTAAATACACGGATGGCTTCTATGGTGATTTAAGTTACTATACTGACTATATTATGACCCAGTTCCCACCAGAATTCAGAGAAGGGAAGCGCAGCTTTCTTTATGATGATAATGGGGGCTTGGCATATTGTTACTCTCAGTATGCGCGTGGGTTGAAAAACTCGTGTGTAGCCGGAAGATATATAAAGGATGATAATTCACCAGATAGATTCCACCGATGGGATTTAATAGAGTCGATCAGTGAATTGCGTAGTTTGTATAGTTTCATTGAAACAACACGATCTGCAAGGGAAAACAAAGGGCTAGCTACCAAAGCTTTCCAGGGAGATCATAATATTTTCCCAAAAGAGCCTATTATAATGCTAACTAACCACGATACCACTCCCGGAAAAGTAAGTAGCAAAACACTAGATAACATTGCAATCTCATCCGGACAGATAATATCAGTCAAGTCCCTGGTCAGGGCCCGACTACTTGAAGCGGTAGCCTTTAAGTCGGATATTACCGGTATTAAGGAAGATGATCTGGTTCACTGTTCAGCCAAGCCAAGCATTCGAGTATCGTTTTACGATACTAATAATACACCGTTGCTTGAGCAGAGTGTTGAACTTACCAAAGAGCAATTTAAGTATGCATGCTTAACACACGCAATGAAATCTGCTTATTTTGCAGGCGGTAAAGGTGAAGTGCGAGGATTTCACACTTCTGGTGAAGATAAAGGTAAGAGGGCGTATGGCAGTGGTTTTTGGCCTGATGCTGATAATTGGGAGCTATTGAAAGGAGAGTTTGTTGCGCCTTCTCAAGCTGTAAAGGTATCAATTTCATTAGAAGCCGTTTCCACTGGTTTAACCAATAACTTAGAGGCTTACTTGTTCTACAGGCCAGAATACATCATTCACTAGTTGGACGTCAGTCATGGTCTTGCGAGGATCTTCCCTCGTAGGGCCAAAGTTAGCAGATATTTGCACTGCTACATTGAACGGTATCATCACGTATAGATATGAGTTCTGGTGATCACTGATTTTAGCTTGCTAGCTTGACCCGGCTTTTTAATTAATGAAACAAAAAGAGCGCTCGTCGAGCGCTCTTATTCCATTTGCCTGATAATAGCGCAGGCTGTTTGCTATTTCATATTAGCAATGTCGTCTTTTGTTGCATTCACGGTTTTCCAGGCGTATGACTCACCTACAACACCGAAAGGATAGCCGTTCGCTGTCCAGTTAGGGTTTGAGAAGTAGTCATATTGTGTTGCGCTACCAAAGACATGCGGATACGCCATGATGCTGGTAAATACATTATATACACCATGTCCCATACCATCGGTGTATACACCACCGGATGTGTCACCTTGTCTGCGGGCATGCGTTAAACCCTGGTTGTGACCTAGCTCATGCACAAAGGTGGTTGCACCGCAGTCTACAGCAGTGATGGAGTACATCTTATTGACCTGAGATGAGTACAAATTACCATTGCTGCCCTGACCAACCCAGGCAATACCACAGCTAATTAAGTTGCTGCCTGCAGATGACCCAACACCTAATAATGCAACCATGTCAGCGTTATTTGCATCACGATATTGTGCGATGGACGCGCTGTCCGTCAGTGCATTTAACCAGTTTTCGTCAGCAGTTACCTGCGCACTGCCGATAGAAGCTGAAGCGACCAGGTTAAGTCTTAAGTCAATTTCGTTTTGGCTATAAACCTGATTCGAAAATGAGATCAGCTGGTTAATTTTCGTTTGGATGTTCGATGTATTGGCAGCTGCTTCATCACTATACAGGATTGCGATATCAATTGTGTTGGCCTGAGTTAAACCTGAGGCCAAAGTGAGCGCTGTCGCTAAGATTGCTTTTTTCATATTGATTTTCCTTACTTCTTACTTGTTGTTTGAGTGTTGATAGGCGGGGAAAAGAGATCTTTTGCCCCTTCTGCAGGCGCACGCTCTTGAGGCGTGTGCTCCACATGATTCTTATAGAGGTCGCGTTTTGCGGCTATCCAGCCATGTTTGCCATGGGATTCAAAAACATAATTGCCAGAAGGGACTGTGAATTGTCCGTAAATGGCATCATTGCCCACTGTCATCACGGAATTATGGAAGCGATTACCTGAGCCAGTTACTTTTGCAAAAACACTTTTGTCACCGTTGGGAAATACATCTACCTGAGTGACTTCTGCACGATGCATTTCGGTGGTTTGTGGAATGGTTAAATCAAAGGTATCTCCAACTTCCAATTGTTGCATGGCTGCCAGGTTGAATTCGACATAGGCTTCTTCACTAATATCTTTTACTAGCACGCCCGCTTCTATTAATACTGCTTTGGCGTCATCAGAGATTGATGCTATTTCTCCAATATCCTGCGGCGTTCGCTCTACGTCCTGCGTGATTTCTTTTGTTGTGTTTGAAGCAATTTTCATTTGGGGCTTGGGTGAACTTGAAACAACAAGGGGATCTGCCTTAACTACGTTTTTATTCACTATTAACGCATCTTTTTGCACAGTAGGGGCTTGTGTAATTTCTGCGCTAGATCCAGAAAAAAGCCAATATGATATAAATATCCCTGTAAAAATAAGTGAAAATGTCAGTTTATTCATTTTTTATTCTTCGGCTGGCTGGGGGGAAAGTGAATATAATTAAAGTTAACAAATGTGTCAATTAAGTTGCAAAACTCTTTTTTTGTGATTTATTTGTTATGATATAACGAATTATAATTGCTTATAATGAATAAGTATTAGTCAAAAAATCAGTGTCAAAAGCGAATTTCAGCGCCAAAAAGTAAGCAATAAAAGTGCTTTATTGCGTCAGGCTAAATTGACTAATGTGATGTATTTATTGCTTTTTTATTATTGCGAGAGAAAGTGATGGCGCTCGAGCTATTAATTTGTACCGATTATTATTGCAATTAATAGCGAGTTGCAGTTAAGTTTTATCTACCCGGATGAACGAATTTACTCTCATGTGAGATATTAAGGGAGCTTCAAAAAAACAACTCGGTGGAATATGTTATTCACTTTTATTATATCGTGATCAATGCAATTTGTCTCAATCACTGATTGATTACCACTGATCATAACTCCATGAAATAGTAACGATAGGAGATATTTTATTCCCAGTATGCTCCTTTATCTTGATAGAAGTATTAATTTTGGGAACTGCTCCTTACTCTTGATTGAAATCAAGGTTGTGAAAGTCACAGCTTGTTAAAAATGTTGTGAAAATAATGCTGGTTAGATTGTAGGTGCAAATATATTGCTACTTTTTGGTTTCATTTGTACCTGAGTCTGCTTGAACCTATAGGAGTAAGGAAATGAAAAGAAAACATATAGCACAGGCTTTATTCATTGCGACTACTACTTTGTCGTCGGCAGGGGTGTTGGCAGAAGGACATACCAATTCACCCGTACGTGTTGCCATTGACCATCAGGGCATACCTTATGTGCAAAAAGACGACTCATTTGGTGGCTGGCACCGACAAGCGCTGCCTTATGGACAAAAAGCGCTGGCGGCTTCTGGTGGATATTTCCACTATCACTTTGGTACGTCGCCAGAAGATCCTGGCTATGCATACTACGAAGGAGCGACATTCAGTATTTCAGAAAGTGGTAATGCATTCAGATATCAAGATAGCAACTGGCAGCCTGTGACGGGCTGCTGGGGCGCAACAGATGTGAGCTCATTCACAGTGGATCATGTTTACTGTGTCAACGGTGATGGTACTTTAAAGAAATTTAATGATGCAACGGAAAACTTCGAAGGTCACTACCGAATCAATAACGAAGTCATTACTAAAATTGATGTTGCACTGGGTGGGGTCATTTGGGCGATTACTGAAAGTGACAAGCTGTATAAGTTTAACGGGGTAAGTTGGGAGCAGCAGTCAGTTGTGTGTGGAAATTTGTGCACACTTAAAGACATTGCAGTGGGAAGTGGTCAGGTTTATCTGGTAGCCAGTGTGTATGGTAGCAATGACGGCCCGCAGAGTGTGTACACATTGAAAGAGGGTGAGCTGGTTAAGTTTGGCGCTTTTTACAATATTGATGTAGACAGAGAAGGGGTGATCTGGGCGATTTCAAACTACACCCGCACAGTGTTTTACAAGCGCCCGGGTATGAGTGAATTTGCAGAAGATCCGCAAATGAGCCAGCGGGTCACATCTCATATTGGCGGATGATAAGCCCATATCAGTACTGAAATAGCAAGGGGTGGTGGTGACCACCCCTTTCCATGTTTAAAAGCTAAAGCTCACTTTGGCGTAATACGTCATGCCATCGAAGCCATAGGGCAAGGCACGCAATGGGTAGCGCATCGCACCATTGGTGATGAAGTTCAGTACTTCGTCTTCGCCCAGCTCATCAGGTGTTTCATCGAACAGGTTATCAATACCGGCAGACAGATTGATTTGCTCGGTTAGCTGATAGCCCATGTTGACGTCAACCAGAACAGCCGATTCAACCACGCTGGTTTCCTGCCAGCTGTTGGTTGGAGACAGAAAATCAGGCAGTTCTATGTGTCCGCCTGCAAAGTAAGTGACCTCGGTTTTGCCAAAATAGTTAAAGCGTAACAGAGCATTCCAGTCATCCTGTTGATAATCAAAGGTTAGCGTTGCCCGCTCCCTTGGCTGACCATGGGTCAGGAATGAGCGTCTTTGTTGATCAAGGACGATACCTTCAGGGATCCCCTGTGGCGCGTTCACTTTATCAATTTCTGTTTTATTCTTGTTGGCAGCAAAGGTGATATCCAGTTCTCCGCTGGCGACTACCGTCGAATAAGAAGCGATGAAGTCAACACCCTGAGTGGTTGAATCCAGTGAGTTAGAGAAAAAGTTGCCCTGCACTGCGCCCGTTGCGGTCAATGCCGTGTTGGCAGCAGGGAAGGCGTCTAGCTCATCACTGTTGACGCCAATGAAGCTGCCCAGGTTGATCCGATCGTAAATCTTGATCTGATAAAAATCTAAAGTAACGGACAGATCGCTGCTGACGTCCCAGGCCAGACCCAGGTTGTAGTTGTCTGAGGACTCCAGATCCAGTCCATCTACGCCCAGTGCTGCTGGGAAAGGTGAGCCTGCTGTGGCTGTATAAGATGTTGCGAGTGTGCCATCTCCGCCTAAAGTGGTCGTAAAGGCAGTATAACCGGACTGTTGTAATGACGGTGCTCTGAAACCGGTTGATGCAGCAGCGCGCACTGCCAGGTCTTCAGTGAGTTCATAGCGGGTTGCCAGTTTCCAGATGGTATCATCATTGGAATCTGATACATCTTCGTAGCGCAGCGCTGCACTGATCAGCCAGTCTTCGTTAAGCAGTGTTTCAGCTTCAATATACAGGGCATGACTGGAGCGATCGGCTTTATTGGCGGCACCGGGTCTGAGTCCCTGATAGGCCTGAAAACCACAGTCGGCGAAAATTTCAGCATCAATCACAGACGGGAAAGAGCGGTCAGAATTCGATACGCCACATGCATAAGACGCCACTTCACCCGGGACAATCTCATAATTTTCTTTGCGGTATTCGGCACCCACCGACAGGTAAATCGGCTCGCCACCGTCTATGTCAATAATACCGCTGATATCCAGGTTAGTGGTCCACTGGTCGAATCTGAAGCCACCAGAGTAGCCGCCTCTGGGTCCAGCGTTATCAGCGATGTCTTGTGCTGAAGCTGTTGGGTTATTCGCCAAATACTCAGCCGCATAAGATGAATTGATGGTATTGGACGACGAATAGTCATACTGGTTTTCACCGTATACACTGGATACATCGAATGCCCAGTCTGGATTGATATCGCCTTTCAGGCCGATAGCAAACGACAGGTCTTGCGCTTCGTTATCGATCCTAGGCAGGAAACCGTCCGGATACACTTGCGGCACGTTGCGCTCGGCACGATTAAAGTCGCGGTAAAAGCCGTTTCCAAGAGCGGTCCGATTTGAGAAGCCGGCAAATGAATACAGCTCTTTATCGCCCACAGGCAACGCAGCGTTATAGAACACAGAGATAAACTCACTATCAGAATTACCCTGCTTCCAGCGCACATCATCGGATAAAGTGCCAGGTGCAATGGTTGAGGAGCCTCCGGTGTCGCGCTCAGCCCGGTTGGTACCATCGGCATCGCGATATTCAAAAGAGACATTGATAAAGCCTCCCTGGCTGCCCAGCTCAAAGCCCCGGTTAAGGCCGAGTGAATAGGTATCACCATCGCCTTCGCCAGTAGCGCCTGCCTGAACAAACCCGGTGGTTACGCCAGTACTGTCATTGAGCGATAGGTTGATCACGCCAGCAATGGCATCGGAGCCATAACGTGCCGCGGCACCGTCTCTGAGGATCTCGACATTTTTTAACGCCATCATCGGAATAGAGTTCATATCCGTACCCGCGGCGCCAGCACCGACTGTGCCGGATAGGCCAAATATCGCCTGGGTATGACGACGTTTACCGTTGATCAGTACCAAAGTTTGGTCTGGCTGCAATCCCCTTAGTGTTGCCGGACGGAACAGATCTGAGCCATCAGAAACCTGGGTTCGGCTAAAGTTAAACGACGGCGCGATGGCTTGCAGGCTTTGCCCAAGCTCAGTAAACCCCCCTTTATTGAGTTGATCGGTATCCAGGATATCAATGGGTGAGGTGGACTCGGTTGCTGTCCGGTTTGAAACTTTGGAGCCCAGTACAGAAATGGTCTCGATGTTTTGTTCGTTAGATTGTTCTGCCATTGCGACGGAGCACGCAAAAAGTGCCAGTGCAACTGGCGAAAGTTTTATGGTTGTTGTCATCACTTACTACTCTGTTGATGTTATGTATTATTTTTTGTTTATTGAGCACGACGTTGACATAAATCAATTTTGAGTGCAATCGGATTGGACTAAAGTCGAATAGGATTTTTCAGTATGAAGGGAACTTTTGACAAAGTGGCTAAACGAGTTAGCCACTTAAATAGCGTAAAAGTGCAAACTTTACTGGCCACACTGACTCATCCAGGGTGACTCAATACAATTCTTGCGTAGCCTCTGAGCGTCATCAAGTGCTATTTGCGCTGCTTCAAGCTGAGCTTCCAATGCCGGCTTTTCGGCTTCACTGGCAACTGCCAGAAATGCCCTAAAACGTGCTACACGTCTGACTGCCTCACCATAGCGCTGCTCAGCTCTGTGCCAGGTTACATCGTGCATTGTATTACTCACTACAGGTTGCCAGTTATGTGCACTAAAGTGACCAGACTCCTGATAGCTTTTTACAACAAAGCTCCGTGGTACTTTTGTAAGCTCAGTCAAATCGAATTGCAGCCCATCCGGGTCGAAACTGTAGTTAACGAGTTTTTCCAGCGTTTGCAGACATGGTGTCATATCGCTCCCCCGGCAATAGGTCGGTTGCTCGTTCAGGAGCTGTTGCAGCTTTGCCGGAAGCGGCCCGTTTGAGTTAATATCGACGTTGAATACCGCATTTTCGGCATACTTCTCGAATTCTTTGACCTTGGTTTTGGTCTTTTTGAAAAACAAGAGGCGAGTCTTGGTTTGAGTTACAAAGCGTTTGTAATCTTCCTCGGTTCTGAAATGCAGGCGTGTATTGATAAACAGATCCCTGCCATAATTCACCTGATAAACAAAGTGGCTGCCGCAGTCCCGAAGGTTTACATCCGTTTTCACCTGTCGGTTTTCTAACGTGCTATAACCCTCTTCAAATTTCAGATGAAGCTGTGAGGTAAGCGTATTTTGGTCGGTGGCATTGCGGTGTGTCATAGAGCTGGACACACTGCCCGCAATAATAAACAGGTTGACGCCACCGTGCACTTCACCAAAAGTTCGACGTTTGATCAAGGTTTGATCTGCACGCTGGAGATAGTCCATGCTGCCACTGAATTCAGTATGCTGCGTTGGTGTTCCCTGTAGGCAAGCATCTTTGAGCTGATGCATTGAGGGGTCAAAGGCCCGGCCAAGGTCGTTGACGCCGACTTTTTCGCTGTAATAAATCTGTCCCTGGGCGGCGAAGGCACAGCTTAGAGACAATAAAGGTAAAAAGCTTTTCATATCCGCTCCCTGAAAAGAAATCGCAATGCGAATGAACGCATCGCGATTGATCATGGCAGGTTATTGCTCAAACGCTGTACCGTACGTGGTCAGTGCGCCTTCACATAATCGCCAGTCCAGGATGCCCCTGGCCGGAGACGTGACATCAATGAAAGTCGGTGCCCAGCGCATGTTTCTGAAGCGTGCGCTGTCCTCTTCACTGACTGCGCCTGCCCGAACGGCTTCCTGGCGGGCATACTCACATTGCTTCCAGTCAAACTCATTACTGCTAGGCAGTTGTAGCTGAGTGACATCATAGGTCGCCGGGCACTTGTTTCCGCGCTTCTCACAAGCCGCTTTCATATCCTTAATATTGGTTTCGCATGAATTACCAAAAGGGTTATCGCGACAGGACTTTGCAGCATTGAAGAAAAACCAGGCATTGTTGTAGGCCTTATCTTTAATTTCCTCTACAGCAGTACGTTGTGGCTCAGGCAGATAAGCAAAGTAGCTGTTCAGCAGATTCTGCGCACGCTGTTCATCAAGCATTGCCTGTTTAAAGTCGTCTTCCAGGTCTGCGGTCAGCCATTTGGTAGCATTTCGCACGACCTGGTATTCAGGTACCAAAGCGCGCAGCGGCAGCGATGAGTTTTCGTAGCGAGTGGTGTAGTAGCGCACTACGTTGTAATCACTCAGTGAATTTAACTGTTGATTAAAACCACTTTTTGCGTATCTGACAGCCTCGTAAAACATGTCAAAACAGGGGGTTGGGTTATCCAAAGAACAGGTAATGATGTTGTTTGGAATAACGCTCAGTAGTTGCTTGGGATCACCGCCGTGCTGGATCGCGCGGACTGTGATCTTAACAGAGGACTTGGTGTCATCTTTGAGATACTTAAGTTGCCCTCCGACATTAAAGACGCCACCATATAAATCCACATCCAGGTAACCACCGATGTCTGATTTATCCTTGCTGCTGCCGTAATCGATTTTCAGGTTCACGAATACGCTTGCGCCATATTCAATGCCGGTGACAAACTCATCTCCGACAAGTGTCTGCAATTTGGCCTGATGATTGTTCGCAATATCCTGACCAACCGTACTCAGCGTATATCCCGCGTTTTGATCTTGCGGCAAATACAGGCGTTTTTTCGGTGTGCTGGATGCACTGAAAGTGTAAGAGCTGGAATACGAACTGGATGCCATCTCTTTTGCCAGCGAGGCACCGGCAGAGACACGTATAACAGGGAAGTTAACGTTTACATCTACGCTACCATTGAGTGTATTGAGGACATCGTCATAGCTCATATCGATGCCGGTTTTAAATTTGAGCTCGGTATTACCATAGCTTTCATCAATGACACCCGCCACCGGGTGTACATTTAAAAAACGTTTTGTCTGACTGTCATAGGCTGTGCCTACCGCTACATGGTCATTGATCAGACCGGATATCACGGAGCCCGATACATTTGAGCTTGAAATGGCAGCACTAGGTCGCTCAGCTGCCAGGCCTTGTCCTGCAAACACCATTGCAAGTACTGATAAATAGAGTGATTTCATATCATCTTTCCTTAACGAACTGAGAGTAAGTAATCTTCAACTTCACCATACTGAACGTTGGCACAGGCGTTGTTCACGCCTCCCCCAGCATCCAGCGTGACTCGCATCATAGTGACCCCCTCCGGGGTGTCCGTCGGTACGGGGAGCGTGAATTTGACGGTGGAATCAGTTGTTGAATTGTGAACCAGTTCATTGCTGTCAAACTGACCATTGTGGTCCCAGTCGATCCATACTCGTACTGTAAACCAGGTTGGGTAGTTGGGATCGAGCAGACCCGGTTTTATCTCAATGGCAGCTTCACCTTTTGGCCGCAGGTTAATCACCTTGCCGGAAACTTTGGTGTGCTTAGAGGTACCGGAGGTATGTACAAAGTCATTTACTTTGACTTGCTCTATCCATTCCCATTCGTTGTCATAGCTGTTGACTGCACAATAGTTGTGGGCCAATAAAGAGGTCTTTAACGCAACCGCTTTGTATTCTGGTGGCATCGTAGTACACGCGTCCGTGGCACTGGTGCCCGCAGTCCAGTTATACGGGTTGGTGAAGTCTTCATTGGCAAACGTCAGATATTGGGCCTTGCCTGCTGCAAGCGCGGTATCCGAAAGCCACAGTTGCTTTAACTGGTTGAGTTTTTGCTCTTTGCTAACAATGTTCCGTGAGTCATACATCTGTTCCCACATTTCTACTAAAAGCCCGTCGTAGCATTTTTTTAGCCACTCATACCGGCCTTTGGCTTCTGTCATAGTCAGCAGATCACCCAGCTGACTATAGCCGGCTTCCTCAGCTGTGTTGGCAGCGGCATTAGTGGCCGCAAAAGACAAGCCTGTAAGCAAGGCAATCTTAGATAACTTATATATTGTATTCATCATTGTGTGTCCTTACTTTAAAACATCACTAATAGCGCTGTAATCTTGGTAGTACGCCATGTTGTCTGCTTCGTAATCGATGCAGTAAGTGCCTTCCGGATTACGTTCACAGTAATCGACCAGATCGGCAAACAGGTTGGCATTTGCCCGGCTTGCAGATTCAATTGCTGACAGTTTATTTTGTTGCTCTCTGGTAAACTGAGCTTCATAGTAACGCTGCAGGTTTTTTGCCCGGCGATACGTCAGGCGCTCTTCAATCCAGCGTGCAGTGAGTTCTTTGACTACCAGCTTGGTCATGTAGTTGGTGGCCTGATAACCATCTTGAGGGATCAGTTGTTGCAGGCCCGCTCCAGAGTCCAGATATTTAGCGACATAGGTATCTGTGATGTTGTAATCATCTAAATAATCGAACTGGTGCAAGTAGTCTGTTTTTAAGTAATGAACTGCGGATTCAAACAAGTTGAAACAAGGCTCTGGATTGAGCAAAGTGCAGCGCATGATCCCGTTTGGAATAATCTGCAGCAGACGGTTTGGATCTCCACCACTTTGAAAGCCACTGATGGTAATTTTGACTGACCGACGTTTTTCATCATCCAGCTTTTGCAGCTCGCCATCTACGCTGACTTTGCCAATCCAGTCCACGCTCAGGTAGCCGCCAATGGTGCGTTTGTCGGTTTCGTTTCGGTAATCGATCTTCATGTTGATCACGACATTTGAGCCGTAGGCAAAGCCTTGTACGAAACCATCCCCCAGGTTTTTGGCTTTATCGCCAGGGTAGGCAGTAGCAAGATCTAACGCCGCCTGTGTGGGCTGATACCCGGCATCAGAAGCGGGCATCAGGATCCGTGATTTAGGCTTAATGGATGAATAGACGGTATAAGTGCCCGTATATTTGTCGGCGCTGATGTCCTTAGCATAGTTTGCACCTGCATCAACGCGTATGGCTGGAAACTTAAACCCGATATCCACTTTACCATCAATCAATTTTAGCGCTTGTTCATAACCAAGGTCGACGCCAACACGAAAGTCAATATTGGTATTGCCCAGATGCTCAACTGTTTGCCCATCAACTGACTTTAATCCAAGTAAAATATTGCCTTTACTTTGAAAGGCGCTGCCGAGTGGCGCGAGGTCGACGGCACTCGATGTTGCAGCCTGGCTCTGTGCTTCACTGAGCTGTGCGGGTATCATTTGAGGAGCCGCAAGCGCTGGTAAAGCTGTACATGCCAATATGGCTTGAATGAGTTTTGCATAATTCATATTTGGTCTCTCCATGGGAGGCCCTTGCGGGCCTCCTGTCGCTTAGTCCTTAGTTTTTAAGGCTGTTCAAATAATCCTGATGCCATGCTTCAGGGAGGTTATTGAGTACATCCTGGGTCGTCACTTCACTGTCTGAAAACTCATTGTCGGTCTGCATGGCTAAGTCACCCACCTGCAGGCCATTTGCAAACATGGTAAAGGTTTCACCCGTGACATGTTTTTCGTCTGTGTCGGTGCGCTTGAGTTTCAGGTTGTAGACGTTGTCGTTGTATTTCACTTCTTCGACATCTGTAACCATCTCCACGCCACTTTGAGTGCGGATTTGGTCGCCTTTTTTCACTTTATTGGCCCACGTTGACAGGCCTGAAACTGTAACTACCGGGTGTGATTCGGTCAGCAATAGGGTTTTTCCTGAGGCGGTCGTCAGCTGGACCATAGGGATGGCTTCTACACCCACTGAAATGTCTTCTATTTCAAGCGGAATATGCTGTTCTGGTGCGAACTGGCTGGCTCCCAGCACGGTATCGCCCACACTGAGCTGCTCGATCGGTACCTGCTTACCGTTGGCAAGCATGATTAATGAGCCTTTAGCCAGACAGCTGTAGACCACTTGCATTGGTGGATGTTCGACGCTTACCCAGTTGGTATAATCCGGCAATTTTGAGCTGCCTGTGATATAGGTGTAGTGACGGATTAAGGAGCGAGGCCCACGTTTGTGTTCTACTTCGACTGCCAGGTTCATGATCCAATGTGCATCCTGGTAGCGGCCATATAACGTGGCGTCTCCAAATACGCCCGAGTTTCTGGGAATATCCCATGAGATACGGGTATATGGATAGTCACGTTTGTCTATGGTTTTAACCCCTTTTTCCAGGGTTATATACCTCGAAAACAAATTAGTGTCATCAGCGCCTTTGTACTCATCGCCAATCCGCGAGGCGCCCCCACCTTCGCGAGTCTGAATAAAAATGTCAGAACCATATTTGATACCTGTGGGCTTTTCGACAATAGGCTTGTTATTTTTATCAACAACCAGTTTTGTGGTTCCTTTGATAGTCCCTTTATCCGTTACTTCGTTATACTCGACCGCTAGCTGATGAAAATCAGGTGTGTAAATTTTCGTCACTTCCCCAAAAACTTCACGATGACCTTTGAATGGGATCAATAATTTCAAATCTTCATTGGGCGTACCCGGGTCGTACTTGGCGTCGTAATCACAGTCACCATAGTCACGGTTCAGGCAGATTTTAATCCGGTTAGTTGCGGGCTTTGTTGTACTAATCTCTTTGGTATCCTTAGGGTGAATAATTTCAGTTTCCAAAATAGCTTGGCCAGCGCGGGCATACCCTGGCGGCATCACAGTGCTGGAGGTGGTTGTGCCGGCCTGAGCGCCGGGAGCTTGTGTGGCTGTATCTGATGTTTTATAAATTCCAAGCTCAGCTAATAAGGTTTCTGGAGAGTATTCGATCACAGAGTGACGGTTTTCTGTTTTAGTTTCGCCATTGGGGCCCTCATAGGACACGATGACATATGCATCAGCAAAAATGCGCTCTGAGTTGACCAGCTTGGGAAGCACATCGTTCATTTTACCCAATGACGCCACACTGACTCGCTTTTGAGGTGCATCTGAGGTGCCCTGGCCAAAGTATTCGGTGAAGCTGGGCATGACCAGCTCCTCACCCTTTTCATTAAACAAGGTCAGGTCAATCAGGGTGTAGTACGTGGTGCTGATCTCACTGTTTACGGCGGTTATTGCCAGAAATTCCTGACCGTCTTCTTGCGTGATTGAACGAATGCCCATGTGCTTGAGAAACGAACAGACTTTGCCAGTGCTACAGTTCGATTCTGACGGCTGCTCTTGCGCCATGATATCTGCTGTCGGAGCATGCATTGCGCTCAGAGTGGGCATTGCGCTGAATGCATTCTGATTAATGGTTTGTCGCATTGAGCGAAATAAGAATGGGCGGTTTTTTTCAGTGATACCATGTCTGGCCAAACGTTGCTTGGCTTGATCAAGCTCTCCGAGTTGCTGAAATTCAGCAATATGCTGAGGGTAGTTTTCAGTGTTTGAAGCAATTGGCGCTGACAAAGAAGCAAAAGAAGCTCCTCCCAGTGCAGCGGCAACTGCAAGGCTTACCAGTTTCATACAATCTTCCTTTTAAATTTTAATAAAAAGGCTCGTAGGCAGGAGGATCCCTACCTAGCTAACTGCGAGCACAAAGTGGTCATTACTTTTTGGTAATTGTGAATTGAATGTCTTCAACTTCTCCATAAGTGAAGGATTTACAAGCATCCTGCTTTAGGGGGTATTGAGGGTTTTCCTCAAATTTTGCTCTCAGAGTGAATGTTTTGTCTTCGTCTACTCTGGGTAAACGGAACAGTCTGCTGGCAGTAACACGGCAGTATTCTTTACCGTCAGGTTTATACTCGCAGTCCGTTTTATAGTAATCGTAGCTGTAATCGTTCATGGCATAATGCCCTTCGGGCTTGCTGAACTTTCCGTCGTGATCTTTATCCAGCCAGATGGTGAAACGAGCACCAATTTGATTGTTGCCATACAGACTGTCTATGGTAGAGCGTGGCAATAAATTGGTCGATCCCACGACTTTTATCGTTCTGTTGCCTACATGAGAAAAACCACTCGATGCCGTGAGTGTATATCCGGTTGCATTGAAACCTGAAGCTTCAGTAACTGTATGTAATACAGTGCCAAAGTAATTGAAAGTTAACTTGTCGATATAAAATGCGTCTGCATTAGCGGGCTCAGTAATTTGAGCAGGGCAACTGGATACAGGTTGCAAAGTGAGTGTCTGAGTTGCGGAGTCACTGTCACTGCCATCCTGATAACGGGTCGTGAGTGATACAGTGAATGTACCGCCGTCCTGTGGAAATTGAATGATTGGGTTTTCATCATTACTGGTTTGATTGTTAAAGCCAAAATTCCAGCGGTAGACAGGCTGTTTAACTTGATTTACTGTGCTGTTGTTTGTGAACTTTACCCGGTTATCGTCGAGCAACTGATAGCTAAAGTCGGCAACCACAGGCAGGTTTGGCGCGTCTGCGTCTATCATCAGGTCTATCACCTGGCCATCATCGACGACACCACAGCTATCTATAAAAGAGTACTTTACGTCTGAAATAGCAACGCGCATCAGGCCTATGCCCTGCGGAATGTTGTCGTTTAGGGCAAAGGTGGCGGTGTTGCCTGAGATAGTCGTATTGCCGACTAGCTTTTCAGTGTAGTCAAACTGCCCATTTTTGTTGATGTCATATAGTATCGTCAGTTTTTTCCCGCTCAGGTCTTTGTCAAAGGTCAGGTTGTAGCTGCGCTTGCTGGCCAAAGGTATACGGCTGTCAACCAGGGAGGTGTAGTCGCCTGTTGTTAACAGGGTAGCGTGATCTGCGACCTTCAGGCTGTTTGTGTGTACCTTTGATGTATTCAGATAGGGAGGGCAACTGACATTGGCTGGCCGGCTGAAGAAGTGGCGATATGCTGAACGTGTGCCTTCTCCGGTGAGTTCGACAGTGATGGCTGCTCTGGTCAGCGTGCCGTCTGGCACCTGATGTGCTTGTTGCAGGAACGGGTAGATTGGCTGGTTACTGCCCTGGTGCCATTCACTGCTGGTGCCATCGCCCCATTGTGCGCTAATTTTTTCAATTGAATCAATGTTCAGGTGGCTGATGTCGTAGCTTATTTCGTTATAACTGACTCGAGTATTGGCTTCTAAAGTCGAGAGGCTGCTGTCTGCGACTATGCCGACACCGAGTAATACATCTGTGACATCGTCTTTGCGCTGTATGGCGCTTTTATTACTGATGTTAATGTGGGGCGCCTGTGCAACCACACAATAACCGAATTCGTCCAGGCTCATGTTTGAAAACATACAGCCAGACGTGTTCGCGCGCAGGAACACTTTAAAGGCATCCTGAATTGACCATCCCTTAGTTTTTACCAGTTCATAGAATGCTTTACGTAGTACTCCCCCGTTGGCATGCGGGGTTTTGGCGAGTGAAAAGTCAGAGGCATGATCGATACTGGTGCCGTCCCAAGAGGGAAGTTCATAGAAACGAGCGGCCTTATCTTCATATATCGCGCCCCATCCAAACCACCATTTACGGTTTTGGTTGTACTGACCGGGTTGTTCATTAAATTGTTTTGTAAAGGCTTCTGACTGTGTGTACGTACCGCCGGCATTGCTTTGAAAGTAGTCTAATACGGCAATGGCTGCGAGATCGGAAAAACCTTCATTAATGGCCCCGTCAACGCCTTCTGGCCCAATGCCGGCATTCCAGCTCGTAATAGCATGGGCAATCTCGTGTGCAGCAATGCCCAAAGTGGCTTGAGAATAAAAATAGAACCCATCGCCAGAACCATAGTTGACATATTCACCATCCCAGAAAGCCATGTTGGGACCGTGAATGGTGTTACTATGCACTTTTTGCTTGAGAGGTTTGATGCAGTATCCACTCCAGACACAATCTGAAGACTGTGACGGATAGAGGTGAGCGAGCTGCTTGTGAAAGTACTGCATAACCAGACCAGCATTAAAATGTGCCTCGGTAGCTGGGTCGTAGCTGAACCAAGTGTAAAAGTTATCATCTACCGCAACACTATCGAAGTTTTCATTGTTACTACCGCATGCGTAAGACACGGCCTGGGTGTCGTTGTTTCTGGCGTCAAAAGTGGTCAGGTAAGGATTCTCCAGTCGACAAATATCCTGTTCTTTTTTTACGACTAGCGGATAACCATCGAATTGCGCAAAGATTGCACCTGGGTCCTTGTCTGAGAACATCAATCGTTCCCCAATCGGGGTGTACTCATCAAAGCGGTATGCGGTACAGGCTTGCATGCTCTCTGGTCGTGGTGAATAACAAATAGCACCGAGCTTATCGTTTCCTCCTATTCCACCTCCGGCAACATAATCATTCAGATTCGGTGACGTGAAAAATGAAACAGATGATTGACGTCGAACCAGAGTGCCCTGACTGTTGTCGAGGATAACTTGCTCTTTAAGTCCGTTGTGGCGGACCTGTAGGACTGTCACGCTCAGGAGCTGGCCCTGAGTTAGCAGGTAAGCTTTTGAAGTACTGTCAATCTCTGGCTGCCTGCCTGCATAGAGCTCGGACGCTATTCGCAGCAGGTCAATGTTATGTTGCGAAGCAATATCCACAAGCTGAACGGAACCACTGAGTAATTTCCCCATACTCTGGATGATCTCGCCTTGTTGATTTCGTACAACGACTAACCGACTGTCCAGTACAGGCACGCCCTGAAAGTAAGCTTGATAGTGCTCATATCGTGGGTGCTCTCCGATCACTTTTTCCAATTGATAGGATAGCCCGGTATTTGAATGTACTGACACTACCGACGCGCCAGGCGCCTCGGCATGCACAGTGGTCGGAAGTTTCGTCCATAGGTGCTGCTGATTGAGAAGCGCATGTGATTCGATCGAGGCTGATGCTTGTGTACTGCATAACATAATCGAACCGGCGCCGAGTAAAGTACCAAGGCGTTTCATAAAATCGTCCTTATTTGTTGCAAAAAGTTAATTTTTTACGTGGGCTATTTTGTGTTCGATTAGTATATGAGCTAAATCTATTTTTGATAAAGTACATTTAGTGTTCCACTCGGGGGGGTGTGCTGGTTCAAAATAGGGTGTAAATATGAATTATTCTCTGAATGTTGGTTTTTATATTTTGTTGATTTTAAATGGTTAAAATTTTTTCTCTGTTTTCGTTGCGACATTTACGTATGTAAGGGAGTGTGATCTGCTCGTATTAGCATTATCCGGGAGATTGATGGTGGTGATTTGAATGTTAATTAATTTTTTTATATGAAACATTGTTTATTTTGTTTTTGTATTTAATTGGTTTTTATTGCTTAGATGAACTATCAGTGTTGTACTCCATTAGTTGATTGTTCATTTGGCAAAAAGGTCTGTATCAGGGAAAGTTGTAATTAAGCAGATTGAACGATAGCTTGATCAAGGGGGAGGTTGGCCAAGAAGTCCGGGCTTGAAAAGTGGCCAGGTCAGTTAGCCACTCAGGTGTATTTAAAAAGGAGAGTCAGGGACCACACTGACTTAACCAGGGGGATGCCAGACAGGTCTGACGTAGTATCCCGGCATCATTGAGGGCTATTTGAGCTGCCTCAAACTGCGCTTCCAGTGCAGGCTTTTCAGCGTCCGTAGCGACGCTTAGAAAGGCTTTAGTGCGCTCCAGGTGCCTGACTGCTTCACCATACTGATGCTCAGCCCATCGCCAGGTCGCTTCATACAGGGTATTGCTCATCACTGATTGCCAGTCTGCACCGCCGTAGTGGCCGGAATCCTGATAGCTTTTCACCACAAAACTGCGGGGAACTTTATCCAGATCGGCTAGATCGAGCATCAAGCCGTTCGGGTCGAAACTGTAGGCCACCAGGCTTTCCAGGGTTTGCAAACAAGGGGTGATGTTGCCGCCCCGGCAGTAGGTAGGTTGCTCATTAAGTTGTTGTTGCAGTTTGGCAGGCAGCGGGCCATTGGAATTGACATCGACGCTGAATACCGCATTTTCGGCATATTTTTCGATTTCTTTGACTTTGGTAATGGTTTTTTTAAAGAACAACAAACGTATCTTTATTTTGATGACAAATCGCTTGTAGTCTTCTTCTGTTCTAAAGTGCAGCCGGGTGTTGACGAACAGGTCGCGCCCATAGTTGACCTGATAAACAAAGTGGCTGCCACAGTCCTTCAGGTCTACGCCCGATTTTACCTGGCGGTTTTCTAAGGTACTGTAGCCTTCGTCAAACTTAAGGTGCAATTGCGACGTTAATGTGCGTTGATCCGTCGCGTTTCGGTGAGTCATTGAGGTAGATACACTGCCGGCGATGATAAACAAATTAACGCCGCCATGTACCTCTCCAAACGTGCGACGCTTGATAAAGGTTTCATCGACGCGCTGGAAGTAATCCAGGCTGCCACTTTGCTCTGAGTGCTGCACTGGTGTGCCTTGCAGACAAGCATGGCTCACCTTGTGCATGGTAGGATCAAATGCTCTGCCAAGATCATTTGCTCCGACTTGTTCACTGTAATAAATTTGGCCATGCGCTGCGAAAGTACAGCTCAGCGCCAGGATCGTTAAATAGCTTTTCATATCCGCTCCCTGAATAGAAATCGCAATGTGCATAAGCACATTGCGATTAAGTATGGCAGGTTATTGCGCAAATGCCGTACCGTAAGTGGTCAATGCACCTTCACACAAACGCCAGTTCAGGATCCCACGGGCGGGGGCTGTGACGTCGATGAATGTGGGTGCCCAGCGCAGATTTCTGAAGCGTGCACTGTCTTCTTCACTGACCATCCCGGCCCTGACCGCTTCCTGGCGCGCAAGCTCACATTGCTTCCAGTCGAATTCATCACTACTGGGTAATTGGAGCTGAGTGACATCGTAAGCCGCAGGACAAGCATTTCCGCGTTGCTCGCAAGCGGTCTTCATTTCCTGTACCTTGTTCTCACAGGCATAACCAAAAGGGTTATCGCGGCAGAACTGAGCGGCATTAAAGAAGAACCAGGCATTGTTGTAGGCCAGATCTTTAATCCGCTCGACGGCTGTACGCTGTGCTTCAGGTAAATACGCGTAGTAGCTGTTAAGCAGGTTCTGGGCGCGTTGCTCATCCAGAATGGCCTGTTTGAAGTCATCTTCCAGCTCACTGATCAGCCATTTCGTGGCATTGCGTACAATCTGATACTCAGGTACCAGTGCGCGCAAAGGCAACGATGAGTTTTCATAACGGGTGGTGTAGTAGCGCACCACGTTGTAATCACTCAATGAATTAAGCTGCTGATTAAATCCACTTTTAGCGTACTTCACAGCCTCATAGAACATGTCAAAACAAGGCGTTGGATTGTCCAGTGAACAGGTAATGATGTTATTCGGGATAATGGTCAATAGCTGTTTAGGGTCACCGCCATGCTGGATAGCACGTACCGTGATCTTAACCGAAGATTTGACTTCATCCTTTAGGTATCTGAGCTGACCGCCGACGTTGAACACCCCGCCATATAAGTCAACATCCAGATAACCGCCGATGTCCGACTTATCCTGGTTACTACCGTAATCTATTTTCAGATTAACCAGGACGTTGGCACCGTATTCAATACCAGTAACAAATTCATCGCCAATCAGTGTTTGCAATTTGGTTTGGTGATTGTTCGCAATGTCCTGACCGACTGCACTCAATGCGTAACCTGTGTTTTGATCTTTGGGCAGGAATAAGCGCTTTTTCGGGGTGCTGGAAGCACTGAAAGTATAAGAGCTCGAGTAAGAGCTTGACGCCATTTCTTTCGCTAAAGAAGCACCTGCCGAAACCCTGACGACTGGGAAGTTGACGTCCACATCAACGCTACCATTGAGTGTATTGAGCACATCGTCATAGCTCATATCAATGCCGGTTTTAAATTTGAGCTCTGTATTTCCGTAGCTTTCGTCAATGATGCCTGCAACGGGCTGGACATTTAAAAAGCGTTTTTTCTGGCTGTCATAGGCGGTGCCTATTGCCACGTGATCATTGATCAGGCCTGAGATCACAGAGCCTGACACCGATGAGCTTGAGATGTCAGCATTGGCTTGCTCATCAGCCATGCTGTGTCCTGCAAATGCTATTGCAAGTACAGATAAATAGAGTGATTTCATATCATCTTTCCTTAACGAACCGTGAGCATATAGTCTTCAACTTCACCATACTGAATGTTGGTGCAGGCATTGTCTGAGCCGCCTCCTGCATCCAGCGCTACGCGCATCAGGGTGACACCATCGGGCGTGTTGTCAGGGACTGATAGGGTGAATTTCACTGTATTGCCTGTTGTGCTGTTATGTACCAGCTCATCGTGGTCAAACTGACCGTTGTGGTTCCAGTCAATCCAAACTCGCGCTGCCAGCAGAGTAGGGTAGTTTGGATCCAGTAAACCCGGTTTTATCTCGACATTGGCGTCACGATTGGCCCGCAAATTCAGGACTTTGCCAGATACGAGTGTGTGTGCTGTGCTCCCTGAGGTGTGAATAAAGTCATCTACTTTGACCTGCTCTATCCATTCCCACTCATTGTCGTAACTATTGTTTGCGCAATACTTATTGGTCAGCACTGTGGTTTTGAGTGCAACCGCTTTATATTCCGGTGGCATAGTGGTGCAGGCCTGATCCTGGCTAGTGCCTGCATACCAGCCGTATGGGTTGGTAAAGTCTTCATTGGCGAAGGTCGGGTATTGTGCATTACCGGCGGCAAGTGCTGAATCCGAAAGCCACAGTTGCTTGAGCTGATTGAGCTTTTCTTCTTTACTGATGATTTCGCGGGAGTCATACATTTGTTCCCACATTTCGACAAGTAGCCCGTCGTAACATTTTTTCAACCAGTCATAGCGACCTTTGGCTTCGGTTACAGTGAGCATATCGCCCAGTTCGTTAAAATTGGCTTCTTCAATCGTATTGGCTGATACGCTGCTGGTGGCGAGTGTGAGGCCACAGAGCACGGCAACCTGAGATAATCTAAATAACGTATTCATCATTGCGTATCCTTACTTCAAAACATCACTGTAGGCACTGTAATCGCGATAGTAAGCCAGGTTAGCGGCTTCGTAATCGATGCAGTAATTGCCCTCTGGGTTGCGTTCACAATAGTCGACCAGGTCGGCAAACAGGTTGGCATTGGCCCGACTGGCTGTCTCTATTTCCGACAGTTGATTGAGTTGCCCAGCATTAAATTGAGATGCGTAGTAGCGTTGTAGGTTCTTGGCTCGGCGATAGGTGAGTCGTTCCTCAATCCAGCGCGAAGTCAACTCTTTAACCACTAACTTGGTGAGATAGTTAACAGCTTCATATCCCTGTGCGGGGATCAGTTGTTGCAGGTTTGAGCCTGAATCCAGATACTTTGACACATAAGTGTCGGTCACATTGTAGTCGTCCAATGACTGGAACTGGTTAATATAATCTGTTTTTAGGTAGTTAACCGCAGATTCAAATAGATTGAAGCACGGCTCAGGGTTTAGCAAAGTACAGCTCATGATCCCATTTGGGATGATTTGCAGCAGGCGGTTTGGCTCACCGCCACTTTGATAGCCACTGATAGTAATTTTGACGGATTGACGTTTCTCATCGTCCAGCTTTTGCAGCTGGCCATCGACTTTGACCTTGCCTATCCAGTCTACGCTCAGATAACCACCAATGGTGCGCTTATCGCTCTCGTTGCGATAATCAATTTTCATATTGATCACCACATTGGAGCCATAGGCAAAGCCTTGTATAAATCCATCACCGAGGTTTGCCGCTTTATTACCCGGGTAGGCCTGTGCCAGATCCAATGCAGCCTGTGTTGGCTGGTAACCGGCATCGGTAGCAGGCATTAGGATCCGGGATTTGGGTTTTACTGAGGAATACACGGTATAAGTGCCGGTGTATTTGTCAGCGCTTATGTCTTTAGCATAGTTAGCACCAGCATCAACACGTACTGCGGGGAATTTGAAGCCAGCATCAACTTTACCGTCAATCAGTTTTAATGCCTGCTCGTAACCCAGGTCAACACCTACACGAAAATCGATGTTGGTATTGCCAAGGTGCTCGACTGTTTGGCCATCAACTGATTTCAATCCCAGCAGAATATCGCCCTTACTTTGATAGGCCGTGCCCAATGGTGCCAGGTCAACCACATTGGACGTTGCTGCTTGTCCATGTATCTCACTCAGCTTAGTAGGTAGAGGCTGTGACGTAGCAAGCGCAGGCAAAGTCGCACAAGCGAGTGTGACTTGAATGAATTTTGCATAGTTCATGTTTGATCTCTCCATGAGAGGCCCAGTGGGCCTCTATTCGCTTAAACCTTAGTCGTTAAGGCTATTTAAGTAATCCTGGTGCCATGCTTCAGGGAGGTTGTTGAGCACATCTTGAGTGGTGATTTCACTGTCAGAGAACTCGTTGTCACTTTGCATTGCTAGGTCACCGACTTGTAAGCCGTTTGCAAACATGGTGAATGTTTCACCAGTGACATGTTTCTCGTCTGTGTCAGTACGTTTTAGCTTAAGGTTGTAGACATTGTCGTTGTATTTCACTTCTTCAATGGCTGTGATCATTTCAATACCACTTTGGGTACGGATCTGGTCGCCTGCTTTTACTTTGTTTGCCCAAGCTGACAGACCTGAAACCGTTACAACCGGATGTGATTCGGTTAGCAGCAGAGTTTTACCTGAGGCAGTCGTTAGCTTGACCATTGGGATCAGCTCGACACCTATAGAAATGTCTTCGATCTCAAGTGGCATATGCTCATCTGGTGCAAATTGGCTGGCTCCTAGTACGGTATCGCCAACACTCAGTTGCTCAATTGGCAGGTGTTTGCCATTGGCCAGAGTAATTAGTGATCCTTTTGCCAGACAGCTGTAGACCACTTGCATTGGTGGGTGCTTGATGTCTTTCCAGTTACTTTCTGGCATATCTGAGCTGCCGATAACATAAGTGAAGTGGCGTGTCATAACGCGCGGGCCACGTTGCTGCTCTACTTCAACTGCCAGGTTCATGATCCAATGTGCATCCAGGTAGCGGCCATATAAGGTTGCATCGCCAAATACGCCCATGTTTCTTGGGATATTCCAGGACATACGTGTATAAGGGTAGTCAATGCCACCGACATCTTTGACCCCTTTTTGTAGCGTGATGTAGTCAGAGAACAGATTAATTGCATCAGATGCTTTGTAATCGTCTCCGATGCGTGACGCACCGCCGCCTTCACGTGTTTGAATATAGATTTCAGAACCATAGTGCAGTCCATCAGGCTTGTCTGTAACGGGCTGCCCCTGCGCATCTTTGATCAGTGACTTTGTGCCTGCACCTGTATTCGGGTCATAACTGACAGCCAGTTGATGCCATTCAGGTGTATAGATTTTAGTGACTTCGCCCATCACTTCACGGAAACCACTGAACGGGATAAGGAGTTTTAACTGGTCATTAGGCGTGCCATGCGCGTACATAGCCTCGTAGTCACAGTCTTGATATTTACGGTTTAGACAGACCTTAATGCGGTTAAGGGATGGATCTGCCTCATTTCGCTCTTTAACGTCTACCGGGTGCGTAATTTCGTTTTCAAGAATGCTGGTAGTCGTACGGGCATAGCCATCAGGTAAAGTGGTTGCCAGGCCTGCTTCAGTACTGTTCAGTGTTGCCATCTTCGCCGTGGCACCATTGGTCTTATACACACCCAAATCGGCCAGTAAGGTTTCTGGTGAATATTCAATAACCGATGAACGAATTTCAGTGACTGTTTGACCATTGGCGCCCTCATATGACACGGTGAGGTATGCGTCTGCGAAGATGCGCTCAGAGTTAATCAATTTCGGTAGTACGTCTTCCATGCGGCCAACTGAGGCAACACTTACGCGTTTCTGTGGTTCGTCGGGTGTCCCTTGGCCAAAAAACTCGTTAAAGCTTGGCATGACCAACTCTTCACCTTTTTCATTCATCAGGGTCAAATCGATATAGGTGTAGTATGTGGTACTGAATTCACTGTTGACTGCTGTTAGCACCAGGTATTCCTGACCATCTTTGCGGGTCATTGAGCGAAGGCCCATATGCTTGAAGAATGAACAAAGCTTACCTGTTTGACAGTCTGAGGATTGAGTTGTCGACATGATACCTGCCATTTCTGGCTGGTTGGCTTTACGGTTAAGTGTTTCTTCTAAAGAACGAAACAGAAACGGGCGATTTTTCTCTGTAATGCCGTGTCTCGCAAGGCGTTGCTTGGCTTGCTCCAATTCACCGAGTTGCTGAAATTTGACGATGCTTTCGGGGAAGCGCTCGGATTCTTGAGTAAGAGGCGCTGAGATAGAAGCAAAAGAAGCTCCTCCCAGTGCAGCGGCAACTGCTAGGCTAACCAGTTTCATACTATTTTCCTTTTAGTTAATTTTAAAAAGGCTCGTAGATAGGGTGAGCCCCTATCTACATAACTGCGAGCACAAGGTGTTAATTACCATCTAGTAATTTTGAATTGAATGTCTTCAACTTCTCCGTAAGTGAAGGATTTACAAGCATCCTGCTTTAATGGGTTTTGAGGGTTTTCCTCAAATTTGGCTCTTAATGTGAACAGCTTATCTCTGCTCACCCAGGGGAGGCGGATGATTTTGCTTGAAGTGACACGGCAATACTCAATCCCGTCTGTTCTGGAGTGACAGTCTGTGGTGTAGTAGTCATAGGTGTAATCATTGCTGCCATTGTGGCCTTCATCTTTGCTGAATGTGTCATCGCGATTTTTATCCAGCCAGACAGTGAAGCGTGCACCAATCTGATTGTTACCATATAGGTTGTCTATGGTGGACCGTGGCAGGAAGTTGGTCGAGCCAACCACAGTCAGGTACGAATTATCATAGCGTGAGAAGTCGTTCACAGTCGTAAAGTTATACCCTGACGCATTATATCCGGCTACTTCTGTCACCTCATGTAATACCGTTGAGTAGTAATTAAAAGTAAGCTTGTCGATGTACAAGACGCCTGCATTGTTTGGATCGGTAATGCCTGCACTACAGCTTGAAACCGGTTGTAGTGTTAAAGTCTGGGTACTGGTATCACTGTCACTGCCATCCTGATAACGGGTAGTCAGGGAGACGTTGAATGTTCCGCCGTTCTCTGGAAACTGAATTACAGGATTTTCTTCACTGCTGGTTTGATTATCAAACCCAAACTGCCAGCTATATTGCGGTTGTTTAGTCTGATTGGCTGTACTGTTATTGATGAATTTAACCTTGTTACCTTCCAGAATTTGATAGTTAAAGTCGGCAATGATTGGCAGGTTAGCGGAATCTGCATCGATCATTACGTCAATGACCTGGCCTGCATCTACAACACCACAGCTATGAATGTAGGAGTATTTGTCGTCTGAGATAGCAACCCGCATCAGACCTATGCCAGAGGGAATGGCGCTACTTAATTCAAAAGCAGCACTGTTGCCTGATATCGTCTCGTTACCGATCAGTTTTTCAGTGTAGGCGAATTCTCCGTCTTTATCTGAGTCAAACAAGACAGTGAGCTTTTTACCACTGAGATCTTTATCAAAAACAAGGCTATAGCTGCGTTGACGGGCCAGTGGAATACGATTACCAACCTCTGAAGTATATTCTCCGGTAATATTGCTGATGCTATGATTAGCAATGTTCAGGCTGCTGGTATGTATCGCAGGGGCATTCAAATAAGGTGGACAGTTAACATCGGCTGGACGGCTAAAAAAGTGTCGGTAGGCCGTACTGGTTTGATTGCCACTAAATTGAACTTCAATGGCAGCGCGTGCCAATATATCGTTTGGTATTACGTGTGTTTGTTGTAAAAAGGGGTAGATAGCCTGGTTGTCACTCTTACGCCATAGACTACTGGTGCCATCGCCCCAATCTGCACGGATCTGCTCTATGGTATCAGTAGCTAAGTGGCTGATGTCATAGCTCACTTCGTTGTAACTATACTTGGCATTGGCATCTAGTGTTGATAAGTTGTTGTCTGCGACGATACCGACGCCTAGCAATACATCTGTAATGTCAGCTTTGCGCTGGTCGGCGTTTTTGTTTTCAATATCAATGAAAGGCGTTTGTGCTGCCAGACAATAGCCATATTCGTCCATACTCATGTTGGGGAACATGCAGCCTGCCGTATTGGCACGCAAAAACACTTTGAAGGCATCCTGAATTGACCATTGCTTGGTTTTTACTAGCTCGTAGAAGGCTTTACGTAGTACACCCCCGTTAGCGTGCTCCGTTTTACCCGTCGAAAAGTCAGCGACATGATCGATACTGGTGCCATCCCAGGAGGGGAGCTCATAAAAGCGCACGCCCTGATCCGCATAGATTGCATCCCAGCCAAACCACCACTTTCGGTTCTGACCGTATTGACCTGCCTGCTCGTTAAACTGTTTGGTAAAGTACTCGGATTGACTGTATGCGCCCGAGGCCTGATTCTGAAAGTAATCCATAACCGCGACAGTTACCAAATCTGAGAAGCCTTCGTTAATGGCACCGTCTACGCCCTCAGCACCAATGCCTGAATTCCAGCTGGTGATCGCATGACCAATTTCATGTGCGGCAATGCTAAGCGTGGCTTGTGAGTAAAAATAGTAACCATCACCAGAGCCATAGTTGACAAACTCGCCGTCCCAGAACGCTTTATTAGTACCAAATATGGTGTTGCTGTGTACTTTTTGTTTAAGCGGTTTGATGCAATAGCCATTGCTTGAGCAGTCTGAGGACTGGCTTGGATATAAGTCAGCAAATTGATTGTGAAAGTACTGCATCACAACACCGGCATTGAAATGCGCTTCGCTGGCATGGCTGTAGGTGAACCAGGTATCAAAGTTGCTAGTCACCTTAGTGACATCAAAGTCCTCGTTTTTTTCTCCGCAGGAGTATGAGACCGGGTTTGTATCTGAGCTTCTGGCATCAAAAGTGCTCAGGTAGGGGTTTTCCAGAGTACATGAATCCAGTTCTTTTTTGACGATTAAGGGGTATCCGCCAAATTGGGCGAAAATAGCATTTGGATTTGCGTCAGTAAACAGTAGACGTTGTCCGACAGGTGTAAATTCGTCGTATTGATACGTTGTACAGGCCGCCATGCTGTCTGGCTGCGGTGAATAACAGATCGCACCCAGTTTATCGTTCCCACCTATACCACCTCCGGGGACATAGCTACTATCTAGCCCTGTGCTAGCCGACATGGTCTCTTTTGAATAGAAGGATGTATGGGAGCGATGGCGGATGACATTGCCCTGTGCGCTGTCCAGAACAAGCTGCTCATGAAGACCCTTACGGTTGACCTCTATAACTTTCACGTCAAGTAACTTTCCGTTTACAACTAAATACGCCGAGATTGACGAATTAATTTTCGTGTGTTCGTCCTGGTAATAACGTGCAACGCTTGCTGTGAAGTTTGGCTGGTGGCCTGTGCCATGCTCAGCGACTCTAACTTCACCACTAAGCAATTTGCCCATGCTCTGGATAACATTACCGTGCGTATCCCGTGCAACAACCAGCTGACTATCAAGTACAGGTTTGCCCTGATAGTAAGCCCGGTAGTGCTCGTATTGTGGCTGCGTACCTGCGACTTTTTCTAGCCGATAGGTCAGCGCAGTATTTACACGTAGAGTCTTAGCTGTCGGAGAGTTGTGTTCGGGTTGAGCCGCTGTTGGTAATTGTGACCAAAGGTGCTGCTGATTGAGTAGCGCTTGAGACTCGATGGTAGCTGTGGCTTGTGTACTTAACAAAGCAATAGCTCCTGCGCCAAGCACTGCGCTGAGGCGTGTCATAAATAATCCTTTTTTGTTGCATTATTGGTGCTTAATAGAGTTAAAACTCACATTTGTTCACTTAGTATACAAATTAAATTAATTGTTGCAAATGTTTATTTATTGTTTCTTTTTGCGGGTTTTTTAGTTTGTAATGATGGGCTTTTGTGTATTGGGTACGAACTTTTGTATGGCTTTGTTTTTGTTGTTCTTTACAAAGAATGGCAGGAGGCAGAATTCGTTTGTTGTTTTTTAAGGTACAATGTAAAAAGGGATGGATTATTTAGTTCGCGGTCTTTGAAGTCATCATTTTCGCCAGCGGTTTTAGCTTTGTACGGCGCTTATAAACTGCCCCGAAACGAGCGTGTTGACCTGCCTTTGACAATAAAGCGTTTTTAAATCTTGCAGGAATACTCGCCTGATCAGTGCCAATGCACGTCAGGCGAGTCCTGTGTGTATTATTACTGCAACCACAGTGCAATGCGTTGGTACATAAAATCGCGGATAATGGGCTGTGCTTCGGCATTGGGGTGCAAATTATCGTTTTGCATCAGGCTGCGATCTGCTGCAATGGGCAACATGAAGTACTCCATCAGATAGGCGCCAGTTTGTTCGGCCACCAGAGGGTAGCTGTCCGCAAAAAGGGTACTGTAACGTTTGCCATAGTTTGGTGGGATCTGGATCTGCATCAAAGCGACTTTGGCACCGCTGGCCTGACTTTTTTCGACCAGCTCACGTAAATGTTTGCGGATCAGTTTAGGCGGAAATCCTCGCAACCCATCATTAGCGCCAAGCTCGATAAGTACATGACTGGGTTGGTGGCTTTCTAGTTGCTTGTCGACCGTTAGCAGCGCATTATCTGTGGTCTGTCCCGAGACGCTGGTATTCACCAGAGTGATCGCTTTTTGCTCTGCTTCGTATTTATTTTGTAACAAATTAACCCAGGACGGTGCTTGTTTGAGACCATAACCGGCGCTTAAGCTATCACCTATGATCATAATTTTGGTATCGTTGGCGTTCGCTTTTAAGACGAAAAGTGTGCCGAAGATCAATACCACCAGTTGTAGGAAAAATCGCATCATGTCAGTGCTTTCTCAGTTAAATATTATTCAGGTTAAGGAGTTGGGTAAAACCGTCAGTACCTTTGAGGGTGACCTCACTATCCTTAGCGATATCAATTTTTCTGTCAAGTCAGGTGAATCAGTTGCAGTGGTTGGCACTTCTGGCTCGGGCAAGTCAACGTTACTCAGCTTACTGGCGGGACTCGACATTGCCAGCAAGGGAGAGGTTTATCTCGATGGTGAGGCGCTACATCGCCTTGATGAAGAGCAGCGCGCAAGACTCAGGGCTGAGAAAGTCGGCTTTGTGTTTCAGTCATTTATGCTGGTTCAGAGTTTGACAGCACTAGAAAATGTGATGTTACCAGCCGAGCTTGCGGGTGAAAAAAATGCCCGAGAGCAGGCACAGGCCCTGTTGGAAAAAGTAGGGCTGTCGCATCGGGTGGGTCATTATCCTTCTCAGCTGTCTGGCGGTGAGCAGCAGCGAGTTGCTATAGCGCGTGCATTTATCGGTACGCCAAAAATTCTGTTTGCTGACGAGCCTTCCGCAAACCTGGATTCTAAAAACGGTCATTTAATCGAAAGCCTGCTGTTTGACTTAAATAAACAGAATGGCACAACCCTTATTTTGGTCACACATGACGAAGACCTGGCTAAGCAGTGTGATCGCATTATCCATATCGAGGGTGGTCAGCTGGCAAAGATCCGTGATGGAGAAGGAGTGGCAGTACATGTGGGCTAGATTGGCGCTGAGATTATTTTTTCGGGAGTTGCGTCGAGGTGAGCTGACCATCATTTTTGCTGCCATCGCATTGGCGGTGTTGACGGTCTTTAGCTTAAGCTCAGTGACTGAACGGATCCGACTTAACATTGAACAGAAATCCGCAGACTTTATTGCGGCCGACCGCCGCCTGTCCAGTAACTATGAGCTCGATGAGAGTTACCTCAAGGTCGCGCAGGATTTCGGCCTGCAAACGGCACAGAACATCTATTTTGATTCCATGCTCTTCGTGGGAGACGAGTTGGTGCTGGGGTCAATTAAAGCAGTGAGCGATAGCCACCCCCTGCGTGGTAAAATAACCCTCAGAGACGCACTGGACGCAGAGAAATACGACATTGCTGCGGCACCTGGCAAGGGCGAAGCCTGGCTAAGTGAAGGGCTGTTTTATACGCTAGGGCTCAAAGTGGGCGATAAAGTAGAAATTGGTGCGGGTATGTTTACCGTGACAAAGGTTTTGGTACAGGAGCCTGACGCTGCATTTTTCTCGCTGGCCGGTAACAAACGTGTGTTACTGAATATTGCTGATATCCCGACCACACAAGCGGTTCAGCCAGGCAGTGATGTATTTTATCGACTACTGTTTGCTGGCGATGAGCAGATACTCAAAGATTATTATGTTTGGTTAAAACCTCAGCTCAGGGAAAATCAGAGCTGGCAGGGGATCAAAGACCGACAGTCACCACTGGGTGAGAACCTGGAGCGCTCAGAACGGTTTTTACTGTTGGCCGGCTTATTCGGTATTATGTTAGCAGCGGTGGCAATGGCCGTGTCTGCAAAACGTTACTGTGAGCGTCAATACGATCCAGTCGCCATGATGAAAACCTTGGGTGGCAGTCGCGGAACTATCAAACGCATCTTCCTGATGCACCTGTCGCTCGTAACCGTTAGCTCTCTGGCCATTGGTCTGGCAATTGGTTATGGCTTACAGGAAGTGGCGGTTGACTACCTGACCAGTTTTGTTGCCAATGAGCTACCTCTCGCCGGGCCCAGGCCCTGGCTATTGTCTATTGCCATTGGTGTTGTGTGTGCACTGATGTTTTCCTTGAAGCCGTTATTGGATTTGTTTGATATTCCTCCTCTGCGGGTGCTCAGAAGAAGTCTGGGCGATAAGCTTGCGGTGAGCCGGGTGCATATGGCGCTTTCTGTGGGCACCATTTTTATGTTGATGTGGCTGTTCAGCGGGGACATTAAAACCACGCTGTTATTGTTTGCAGGTACTGCGACTCTGATGGGCGTGTTGTTTGGTTTGTCCCGACTGTTTTTCAGTGCTGGTCGTAAATTAGGACTGAGCCCGGGCAACAGTTGGTCTCTGGCGATTGCGACATTGCAAAAACGCGCCAATGCAAACGCCATTCAGCTGATCAGTTTTGCACTGGCCATTAAGTTAATGTTGTTCTTGTTTGTGCTCAAAAATGACATGATCTCTGACTGGCAAATGCAGGTACCTGAAGATGCACCTAACGCCTTTTTAATCAACATTGGAGAGCGTGACGTTGCACAGTTCAAGACCTTCTTTGCTGAGCAAAATATTCATCATGAGGCATTTTACCCGGTTTTCCGGGGCCGCGTTAATGCCTTAAATGGCGAGGCATTTGCCCGCCGGGTATCTAAGCAGGAAGGCGAGGAGCAACAAGAAGATGCCCGTAATGGTGTTGGTCGTGAGCTTAACCTGACCTGGAGCGATACCTTGCCGGATGGCAACGAAATTCTGGAAGGGCAGTGGTTTGAGCAAACAGATGAATTACAGGTCTCTGTGTTTGAAGGCACCGCGGAGCGGGTTGGTATTGAGCTTGGAGACACGCTGACATTTTTGGTCAATACGCAGACCTTTGAAGCCAAAGTAACCAGTATTCGCAGTGTCGACTGGGGAACGCTCAAGCCTAACTTTGTGATGATTTTTAACTCTGCTATGGCCGAGCGTCTGCCAGTGACTTATTTTACGGCGGCCAAGTTAGAGGACAATCATGTTCGCCCGATTAGCCGGTTGTTATTACAATATCCGACTGTCAGTATGATAGACATCAAGAACAATATCGCCCAGGTACAATCTATGATTGCTCAGGTGTCTCTGGCGATTGGTTTTGTGCTGTCCATTGTGTTGATAAGCGGTGCCCTGGTCTTGATATCTCAGGTACAAGCCAGTCTGGCTGAACGTATGCAGGAAGTGGTTATCTTGCGCACACTCGGTGCCAGGGGTAAGTTGATTAAGCTGGCGACCCTGTATGAGTTCTTACTGTTGGGCGCGCTGGCAGGTTTCGTTGCTGCACTGGTCAGTGATATCACCCTGTTTGTTATTCAGCAGCAATTGTTTGGTGTGGATGGCAGGCTTCACCCTTATGTGTGGATACTGGGGCCAGTATCTGGCGCTACTTTCGTGGCTTTAATTGGCTATTTTATGGTAGCACATACCATGCGTCAGAATACTCAGGGGTTACTGCGAAAGGTCGCCTGATGGTGACTCTCTGAGTGGTGGCGGCTTGTGTTGTAATAGATACAAGCCGCTTCTGTTCTCTGCCATTGCGTATACACGGGTAAACCCGCTGCACCTCAGAGTTAGGAACTTAATTCTTCTGATTGAAGTTATAACACGCCCATCTTGTTCAGCGTGGCTTTAGCGATTTCGACTCGGGTGGATACGACTTCTTTAAAGTTCTTGGCATCCATATTAAAAGCAAAGTAATGACGTCCTTCGCTGTTCTCAACAATGCCAACATACCAGCCTATGTATTTCCCTTTGGCGACCGGTCCGGTTCCCGTTTTTGCATACAGCTTGGTATTGGCCGTCTGTTCCTGTAAGAAAATCGTATCAAATGCCTGATAGGTCGAGGGCTTAAGCTTCAAAGTTTGGGTCTGTAACCGACGCAGAAATGTGACCTGTTCAACAGCACTGATTTTAATGCTGCTGTTGAGCCAGAACTGATCGTGAGGCCCGCTGATATCACGGTTGCCATAGTTAAAGTCGTCAAGGTACTGCTGCATTACAGGCTTGCTCAGCAAGTTAGTCCAGGTCTGATACAAAGGCAGGGCTGAATACCTGAATGCGTCTTGTGGGGTGATTGACTTCTTACGCCAGGCGTCAAACCACCACTTTTTAACCGGATAGGTATCTAAATCTATCTGGTAACCCTGTCCGGGTTTGATGGTTTGCGTATCTAGTAAGATCAATGTGTTGGGCACTTTATAAGTCGAGAAGGGTGTGTACGCTTGCTGCGCGCGCGATTGGTTTATAAATTGCCATTGTTGCGAGCGCTCGCTATATACCGCCATGGTACATGCCTGTCCAGTTTGACAGGCTGGCAAGGTCGCGGGGGTTGAAAGCACACTGGCTGTAAGTAGCGGCGTCAGGGCCAATGAAGTCAGTAGCGGCATGGGTTTGTCCTTAGTTATTATAGTTAGATCGCGCCTATCATATAAACGAACCCTTACCTTAGCCTGAACCGATTATTAAATCAGCGCTTTTTGTTGTACCCTGGCCCGAAACTGACTGGGGGTGCATTGCTTGATAGCAAGAAAGCGACGGTTAAAGTTAGATAAATTATTAAAGCCGCACTGGTCACTTATCACAGTGATCGGGGCTTTGGTTTTGAGTAGCAGCTTACAGGCTTTGGCGATCCTCAGCTGATTAATAAACTCAGTCACTGTACATTCTGTGCGCTTTTTAAAGAAGCGATGAAAGTGATTGGTACTCATATGTGCTTGTCTTGCAAGCAGCTCTGCACTTAAAGATTCAGTGTAATTGTCGTAGATATAGTTTATCACATGATCAAACTTATCCTTGGCAGGATCGAGCTGTTTGGCAAAACTAAACTCCATGGTAGACAGCGTTTGATAGGGGCTGTTTGCCATCAGATTGAGTAGCTGAAAAAGTAAAATATAGCGCTCCATTGGTGACGCATTTTGCATTTTATTGAAGAGCTTTTCGCTTTTTTTAGCTGTTTTCTTATTAAAGCTTAGTCCGCATTTGGCATGGTCCAGTAAAGTATGCAATCCCTGTAACTCGGGGTTTTGCTGCATTTGCTGTTGCAGCCAGGGAGCCGGGATCTGTGCCACATGAACTATATGTTGACTGCCATCTGTATTGTCTCGAGATTGCCAGGTATGGGGTAGTTCAGGGCCCATCAGTACCAGGTCGTAGTCGTCGTATGGCGTGATATGGTCACCAATGTGGCACATGCCCTGGCTATTCAGTGTCAGGCAAATTTCATATTCAGGGTGGTAATGCCAGTTAAATGGAATTTCGTCCAGCTGATAGAGGCAATAGCGCCATGAACAATTATGAGACGGAATGACTTTTTCACACATAGCTTTCATTATATTGCTCCTTCATGTTGGTCAGCTGTGGGCTTTAGGCGCATGCTTTTTGCGCTAAAAGTTTGTCGATTCTGCTATCTTCGCGCCCTGCGCTCTGAAAGGTGATGCATTTCACTGCTCTTGCAATACTATCCTATTCAATACACACAAAAAGGTACAAATTATTAACATGAGTTAAAGGAAAGCATGCATAATGTCGACACATGGCTGGTCATTAAGTACTGCGTTATAAAATGACAGCGCTGTTATCTGATAGATTTGTACCGATATGAGTTTGAAAATGCAAACTTATAAGTTACAGGCCTGTTCAAATAGGGAAAGTGCCTGATGATTATTTCACCAGGCGTACATCTTGATAATACAGAATAAGAGGAAGAAGATGAAACACAGCAATGCAGCATTCAGATTGTCTCGCATTTCATTTGCGGTCACTGCCGCAGTGATTTCAAGCACCACCTTTGTTGCACCGGTTCAGGCCGAGCAAGAAGAGTCCGTGGAAGTAATTGAAGTTCGAGGGATCCGTGCTTCGACTGAAAAAAGCCTGAATACCAAGCGCTTTGCGGATGGTGTTGTTGACTCCATCACAGCAGAAGACATAGGTAAGCTGCCGGACGTGACAATCGCGGATTCACTACAGCGTGTACCGGGCATCCAGATCCGCCGAAGTGCAGGTGAAGGCTCAACGATCAACGTACGGGGTATGCCACAGGTCACCACGTTACTTAATGGGGAGCAGTTCCTCAGTGCCGGTTCACTGACCACAGTACAACCAGACTTTACCGATATTCCTTCGAGCCTGGTTGGTGCTATGGATGTGATGAAATCGCCAACTGCTGATACGTTGGCGGGTGGTATCTCTGGTACTGTCGATCTGAAAACGCGCAAGCCATTTGATTTAGAAGAAGGGTTCAGCGGTGCAGCATTGGTGGAAGCCTCACGTGGCTCTTATTCAAAAGAAACTGACCCTAAAACCATGATTGCGGCGGGCTATAACGCTGAGCGTTTCGCGGTACTTGCGACACTAACCAGAGATGAAGTGAATCTGGCGAACTATCGCTTTGGTTCGACCAACCATGGCTGGGGCTATGCACCGCAAGAAGCAGGCGGTTGTTGGTATTGTCCGGATGGAGATATCAATGGCGATGGTGATACTGATGATGCTGAATTCACTTACGTCAGCTACGGGATGGTTAACCGTTTCACTGAGCGTGAGCGTACAGGTGGTAGCCTGAGCTTCCAGGCGCAGCTTAATGACAATTTTGAGCTGAGCGCAGATGTTTTCTATACCAAAATGGATGATGCAGATCGTCAGCGCGGCCTGATGGCGGATAACGCCTGGGGTGGTCACTGGGACTGGCAGGAGCAGCATGATGCAATGGACCGAGGTAAAACGTCTGGTGGATACAACCTGTACACTGCACAGGATATTACGCTACACGCGCCACGTGTTGTTGCGCACTCTGAAAGCCATACCAATGAGCGTGAATCAACCAACTACAACTTTGAGTTGACCTACAAAGGCGATGGTAATTTCTCGGGTAAGATGCGCCTGATCACAGCTGATGCGGAGCGTATGCATACGGAAAACGTTGCTCAAGGGTACATGACCAGTGGTTTGGCACATAACCTGCGTCGTAACGAAGGCAATGGCCCGATTGCGGTAAACCCAAATGGTTATGGCCCTGGCACTGTGCCGGTGAGATTGAACTATCAGGGTGATCACCCGGTATTATTGCCGCCCAGTGAGATGCAAGGTGAAGTGTTTGGCTCCAATATGAGCCGTTACTCAGTGGTATCAACGTACTCTGAGAACAACTTTAACGAAGACGCCAGCCTGGACATTTTGCGTCTTGATGGTGAATACCTGTTCGAAGATATGGGTTCTCTGACCAAAATGAGCTTTGGCGCTCGTTTGGGTAATCGTGACGTATCCCGCGAGCAATATGTATTGCTGGCGCCATTCACCAACCCGGTTGGCGAAGGCAGTGTTGATGTAATGTGGAAAGACCAAGGTCTGGCGGCCTTCGATACGGACGGCAGCGGTGGTGTACCGAGTGCGTCTGACGGTGACCTGACAATGGGTTACGATACGCCTTATACCTTCGATAAATTGCCAGAGACGTGGATCCAGCAGGTATCTGATTTTGGCCCGGTTAATGGTGGCAGCTATTTCTTTATCGACCCGCGTCAGCTTGACGACCCATTTGCATTCCAGAATCAGCTCTATCCAGGTAACAAAAAAGGTGGCGTACCAGGCAGCACCTATGAGGTTGAAGAAGAAACACAAACGCTTTACTGGCGTGCTGACTTCTCGAGCGATCTGTACACTGCTAACCTGGGCTTCCAATACATTAAAACGGATCTCGACATTCTGCAAAATGTGATTGGCGACTCTATTTGTGTGAACTGTCCTGGCTCTGTGGCAGCCGATGCCGGTGATATTAATACCAGCAAATCATTCAGTGACTTCCTGCCTTCATTGAACCTGGCGGTTAACCTGAGCGACGACCTGATCTTCCGTTCTGCCTGGGGTAAAACCATGACGCGTCTTGACCTTGGCGCAATTGCAGGTGGTTTGCAGGTAAGCCGTTCACGTGCCGGTGATGACCTGGCAGCGCGTGAAGGGATTTCTCCTGACTTGTTGATTGCAACCAATGCAACCATGCAGGGTAACCCGGAGCTGGAACCATGGCGCGCCACAAACACGGATCTTGCGTTGGAATGGTATTTCTCACCAAGCGCGTTGGTCAGTATTGGTGTGTTCAATATCCAGCTTAAGTCTTTCATTGAAACCAGTACCTGGACAATGCCACTGGCTGATGCCGATGGCGTCGTACGTCGTGAGGTCAGCGTAACCGGTCAAGTCAATGGTCAGGGTGGTACGATGAACGGTGCTGAATTTACCTATCAGCAAGCGTTTGACTTCCTGCCAGGTTTTTGGAGCGGATTTGGTGCGGCATTTAACTACACCTATTCAGACAGTGAAAGTGGTCGTGTTGACTTCTATGGTGACGCATTACCACTGGAAGATAACTCTAAAGAATCATCTAACGCGGTACTTTGGTACGAAAAAGATGGCTTCCAGTTCCGTTTAGCGGCGAACCATCGTTCCAAACGCCTGGCGCAGGTTACAACGACGGGTGGTATGGGTGATACGGCTATTTGGACTGAGCCGACAACCTATATAGATATTTCGGCCAGTTATGATGTGACTGACTATATGACAGTGTATATGTCCGGCAGTAACTTGACTGAGGAATACGAATCTAACTATGCACAATGGAAAGACAACCGTATTTCACAAAACGTTTATGAGCGCCGCCTGACACTGGGTGTGCGCGGTCGCTGGTAATTCTCCCTCGGGCCTGAGTAGGTTGTTCAGGCCTTTTCTTTTTGCTTTGGCATGAGATCAATGCGCAGCGCTGGATACATGAGTGACCCAGCGCTAGTGATTTTTTCTCATGCTATTTTACTATCTAATCTGAATACCTTCCGTATGCCTGCGTGCCTAAATGCATTTGCTGTGACTTAAGTGGAATTTACCCACAAATATCCGGATGAATGATGCATTTCCCTCATTTCAATTAGTGTATTGCAAAGAATTTATTAACTTTTTCATATCGTAAGTTGAATAATATTTTAGTCTTGCCTGTAAATATACCGAGTGAACATCGAGTACCTGATTAGGCGGCTAAGCTTATTGATAGTTATCCAATTTTTATGCCCCTGGCTGACTATACAGAGCACGAGAAAAGTATTAGCAATTGTTTGAAATGTGCCGCTACAGTGCTGGCAATGACGGCAAACTAGTCTTACCAACGAGTTAAGGCGGTGGCTATCCCTAGCAGGATCCCCTTGGATCATTGAGTTTGTCTGCCCACAAACTGATTCCAATTAAGCCACCGCCTTTTTATTTCTAAGCTCATGATAAGGTAAGACGCATGAAACCCAATTACTCCGTGGTTGCCCTGGTGCTGGTAACCTTCTTTATGGTGTCGTTTTTCACCAATATTCTCGGTCCATTGTTTCCGGAACTCATTAAAAGCTTTGATATAGGCCTTACTTTGGCCGGCTTATTCCCTTTCGCCTTTTTCATTGCTTACGGCGTGATGTCTATCCCTGCCGGTCTAATGGTACAGCGTTTTGGTGAAAAACGCGTGATGCTGGGAGCTTTTATGCTTGCAGGAACCGGGGCGTTGTTGTTTGCCTTAGCCCCGGTGTTTGCGGTGGCAATGCTGGCGCTGTTTTTGATTGGTACCGCGATGGCGATGTTGCAGGTTGCCATTAACCCGTTACTGCGACGCAGCGGCGGCAGCGCACATTTTGCAGCGTTCTCAGTACTTGCTCAGTTATTGTTTGGTGCGGCTGCCAGTTTGTCGCCCTGGGTTTATGTTTCACTCGCCGGTCAGGTACAAGCGCGCCCTGCCGATTTTACCTGGATCCCCGCAGCGATGCCCTGGTTAAGCATGTACTGGCTGTTCGCACTGCTCAGTGTTTTGATGTTGATCTGGATAGGGCTAAGCAGGCTCGAAGTAGTTGAACGAAAAGAACAAGAGACACTGAGCTGGCAAGCATGTGTAGCGTACTTTCGTAACCCTGTTGTGATCCGCTTCTTTTTTGCCATTGTGGCGTATGTGGCACTGGAGCAGGGGATTGCCAACTCAATAGCGGTATTTTTACAGACTTATCATCAGATTGAACCGCAATCCAGCGCGCAGGTGATCAGTCAGTTCTGGATGATGCTGACGCTGGGATGTGTATTGGGGCTACTGTTATTGAAACTATTCGATGCCAAACTTGTGCTCATGCTATTTTGCCTGGGGGCCGCTTTGAGTCTTATCACGGCTTTGACTGGCAGTACAGGTATCGCGCTATTGGCTTTCCCGTTATCCGGGTTTTTCTTATCTGTGATGTGGTCAGTGTTGTTTTCTCTGGCGTTAAACTCTGTGTCGAGTGGCCATGGTGCCGTATCGGGGGTGTTATGTACTGGCATTGTTGGGGGAGCACTGGCTTCTCCTTTAATCGGTATTCTGGCCCAACTGAGTGGTTCTTTACAGCTGGCATGTTTAGTGTTGCTCTTGCCGCTTGGGTACATTGCCTGGATAGCCTGGTGGGCACAGCCAATCGTGCGTAATCATACCGTCAGAATGTTCTGGCACAAGCAAACTCAACTGACAGAGAAACAGGAAGCGGCGGGCCAATGAGTACAATAGTATGTGTTGATTTGGGTGGCACTAAAGCACAGGTTGCCCGAGTTGATGACCAAGGTGTTTATGAAGCTCGCCGTTATAGTGTGCCGGCCTCTGCGACTAAAACGCAGGTTAATGAGTTTATCACGGGCATTATCGCTGAGCAGCTCAACGACGAGTGTTGTGGTATCGCTATAGGTGTGCCCGGTATGGTTGATCTTAGTGACGGCACTGTACTGGAGACGGTTAATATTCCAGCGTGGCAGGATGTGCCGCTGGCTGCACAATTAACCGCATATTTTTCTTTACCTGTAGTTGTTAACAACGATGTTAACTGTTTTACTATGGGTGAATATTTTTACGGTCGTCATTACCACTCAGGTGCCCCTTGTTACCAGCCGCTGAGCAACCTGATGGGGGTGTGCCTGGGAACCGGTCTGGGGGCAGGGCTCATTTTTGATGGCCGGCTATACAGTGGCAGGCATTGTGCAGCGGGAGAGTTCGGCAGCTTTCCCTATCGTGATGGTATCCTGGAGCAATATACCAGTGGGCAGTTTTTTCTGGAGCGAGGTACTAACGGTGCAGAGCAGGCTGCACTCGCACAGCAGGGAGATCGCTATGCACAATCTCTGTTCGACGAGTTTGGTAGCCACCTGGGATATGCACTGGCGCAGACGCTGCTGGCTTTTGACCCGGATAAAATCGTCCTGGGTGGATCTGTCAGTAAGTCCTATGACTTATTTCAGCGCAGTATGTGGAAAAGCCTCGCCGGACAAACACATCCGGCGTTGTTTAAACAACTCGAAATTCAAGTAGGTAAGCTGGAGCATGCCGCGTTGCGTGGTGCTTATAAATTGTTCCAGGAACAGTTTTCGGAGGGAATATGAATAAGATTGCTTGCCTGTTAATGGCACTATTGGGTGCGCACACAGCACACGCGGCTACAACGCCGTTAACACAAGGCGAGTTGAATGCGTTGGCTGATAATCTTCAGATCCGTTATCAGTTAATTGATTCTATGCCACAGCAGTGTCCGGAACCTGTGAAACAGTGTTACTTTTCTGAATTACAGCTGCGTTCACCCCAGCGTTACAGTGGCGCTGATTGGGCCATTTATTTTAGCCAGCTGATGCCGATTTATCAGGTTGAATCTGACGTGTTCAGAATTGAGCACCTGAATGGCGATTTGCATCGACTGACTCCCACTGAGCAGTTTGCTGGTTTCTCTTCAGATGAAACTTATAGCGTGCGTTTTTACACAGAACATTCGCAGATCACCCGCTCTGAGTTTATGCCCAATTATATCTTAGCCGATCAAACTGAGCGTCTGCGTCCCAGAGTGATCGCCAGCACGCGGCCGGTTCGGGATGAGCAAACCTGGCTTGAGCAGCAGCCATATCTGGCACCGTTCGAGTCATACCATCAGTTGCGAGTCAGTAATAAAGACCAGACCCCCTGGATGGGCGCAGCTTATTTGGCGCAACACCAGTCTGAACCCGAACTTCGCGCTGCGCCAGAGGGACTGATCCCGATGCCCCGCGAGTTCAAAGTGGTATCTCAGGGGCGGATCAGTTTGAAAATGGGGATTCGTTTTGAGCTGACAGGCCTTGATTTGGCACAGATTGAAATGGCCGGTAAGCGACTCGCGCAGCTGGGTGTGAAGCAAACTCAAAAAGGGTTGTCAGTGAGGGTCACTGTGGATCCCTCGCTGCCCATAGCTGCGCAGGGGTATCAGTTCAACAGTTCTACTAACCTGATTGATATTAAGGCATCTGATGCCGCTGGTGCCTTCTATGGCGTGCAAACATTGGCAGGACTCATGGATTTGAAAACCCACAGTATCCCCAGTGTGGCTATTACTGATGCGCCCCGATATGGGTTTCGGGGGTTGCATATCGACAGTGCCCGGAACTTCCGTTCCAAGCAATTTGTGTTAGATACCATAGCGCAAATGGGCGCTTATAAATTAAATAAGTTACACCTGCATCTGGCTGATGATGAAGGCTGGCGCCTCGCTATCGCAGGCCTGCCTGAGCTGACAAAAGTGGGAGGGTTACGCTGTTTAGATCTCAGTGAAACGCGTTGTTTATTGCCACAACTGGGCGCGGGTACCGGCACCGGTGCGCCGCGTAATGGCCACTATTCTCAGCAGGATTACAGTGAAATTTTGCGCTACGCCAAAGCGCATCACATTGAAGTGATCCCATCGCTGGATATGCCCGGACACTCTCGTGCCGCCATTATTGCAATGGAAGCGCGTTACCGGGCTTTGATAGCCAAAGGAAAAACGGAGGCGGCCAATGAATATCGGCTGGTGGAAGAAGCTGACGAGACGCGCTATTCCTCCATCCAGCATTACCACGATAATACTCTGAATGTGTGTTTGCCAGCGACGTATCGATTTGTAAATAAGGTACTGACTGAGCTTCAGCGGATGCATGAGCGTGCTGGTATACCTTTAAAAACGTATCACATCGGTGCGGATGAAACGGCGGGCGCCTGGCTAGACTCACCCGCATGTAAAGCGCTGAATACAGAGCAATCCATTGCCTCGATGAATGGGTACTTTATTGAAAAAGTGGCGGCCATGGTCGCTGAAAAAGGCATCACGGTGGCAGGCTGGAGCGATGGCCTGAGTGATGTGAATCCAGAAAAAATGCCTAAAAATGTCCAATCCAATGTCTGGAGTACGCTTAGTGAACAAGGGCATAAAGTAGCGCACAAGCAGGCTAATCTGGGTTGGGAAGTGGTGCTGTCACTGCCTGATGTGACTTATTTTGACTTTCCTTATCAGTCCCACCCTGACGAGCGTGGTAATCACTGGGCCAGCCGGGCACTAGATACCCGTAAAGTATTTGAATTTATGCCGGATAACTTGCCTGTGCATGCGGAGTTTTGGCGTGATGTATTGCACCATACCTATAGCGCTGATGACAGTGACTCTGCTCTGAAACCGGGCGTTGGCTATACAGGTATGCAGGGACACCTGTGGAGCGAAATGATACGAGATGATCTACAGGCGGAGTATATGCTGTATCCACGCTTGTTAGCTTTAGCAGAGCGTGCGTGGCACAAGCCGGCATGGACTGTCCCATACCAGGGGGGTCTGGTATACAGTCGCAACAGTGGCCATTTCAATGATAAAAAGCGACGGTTACGTGAGCGGGACTGGCAACGTTTTGTCTCTTTGCTGGGCTATCGTGAGTTACCTAAGTTAACGCGTCAGGGTCGTTTTTTCCGTATACCTACCGTAGCTGCAAGTCGTCGTGATGATGGGACGCTGAATATGTTCAGTGAGATCCCTGGGTTTAAACTCGAAGCACTTATCAATGGTCGCTGGGTAAACTATCACCCAAGGCTGGATTTTGATTCGGTTGATGCCGTGCGAGCTGCATTAGAGGACGAATCCCGAACCGGGCGGGCGTTACCATTGCCAGCCCCGGTAGGGCCTGGCAATGGTTAACCTGGTTAGACAATAAGGGGCTAAATTAGCCCCTTAATTAATTTAACGCCGGTAAATAACTTCGCCATCCAACAGTGTCATTACCACTTGTGTATTGCGGATCTCGCTGGCGCTGGCTTCGAAGAGATCGCGGTCAATGACCACTAAATCGGCTAATTTGCCCACTTCAATACTTCCGACTCGCTGCTCCTGTCGCATCGCATAGGCGCTGTTGAGCGTATAAGCCTCAATAGCTTGCGCCAGTGAAATGGCCTGTGGCTGACGTGATACCGCGTTACTTAAACCGATAAACGGATTAAATGGGCTGACATTCCAGTCACTGGAAAGAGTGAGCGTGGCTTTATTATCAGTCAGGCTGCGAATGGGCACCAGATCCTGAGCACGCTCCGAGCCAATCAGTGGGATGGTGTCAGGCCAGTGACTCGGGTCGGTAAAATCTCCGGCGACTTGTGCATCAGCAATCACATTCAGCTTGGCAAAGCGCGGTAAATCATCAGGGTCAACGACTTCCAGGTGTGTGATGCGGTGACGGGCCTGACCATTTGAGGCATTTTCAATGGCATTTAACGCTTCATGAATACCCCGATCGCCAATCCCATGAATGTTAAAGTCAAACCCTGTTGGCTCCAGTGCTTTGATGTATTTTTCAAGCCGTGCCTGCGTAAAGTAATTGAGGCCACGATTGCCATCCAGCTCAAGCCAGTTCTCCAGGTAAGGTTCATGCATGGCTGCGGTGGTATTGACCAAAATGCCATCCATATAGAATTTGACCTGATTTACCTGTAACAGCTCAGCTGAATTGCTCTGATATAAAGATTTGAGTTTGGCAAGCTGAGTGTTGTCGTTCATTTGCGGATATGCCCATAGCCCAAGCGAAACACGCAATGTCAGCTTGTCTTCATCCGCAACGCGTTGCCAGGTTTCCAGGTGACCGCGTTGCCAGTAGGTACGGGCGTCACTGATGGAGGTGATCCCTGCCTTGTTAAGCTCTGGCATGGTGTATTCAAGCAGGCCAAGGTAGTCACTTTGTGCTGCATCAGGGAGAGACTGCATTGCCAGCTCCATGACCTGATTTCCGGCATTGTCGTACAAAATACCATTCAGCTGGTCTTGTTCATTGCGACCCAGCACACCCCCAATCGGATCTAAGCTTCTCGCCGACAGGCCGGCAAGCTCCAGTGCTTTGCTATTAACCCACATGGAGTGAGAAGTTTGTTCCATGATAATCACAGGCCGATCTGGCACAGCTTCGTCGAGTACCGCTAGTGGTGAGTCGGACATTTCCAATAGGGTCGAGATTTCATGGCCATAGCCAATCAACCAGCTAGCGGTAGGGTGCTGACTGGCGGCATAAGCCACTTCGTCTATGTATTCCCCTGCCGTTGCAGCGGCGGGTACGGTAAATTGGGTGGCTTCAGAAGCAGATTCAAGCGGGTGCATATGCACATCATGAAACCCCGGAAGCATCATTTTACCTTGTAGGTCAATATGCTGTGTTGTGTCACTGATATACATTAGAGCTTCTTCGTTGCTCCCGACCAGGACGATTTTATTATCCTGAAGTACCACCGCCTGTGCCCAGGGGTGCTCGGCATTAACGGTGTAAATTCGCCCGTTGGTGAACACCATGGATGCGCTGTGCGCTTCGTTAGTTTGCTCAACATTTGAACTTGCTGAAGTTGTTGAATTGGTAGATTGGTTGTTGGTTTGGTTGTCAGAGTTACAGCCACTGAGGGCTAAACCGGCTATCAGAAAACTGCTTGTGATCATCTTTGTTGCTCGCATTGTTGACTCCTCATTGATGCCGATACACTATCAGTAGCATGGTAACCACAAAGTAACAGTATAGAGGTTAAATGCTGGTCTTATTGGTTGAAGACGATGCCGTACTGGCAGCGCAAACGATAGACTTTCTCAATGCTGAGGGAATCGAGGTGGATTATGCCGCAACGCTGAGCTGCGCGAAAGACATTGCAGCGCAAACGGCCACTTTCGATAAATATGATGCGATCGTGCTGGATATGGCGTTGCCTGATGGTAATGCGTTGAGTTTATTACAGCAGTCGTTGGCCGGGTTTGATGCGCCTGTATTGTTTTGCACGGCGGCAACGGATCTGGATGACAAACTGGCTGCTTTTGCGGCAGGGGCACTGGATTATATGACCAAGCCTTTTGCCCTGCCTGAACTGGCGGTTCGAATTAAGTTGTTGGCGGGCAAAGTAAATAAGCACAATCAAGTGTTTGAGCTTGGTAGCCTGCATGTGGATTTTTCGGCAAAAATAGTTACCCGTGGCAGCCGCACCATTGTTTTATCACCCCAGCAATGGCAACTGCTTGCTTTACTGGCGGAGCAGGCCCCGGCTCCTGTTTGCAAAGCGCAGATCTTGCGCCATGTCTGGCCTGACAGTGAGGTCAACAACAATATGTACAAGTCACTATTGACCCGGCTTCGGCATAACCTAAGTCGTGGCGACGAACCCTCAGTCATACAAACACTTAAGGGTCAGGGCGTTGCATTGAGAGAATCGAGTTCATGAGGCAAAAAACACTCAGGTGGTATCTCGCACGATGGTTGTTTGCCTTATTTGGACTCTTTTCCTTAATTTGGATCTGGGTGGCCAGTCAGGTGTATCACTATGCCTGGGATGGGACCTCAGAATATTATCTTTATCAAGACCTAGAGGTAGCGTTGTCTGGACAGCTAATGTTGCCATACGAGGATGGCGGTAAATTGATGGGTAATTGGCAAGATTTACCTACAGACTATCAGCAAGCTTTAAGTCAGCATGGGCTTGGGCCAGAGGCAAAGGGGCAGGAAATCACGCAACTGCTGACGCTGTCAGATGATTATCTATATACTCTGCGCTATACAGAAAGCGCCTTCGAGCCGCTGTATATTATTCATCGTATTAGCGGCCAGGATTCGCCAAGTCTGGTGGCGGTATTCATTGCGCTGACGCTGGCTTTGTTGATACTCGCTGCAGTGACCTGGTGGCCAATACACCGGCGTATTGCACGTGAATCCGGGCGACTGACAGCGTCTTTGCAGAGCGTATCTTTACAGGAGAATGAAACTCAGGCAGCGCAATTTGAAGAGTTCTCTCACCACTCCATTCTCGCTGCAACGGATGCGTATGCACAGCGTTATGCGCAGCAACAGGAACGGCTTTATTCCGCTTTTTTAAGCCATGAACTTAACACTCCGCTGGCTCAGATCCACAATACGATCTCACGTTTTGAACAACTTGATGAGCTTCCTTTAGATGCGTTACCTTTGCTGACTCAGCTTGAAGAGGCCGGGCAGGATCTGGCTTCGCTGAGTGAAGCCATTTTGTTATTGTGTAAAGCTGATCAGGTGCGGCTGACGTCAACTGACCTCAATGTATTTTTGCAAACTTGGCAGCAGCACTGGCAGCAACAGGGGCTCAGGATCACGCTCGAACTCCCATCAGAGCCGATAATTAAACCTGTGCAGTCGCGTTTGCTGAATCTGCTTCTGGAGCAGATTGGCAAAAACGCGCTGCAACACGGTGAGGGCTCGCTCAGTGTGTCGTTGGACAGCGATGGAATGATTTTCACGAATGGTATCAGCACACAACAAACGCATCAGGGGCAGGGGTTAGGCACTCGCATTGTGTCACGCGTGTGTGCTTGTTTTGGCTGGCAGGCACAGCATAAGCCGGGTCAGTATTACACACTGACAATCCATTTTTCCGGTTACCATGGGGACTTATCTTCACAAGTCTGATGTGCTCATGCCCGTTTGCGTGTGGCTATGCCAGTATTTGAAATGCAGCCAATGATGGCAATAGCAATTTACCGGGAAGCATTGAGACCCATTTTTGAAGTCAGATACTCAAAACGTTATTGAAGACGCCTACACTGAGTCTGTCCACTTTATTTGATTACCCTTAAACCTATTGGCACAAGGCTTTTTGCGTGGTTTAGCATCGAAATGGTGCTATTCACCATGTGATTGATAATTGACCAAAATATTCCCCATGTTTGAGAGTCCGTGACTATACTCTGAGTGAGCATTTTAGAATAAATGGATCTACCGATTACAGAGTGAAGGAATAATGGAGTTTAACACCTTAAGCACACGAATAAGCACTGGGTTCTCACTGGCTTTTTTGATCCCCGCCACCATTGTTATTGCAGCGCTTTTTCAGTTAGCTGAGCTGGAGCAAAGTAGCACTCAGTTTAGTACGAATGAACTGGCCAGTGTTAAGCATATGCAGGCACTGAGATCTAACTTCGAGGACTCTAAACTCGAGCTGAAATCCTGGATGGCAGGCGGCGGTCAGCAACACTTGCAAGGGCGACGCGAGGCCTGGCAAAACATTGACGAGTCCCTGTTTAAGATTAAAAGATTGTCCTTGTCGGCCTTGAGCCGGGACCAGGTTGTCAGGCTTGAAGCAAAGCTGGGTGAAGCCAGGCTGGTTCAGCAGCAAATAGAAGCCGTGGCGCAAACCGAAGAAAACTTCCCAGGGTTACAAATTCTCTTTAATCAGGCGATGCCCAGAGCTGAGCGGATCCAAAATGCGGTAACGCTATTGATTGAGCGGGAAGAAGAGCTCTTTGCGGGAGAGCAGCGCAAGCAACTTCTTAAGCACCTGGCAGACTTCAGGGCCAGCTTCGCAATTTCAATGAGCGCTGCAAAGGCGTTTTTGCTCAGCAATCAGGAGTCCTATTTCAGGGATTTTGAGGAGCATCACTCCTGGCATGAAGACGCCTGGTTAAATGTCCAGCAACAACAAACCTTGTTGGACGAGCAGCAGATAATGCAATTTCAGAAAATTATGCGTTTACGTGTCGAATATTGGGCGTTGGTACGAGATATGTTCGAGTTCAGACGCAGTGCTGATTGGGATCAGGCAGAAAGCATCTGGCAAGCGCAATTGGGTCCGTTAACGCGGGCACTCAAAAATCAGCTGATTGAAATCGAAATTGCGCAGCAACAGCTTGCAGATAACAGCCTGATGTCTAATCAAAATAGCTTAGCAGAGTTGTCTTTATTCTCTGTTATTGCACTTGCCCTGGCGGCAATGATAACAACACTTATCGCGTACTTAATTAACAAGCAGATAGGGCAATCGATTAATCAGTCAATTGAGGTTGCAGAGCAAGTTGCTGACGGCGATTTTAGCACCAATGTACAGCTTCAAGGTAGCAAAGAGGTGAGGCAGCTGTCCCGCTCACTGGCAAAAATGACGGAAACACTACGTGCCATCACCCGCCATGCAAAAGAAATAGAAAAAGGGGACTATACTCAAGACTTTACCCCAAAAGGAGCACAAGACTTACTGGGGATAGCGCTGAATGCAATGACCAAAAATTTGCGTAAAGCTTATCAACTTTCGCAAGCGCAAACCTGGTTAAAAGCAGGGCAAGCCGATATTGCTGAGCGTTTAACTGGTAATCAGTCTGTGGTTCAAATTTATCAAATTGCCTGTGATTTTTGCACCGGCTATTTGGAAGCTGAAGTAGGTGCTTTTTACGCAGCACAAGGCGAAACTTTCCAGTTAAAGGCCAGTTATGCTTATCAATGTCGAAATACCGAAAATACTGAATTTAAACTCGGAGAAGGGCTGGTTGGGCAGGCCGCGTTAGAAAGCAAGTTATTGTATCTTAGAGAGTTGCCTGAAGATCATGTGTCGATTTTGGTAGACTCGGGCCTGGGGCACTCTGCTGCACGGCATGTGGTTGCTATGCCAGTAAAAGACAGACGGCAAAATGAAGCCGTGCTGGCAGTGATCGTTGTTGCCAGCGTTAAGCCGTTTTCTGCAGAGAGCATTGAGTTGCTTGAGTTGTGTGCGGATAGTATTGCACAGGCCATTGCATCAGCTCAGTCACGTGGCAGGCTACAGGAGCTATTGGATGAATCGCAGCAGCAGGCAGAGGAGCTTGAGTCCCAGCAGCAGGATTTAAAAGCGGCCAATGAGGAACTGGAACAGCAAACACAGGAGCTAAAGCGTTCGGAAGAAGAGCTCAGAGAGCAAAGAAGCCGCCTGACTCAAACCAATACGGAATTAACAGAGCGCACGGACACCTTACAGAAACAAAAAGTCGAAATCGAAAATGCCCGCATTGAGTTACAGCATCGTGCAGAACAGCTGGCCGCATCCAGCAAGTACAAGTCTGAGTTTTTGGCCAACATGTCACATGAATTACGGACGCCGCTGAATAGTTTGCTGCTACTGTCGCAATCTTTAGCCAGAAACTCGGAAGGTAACTTAAGCGACGATCAGCTTGAAGACATTGAGGTCATTTATAACGGTGGCCAGTCTTTATTGACGCTAATTAATGAAATTCTGGATTTATCAAAGGTTGAGGCGGGTAAGCTAAAACTGATCTCAGACAGGGTTGATTTGCACGGCTTTGTGGCTCGACTGAAGAGACAGTTTGAGCCGCTTGCTAAAGAAAAGAATCTGGATTTTAAGGTTTCTATCTCTGCGTTGGCACCTAAAGACATAGAAACTGATGAGCTCAGACTGGAGCAAATATTACGTAATTTATTGTCTAATGCATTTAAGTTTACGGACCAGGGGCATGTTGAGCTATGCATAGAGCCACTCGCTGGTGATGTGCAATTCAGTAATTTGGAGCAGACCCCGGATGACTGTCTGAGTTTTGTCGTTAAAGACACAGGTATTGGCATTGAGCCAGACAAACAACAAGCGATTTTTGAAGCTTTTCAGCAAGCAGATGGTTCAACTAGCCGAGCCTTTGGTGGTACAGGGCTGGGACTGACCATATCGCGAGAGTTCAGTAAGTTGCTGGGTGGAGAGATCCATCTGACCAGCGAATTGGGGGCAGGTAGTACTTTTTCTTTGTATATACCGTGCCAAAAACAACTAGACTCTGCGGAGCAAGTTACATCTGTGCCACAAACTGAGGTGCACAAAAGTCAACCGGTGCAGCAAAATGATTTTGTGAAAGTGCATGATGATGCCTTACTGGCTGAGCCGCTGTCACAAAGCGTAGCTGGCATTAACTCTATCGTGACTGCTGACGTTCCGCCCGAGCCGGTTCCTGACTATGCAAGTACAATTTTGATTGTTGAAGATGATAGCCAATTTGCCAGTATTTTAGCTGATATTGCGCGCAAGCATCAGTTTGAACCTGTGGTATGTGCTCGAGCCGATGAAGCCTTAGACAAGGTACGACAAGCGCAGCCTAACGCTGTGATATTAGACATTGGATTGCCAGATATGGATGGGATGGCATTATTGGATACGTTGAAGTCTGAGCCTAAAACACGCCAGATCCCGGTTCATATTGTATCGGGTAAAAATAAAGATCCAAAAGCGCTACAAAAAGGGGCAATCGATTTTTTAACTAAGCCTGTCTCTTTAGATCAGATGGAGCAGGTCTTCGCTAAGTTTGAAGTCTTGCTACAAAAACACATTAAGCACATACTCCTGGTTGAAGACGATACACATGCATGTAAAGTGATTAAACATGTCTTACAGCAAAAGGGGTTACAGCTCCATGTTGCAAATGATGGCAGCACGGCGATGCAACTTTTGAAACAACATCAGATTGACTGTTGTATAGTTGATTTGAATTTACCGGACATATCGGGCTTTGAACTGCTCGAGAAAATGGATGCTGAGGCGGGTCTGATATTGCCACCGATCATTATTTACACCGCGCAGGAGCTGAGCCGGGATGAATACCATCAGCTGTTGCGGTTTACCGATAAAATTGTACTGAAGACAGACCATGCTCCGGTGCGTTTGCAAGATGAAGTTGAGCTTTTTTTGCACTCTGTTGAGCAGCAGTTACCACCCAGTGTCGTTGCTGCAAAGCGCAGCGATATAGTTAGTCAACCCGTTGACTTGTCGGGCTTTCATGTTCTGTTGGTGGATGATGATTTGCGAAATACGTACGCCTTATCCAAGTTGCTGAAGGAGCAGGGACTGGATGTCACTATGGCTGACAATGGTCAACTAGCCCTGGAAAAGCTCCAGCAGAGTGAGCAATTTGATTTAGTCCTGATGGATATTATGATGCCCATTATGGACGGCTTTGAAGCCATGAGGCATATTCGCGCGGATATTTCACAGAGCCTTCCAATTATCGCGCTAACAGCAAAGGCGATGAGTGAAGACAAACAAAGATGCCTGGAAGCTGGGGCCAGTGACTATCTCGCTAAACCGGTAGATATCAATGTATTGATATCTATGATGAAAATCTGGTTATATGAAACGCAAAATGCAAGCGACAGACTCCATTGATATGACCCGGTTATCAAGCCGCGAAAGCAAGCTGACTCCTGAGCAAATGTTAGAAGTCGATATTTTGCTGGACGTTTTGTATCGGCGTAGTGGCTATGATTTTTCACAGTATGCGCGCAGTACGCTGATAAGACGCTTACAAAATTGCATGCTTATGGATGATGTTGCCCATTTTTCGCATTTAATTCCCAAGGTGCTGTATGAAAAAGGGTATATGCACAAGCTGCTGCAGGAATTGTCAGTGAGCGTGACGGAGTTCTTCCGAGACCCTGCGTTTTTTAAGTCTCTTGAGCAACATGTATTTCCTATCTTAAAAACTTTCCCCTACTACAAAATTTGGCATGCCGGGTGTGCTACCGGGGAGGAAGTGTATTCTCTGGCAATGTTATTAAAGGCTCACGGCTTATATGACCGGGCTAAGATATATGCAACTGATTTTAATGACCGGATTTTGGACAAAGCCAAAACGGGTATCTTTACAGAGGAAACGATACGGCAGGGGGAGAAAAATTATAACCAGCTGGCAATATCCAGTACTACGCCATTCCATGAACATTTTTCTACACAATATCACAGCAGCAAAATTCGTATGGAACTGGCCAGAAACATTGTGTTTGCCAATCACAACCTGGTTTGTGATGGTGTGTTTGGTGAAATGCAGTTGATACTTTGTCGAAATGTTATGATTTACTTTGATAACTCGCTGAAGCAGCGAGTTATCAATTTGTTTGATCAGAGTTTGCACCACAGTGGCTTTTTAGGTCTGGGACGACTCGAAAACCTTGATTCTCTTGATTCCAATGGCCGATGGCAGCTACTTGATAATGCGGCTACCCTATATCGAAAAATACCCAGAGTATGATATCTATTCGAGATTGTTTCTGGCTGTGCTAATCAACACATTAAGTGAAATAAAAATAGTAAATTTAAGCGTTTTTTGCCCAAGGGTCGTACCTTTTTTGGGTGTAATTGTCATGGTTGCAGGTTTGAACTAGGACTAAAGGCGTAGGAAATTTTAAATAGCCTGGGCTTGTCAGTGTGGTTTTTGTACTAAGCTTGAAAGAGCGGGAAAGACACAACCCAGGATGATTTATGGAAGCGATACAGCAAAGTCGGTTGCAGCAAGACGACCTTACCAAACCCACGATTTTGATTGTCGATGACAGGCCCGAAAACCACAGAGTAGTGAAAAAGATCCTGTCGGATATGAACGCTAATTTTCACTCGGCAGAGTCGGGCCACGAGGTCCTCTCATTGGTATTACGGCATAAGTATGCTGTTATTTTACTTGATGTCATGATGCCCGGCATTGATGGGTTTGAGACGGCCTCTTTGCTGCGTATGAATGACGAAACTAAGCACACACCGATTATATTTATCACCGCGGCAGATCACACTGAAGCGCTGGAATTTAAAGGCTATGAGGTTGGGGCGGTTGATTACCTGTTTAAACCTATTAATGCCCATTCGTTGTACAGTAAAGTACAAGTTTTTCTTGAATTGGATCTGCAAAGAACCAAGCTGCTGCAATCTTTTCATGATATTCAAGAGCTTGAAAACAAAAACCGGTTACTACTCAAATCCATCGGCGAAGGTATTCTAGGCGTCGACGTTCGTGGCAAGATTACTTATACCAATCCCGCCACAGAGAAAATTCTTGGCCAGAACGAAAATACCTTAGTCGGGGCTGATGTTGCGGAGTTTATTTGTTTGTCAACGTCACGGGCGGGTAATGCAAATTGGGAGGGGTGCAAAATTTTTGAGCACTGTGCGAAAGGCTACACCTACCGGGATACATATGGGCTGTTCAAAGATTGTGATAAACGTATGTTTCCTGCTGAGCTTATTGCCACGCCTATCTACGAAAACAAGACCTTGTTTGGTGTGGTCATTGCTTTTCAGGACATCAGTCAAAAACGTAGTATTGAGGAGCAACTGAGTCGCTTGTCTCAGTTTGATACTTTAACGGGATTGGTTAATCGCAGCACTTTTGAGAAACACTTGCAGCAAGCAATTAAACGTAGCCTCAGACATGGCCGGGAGTTCTCACTTCTGCACCTCGACCTGGACCATTTTAAGCAGGTCAATGACCAGTTTGGCCATGAAGTGGGTGATATTTTACTTCAGGAAGTGGGCCACCGCATTGTAAAAACGGTCAGTGATGGTGACATTGTTGCCCGCATTGGCGGTGATGAATTTGTGATTTTACTGGAGAACTTTATAGAACAACATGTCAGGAATGAAGCGGTGCTTGCCGAGCATTTACTCAGCCATTTGTCGGGCGCTTATCTTATTCGCGGGCATGAAATTTACATTGGCCCAAGTATTGGGATTGCGCGTTTTCCGGGCGCCGGGGAAGACAGTGTTAGTGTATTAAGGGCCGTTGAGCTGGCGATGTACCGGGCCAAAAAGCAAGGCGGACAGAATTTTCAGTTTTTCACTGAAGAGCTTCATTTACAGGCACTGGCATCGCTGGAATTAGAGCAAAAGCTACGTGCTGCTATTGAACACCAGGAATTTGCACTGTTTTACCAACCTCAATGGGACATTCTTAATAATCGCGTCAATAAGGTAGAGGCGTTGTTACGCTGGTTTCCTGCGGATGGCAGCAGGCTGGGTCCCGATGTATTTATCCCCAAGCTCGAAGAAATGGGGATGATCAATAAGGTGGGTGAGTGGGTAGTCGAACAGGCGTGTCGTCAGGCGCAAAAATGGCGAGCTGAATACCCTAACCCGCCCTGTATCGCGGTAAATTTATCTATGGATCAGTTGCAGCGAGAGGAGCTGCCCGAGGTGGTATTTTATCTGTTGCAAAAGTATCAGTTACCGGCTAACGCCATAGAGGTGGAAGTAACTGAAGGGATGATGATGCAAAACCCTCAGCAGGCAATCGAAATCCTTAATGCGTTTCAGCGCCTGGGTATCTCCGTCGCGATTGATGATTTTGGAACTGGTTATTCGTCGTTTAGTTATCTCGTGCACCTGCCGATTGATACATTAAAAATTGACCGTGAATTCATCCGTAAATTAGGTGAGGATGATAAATGTGAGATGGTCGTGCGCGCCATCATAAGTTTGGCGCACAACATGCACCTTAAAGTGGTGGCCGAAGGCGTAGAGACAGAGCAACAGTTAGCATTTTTGCTGGAGCAAAAGTGCGACTACATTCAGGGCTATTATTTTGCCAAGCCAGCCTCTGCGGCAGAGGTTCGACTTGAGGTTTGAGCCTGGGTTATCGCAACCAGAGGTAAATGAATTACAATGGCCTGCGACGTAATATAAATGGCCCAGTTAATAGCTCTGATCTGAGGATAATAACCTTGTCCTTCATTGCCAAAGAGCCAAAACTGGCCGATAAGCGCATCTGCAACAGTGGCCAGTATCATACCGAGTGCCAGAATGGTCCTTTGCGTTTTTGCTATACGAGAGCTGATAAGTAAACACAAACCTAACAATGCCGCTTGTGCTATGACTAGGGCATAGCCACCTGTTAATAGCGTGACATACCAGCCACTACCTGGTAAGTGCATATTTAAGTAACTGAATAAGGCTAACAAGGATGTGATTAGCATGGCAATAATAAAGTAAACTACCTGAGTGCCTGAATAGCCCAGCAAACACCAGCATGCGAGAAATAACAACAGATAGCCGGGCATAAAAAACCACACAGAGTCTGCGAGGTAATCGTGTTTAATTACGGCACCATGCTGGAAGTAGTGTTGAGCCAGGTTGAAGTTAACAATGTCGCCTGCCAGGCAAAACAGCAAAGAAAACACCACCAGGTTTGCAACGAGCCGATAACTATGTGCATATTGATGTTGGTTGATTACCTGTCTTATTATTAAGCAATTACACAGTAATAAAATCAGGGTCAATGCTTCAAAACTTAATACCCAGTTGCGTGTTTCTCCTACCACAGACCACACGCCGAGCAGAGTGAAAATGAGGTCGAGCATGGCGAGTGCGATGATTAAGACACTTATTTTAACTGTATGCCAGCGGGCAACCATCCTGAGTCCTTGTTGTTATCTTGGCCTGTTTGTTGAAGGTACAACTTTTAACAGTATTCTCCATGCAAAAGCAATGCTTTTTGTGTAGATTGCCAAGCTTGAGAGGAAATATATGTCACAATTGAAAACCACACTGTCGTTTACTTTTTCGGTCTGTGCGCTTGGCGTCGCACTTTACAGCCACTTTACCCAGTCACCAGCACTCAGTAGCACATCTGATGTTCAATCAGCAGAAAATGCATCGTTGCAAGGTCACAGCGAACAGGTTACGCCTGTCGAGGCAGGCAACTTGGTTCAAAAACAGCAGCATATTGAGCAATTAGAGGAGCAAGTGCGTTATTTACAGGAGCGTGTTCTCGAACTGGAGAATCGTACCTTCTCTGAGTCCTCTTCGCCTGAGGCGCTTGAAGAATCTGTTTTAGCTATCCTGGAGAAAAAGGAGCAGAAAGAACGTGCTGAGCACAGGCAGAGCAATCCGGTTTATGGCTTTTATGAAGACTTGCCTGATGACTATGAGATGCGTTTGAAAACCGATCCTGAGTATGCGGATAAACTGGGCAGACAATTACAGCAAAAAGTGTTGGATGAGAGCCTACCTGTGATTGACCGTTTGTCGGCGATGGGTCAGTTGCAGATGAATATGTATGTGCTGAATCGCACGCAAATGGACACCATGAGTTACGATACGGTGGATGCTGTGATTAAAATTAGCCGCGGGCAGTACGATGATAAACTCAGAGTTCAGGCACTGGATGTCGTTGCACAAACGCCAGTGGTAGACGCGCGTATAGCGCGTTCTTTGCTGGATATTGTTGAAAAAGAAGAAAACGATTACATGAGAGCAACCGCAGCAGAAGGTCTGATGTCGCAATATTATCAGGCGAACGATGAGCAATATCCGGGGCTTAAGCGGCAGCTTGCAAACGATATTCTGAAATTATACGACAATGATATTGATAATCAGGTTTATAACCTGATGCAACGTATGATCGGAGACGAAGACCTGCTGGATCAAATTCGCAAAGATGCCAATAAGTAATCTTGCTGATCAGCAGACTTTAAGCCCTTCCTTTCGGCATACGCATGGTGTCCGGCGTGTCAGCCTCGCGCTTTTAGGAACGTCATGTATGTAATGCACAGTTCATTCCAGTCAACGGATTATTATGCTCGCGCGATGCCCTGGGGCTTTATCAAAAATCTGGTGTCATGGTCATCGATGATCCAAAAAGGTACCGGAAAATAACAGGCGGGGTGTAAATCGTTAAACCGAGATCTCGTTAGCGCAGTTCAATTGAAACAGTGTTTTCACGGCAGGCTTTTTCAGTCAGTTGAGTTTGCCTCATTCAAACAAAGTGACAAATACCGATAATCGTATTTCGTAGTGTATTAATTACATCTATATTTATAGAGTATTTTTTCTGAGAACTCGCGTATTTAGCGCTGTCGCCTGCTGGTATTTAAATAAATTAGGTGGCGGTAAAGAAGGGGTAGCCATGTTGCCGTTGCGGCTTTCCATAAAACATAAAATCACCCTGGGCTTTGGTGGTATTGGTATGTTGCTGGTTATTGCCAGTGCGCTGGCTTATTGGGCACTTTTAGAGATCCAGCGTGCCAATCATAAAGTAACAGACACTGCCCAGCCCATCTTGCATGCTGCCGAGCAGTTCCAGCAACAGCAACTCAGGATAAGTAACCTGGTTTCCAAGGCATACAGTGCGAATGATGAATCCGGTATACAGCAGGTACAGCACGCTTTTAATCAGGCCGAATTGCGTGCGCAGTCGTTGCTCGATGAGTTAGAAATGCGCTCGGCAGATGATCCCGGCGTAGTGCAGCCGCTTCGGGAAGTTGCTAAAATTCGTGCTGAGTTGCGGCAATTTTCAGAAGCTTTGTTCGCCGCACGTCAGGCTCAATTTCGTGCAGCACACACCATTGAGCAAGGCGTAGAGCGGTTTTTTGAACACAGAAACACTGCGGGTACGGCGATGTTGGATATCGAGTTAGTCGAAACAACGGATACCCGGCTGAGAGAGGAAGTAGCGGGGACCGGGATCCGCATTGATGATCTGCTGTTTACGCTGGAAAATAATGTGCAATCTCTCGCGCAACTTGGCCCTGATAGCCTTGCGACGCATCGCGAAGATGTTGGATTCATCGTTGATAACATCAGTGACAACCTAACTTACCTTAAACGCCAGTCAGCCGGACTGCCAATCGAGTCGTTGCTTGAGCAGTTTGAGCCGGCCTGGGAGCACATTGCTCGCCAGTTAAAAGAGCCCGGCACTTTGTATCAGGCACTTGAGCAGCGTCACAGGGGCCAGCAAACCGCTATGGAGAGTTATCGGCGTGCTGAGCAGGCCTTTGCGGACTTGTTCAATCAGATCGATACTATCCAAGGCCAGGCCCAGAACCAGTTTGATTTATATCAGCAGGCATCAGACCAATTGATTGAGCAAGCCCAAAATGCGGCCCTGATACTGGTTTTAGTATTTGCCATATTAGCGGTCTGGATAGCACTGTCGACCAGCCGTGCGATGCTTATCCCGCTTGCAGCGGTAAACAAAATGCTGAGATATATAGCCAGTGGTGATTTTTCCAGACAGATAGTCAAACGTCAGGATGATGAGTTTGGTACTCTGACTGACAACATCAATCAGGTAAAGCAAAGCCTGAGCAGTTTGTTAGAAGAAATAGACACCCAGGTATATGAGCTAAAAGACTTAGCTGGCTCATCCTTAGCTCGCAGCCAAACCCTGACCAGCCGGGCAACGGCGCAGGTTGAGCGGACAGATAATGCGTTGCACATTGCCTCAAATATCGCCAGCAGTGCGGTTGATGTGTCTGAACAGTCTCGAGATGGTGTGTCCGGGCTTAAGCATGCACAGCGACTGAACCAGGAAACGGCCCAGAGTGTTATGCACAATAAGCAAAAGATCATGTCATTAAGCGGCACGATGACCGAATCTGTGGGGGCGATGGAAGGGCTCAGGGCACACAGTGAAGACATAGGAAAAATTTTGGATACGATTGTCGCAATTGCTGAGCAAACGAATTTACTGGCACTAAATGCGGCCATAGAGGCTGCAAGGGCTGGAGAGCAAGGTCGGGGCTTTGCGGTGGTTGCTGATGAAGTCAGACAGTTGGCTATTCGTACACAAAATGCCACGCAGGAGATCAATAAAATGATCGCGGCTCTACAGGCTGATACGCACACGACCGCGGCTCTGATCCAAAATGGGGAGCTGGATGTTCGTGTGTGTGCCCAGCAAAGCGAAGTGCTTGCGAGCAACATGGCCCAGGTCAGTGAAGCCATTGAACAAGCAACCGCATTGAGTGAGCGGGTACTCGACGCGGCAAATCATCAGGCGGCGCACTGTGAGAGTATTGCCGGGCTGATGAAAGATGTTCAGAAAACGGCTGCCCGCAACTCACAGGAAATGGGCTTTATGGCCAAAGACAGCGAGTCACTCAGTGGCTTTGCTGCCAGGCTGACTCAGCTTATCGAGCGTTTTAAGCTCTAGCTTTTTGACTTTAACCGGTACTGTCGATATGGCCCATATCACGTCCGGGATCGAGCTGATTTCGCACCCGACGCTTCAAGATTTTAGCTTCCGGAAAGCCGCCGTCGCGCTCCCGACACCAGATCAGGGTATCGTTATAATAGATTTTAAATACGCCCTTACTGGCCGGAACCAGTGCAACCTCGGCCAACTCATCTGCAAACGTTGACAACAATTCCTGGGCAAGCCAGCCACTGCGAAGCAACCACTGGCATAAAACACAATATTGGATCGCTATTCTGGGCTTACTCATGTTGGTTCCTGATTGTCATCTATGCTGCGTGCATGCTGCACGAACTCGGAATAAATCGAGTCTTTGATCAGTCTGTCGGGTGTAAAGGCATAGTAGTTCTGATAGACGTTTTCGATTGCACCAATGAAATTCACATCATAGTGCCGCTCTATTTCTTCGCGTACAGATAAAGGTGCAGGGAATACTCCAAACCCTTGTTGTCCCAGCGCTTTCATTAATGCACTGTCGTCTACATGACCGGCAACAGATATTTCGATTTTGAGCTCATTGAGCCAATACTGAATAGCGCTGGTGACCGGGCTATTCTTGGCTGGCAGTATGATTGGTGTGTCGGCCAATGCAGCTGGAAAGTTGTCACCGGTTAAGGCCTGATCTTGCTTCATGCCATAAAACCCGATCTGACTCTTACCGATTTCGTGACAGAAAAGTTTGAACGGAGTATCACCATCTAAGGGCTTATCCGCCAATACAAGGTCCAGTTTGTGCGTAGCCATTTGCGCCAGCAGCTCAGCTTGTTGACCGTCAATGCAATGCAGGTTGGAAATACGCTCGTTATCAATCAGGGGGGCCAGCCATTTAGAGACCAGAGACTTAGGCAACGCATCGGAAATACCGACTTTCAGTGTCCGATTGATAGAGGCCAGATCACCTTTGGTGGTTTCCAGCCACTCCTCTGCAATGGCAAACATGTCATCGGCATATTGCTGGGTGAGTTGTCCGTACTCGGTCAGTCGTAACCCTCTGCCTTCTCTTAAAAACAGCTGCTTACCCAGACGCTGTTCCAGACTGGTGATCTGTGCGCTGATGGTTTGTGGTGTCAGATGCAATATCTTGCTGGCCGCGGCAATGCTGCCGTGGCGACTAACCTGCCAAAAGTAGTACAGGTGATTGTAATTTATGTTCGTTATCATTCGTAATATTCGAGGTTTCGCTAAGAATTAATCAGCTTTTTTCTTTTTAAATACATTAGTAGATTAGCCTCATCGACGCAACAATATGAGTTCAATTTCCAGTAATTTGCTGGCTTTGTACAAGAGGTTGATAGCATTATGAAACTAAATTTCAGAGCAACAGGCAAGCGTATTGCGGAGGCGACCAAGTCGCAGCTCGCAAAGTTGGCAACCAACAAGTTTATGCGCTACGCCGCCCATATCCGCAAAGTGCGCATTGATGTGGATGAGCAGCCCTGCCAGCGCCATGGCGTTTTGACTATCTGTAAAGTAGAAGTGTTATTGCCCGGATTACCCAGCGTCTCCGTTCGAGCCAAAGGTAAGAATATGATGCAGGTGATCAAGCGTGCATTGCGTGACAGCGAATTGCTACTGGCACGCCAGTTTAATCAGGTTGCTTAGTTTAGCCCCAAGCGTACTGAAGCAGCCAGCGTTGAAAAGTAGAAAATTTATTCGACCCAAACTGAACGAGATAGGAGGTGGCGTCCAGGTAAGAATATGATTATGCAGTATTTACAGTTATTCCCAAGCACTTGCGGCGGCATGGAGGCCGCGCTTTCCATTCTTCTTCCCAGTTTATCTATTTAACAAGCTTACCTGTTTCTACTACAAATATTGTTGTTTGGCACAAAAATTAGCCAATTAAGAGCAATAATGTACCCAGATTAATTTTCAAACTGATTAAAGTATTAATAAAATGTTTATTGTTGGTGACATTTAGATGGGTTTTTGCTATTTTCAGAGCCTGGTATTGATCAACACTTTTTAGTTTCAAGGACGTAGTGCATGCAGTATATCGATGATACCAGCGCTCAGGACAGCCAACTAGAGAAAAAACATAACTACAAACTCTATTTCCTGCTCATCGCTGGTGTATTTATTTCATTATATTTTGTTGTTCCTCAGATACTTGCCTGGGCAAGTGGAGAGAGTGCCGTGAGAATGGAAAACATTCATGTGGCGGAAGTACGTCGTGGTGAATTTGTGCGGGATATTTCCGTTCAAGGTCGTGTGATAGCGTCACGGCGTCCTACATTATATAGCCCGGCAGAAGGAACAGTGACTTATTTGGTGACTGCCGGAGACTCGGTCGAAATGAGCCAGCCATTGGCGCAGATAGACAGTCCTGAACTGAAAAGCTTACTGGCTCAGGAACACGCAGAGCTAACGCGTCTCAGCACGCAACTGGAACGAGAAAAAATTCAAGCTAAAAAGCAGGATCTTGCTCAAGAGAATTATCTGGGCAAAGCAATCGTAGCGCTGAATGCTGCAAAACGTGAAATGCGCCGCAATGAAGAAGGTAAAAAAAATCAGGTAGTCAGCGATATAGATTACCAAAAAGCCAAAGATGAACTCGAAAACGCACAGCGAGAACATCGCCTGGCAGTTAAAGAGGTGGCTTTGCTGAAGGAAAGTCAGAAGTTCGAGATCCAGACTCGTGCCATTGAATTGCAAGCGCAACAGGTTTTGGTAGACGAATTAAAAAGGCGTGTCGCTTCGCTGGAAATCCGCTCCCCGGTTAACGGCATTGTGGGTAACCTGAACGTCGACCAGAAAAATACAGTGGTGAAAAATCAGCCGCTGCTGAGTGTGGTGGATTTATCCCATTACGAGGTTGAGGTCAATATTCCAGAAAACTATGCTGATGACCTGGCCTTGGGAATGCCTGCTCAAATTACCTTAAATGGTCGCGCTTATGAAGGCGAACTCACCGCAATATCGCCTGAAATAGTGCGAGGTCAGGTGGAAGGTAAGATCCGCTTTAAGGAAGCGGAGATCACCGGTCTGAGACAAAATCAACGCCTAACCAGTCGTATTGTGTTGGAAGAAAAATCAGGCGTTACGTATTTGCCCAGAGGCCAGTTTGTCGATGCATACAGCGGCAAATATGCCTATGTACTGGACGAAGGCAGTGCGGTGAAAAAAGCAATAAGTTTGGGATCAAAAAGTCTTGGTCAGGTAGAGGTCCTGTCGGGACTGGCTGTCGGTGATACGGTCATCATTTCTGATACGCGCATGTTTAATAGTGCAGAACGTGTGCGAGTAGTGCAGTAATTTAATCAACGCGAAGGCGCGATCACAACGATGATCGTGCCAACCCGACGCTATTTTCGGGTATAACAAGGTGGAGGAAGCATGCTGATGAGATATTATTTCAAACTGGCCTGGATAAGCTTCAAACAGACTCCGCTATTAAGTTCCTTAATTGTGGTCACCATAGCGGTCGGTATCGCTGCGACAATGACCACCTACACCATCAATTATATGATGAATCAAGAACCTGTGCCTGGTAAGTCAGACACCTTGTTTTTGGTTCAGCTCAACAGCTGGGGCCCGGAAAAAGCCTATTATAGTCAGGGCGAAGAAGAGCGGGTACCGCCTTATCTTACTTTTCAGGACGCGCAAAATTTATGGCAGGCAGACCGTGCCCAATCACATGTTCCTATTAGTGGCTATCGGGATCAGTTGAAACTGCCCGAGCAACCAGACTCTCGGGCAAAAACAGCATTGGTGCGCTCTACCAGTCGGGACTTCTTTAGTGCCTTTAACGCCCCTATGAAGTTTGGTACTGCCTGGTCTGCTGAAGCTGATAGGCAGGGGGAACGAGTGGCTGTTATCAGTGCTGATGTTAATCAGCGGCTGTTTAATGGTCAAAACTCGATTGGTCAATCTATTACGTTGGGCGCACTGGAGTATCGCGTTATCGGCGTGTTGGACACCTGGCCAATCTTACCGCGCTTTTATGGCGAAGCCATGCATGCTTTTCGTCAGCCCAGAGATGTGTTCATTCCATTTGAAACTCAGGTGCGTAATGCCCTTTGGTCTGCAAACTTACAGCCTTTTGAATGCTGGCGCGATCCGCAAGACAGCTCGTTCGAAGCGCTGTTAGCATCTGAATGTGTCTGGGTTTACTTTTGGGTGGAACTACAAGATGCCAATCAACGTCGTGCTTACGAGGAATTCCTCTATGCCTACGTTCAGGAGCAGCGTGTTTTGGGACGTTTTCAGCGCAAAATTGTCAATAAATTGAGTACGCCAGCTGAGTATCTGACTGAGCGCGAAGCTATTTCTGACGATAACCGGGTGGCACTCGGATTGTCATTGTGTTTTCTTTTGCTGTGTTTATTGAACAGTACCAACCTGATGATGGCAAAGTTTCATGGTAAGGCTGGTGAGATTGGGTTACGCCGTGCAGTGGGGGCGAGCAGACAACAGGTTTTTGTTCAGTTCAGTGTTGAAACTGTGCTGATGGGGATATTTGGCGGTGTGCTGGGATTGGTGCTGGCTCAATTGGGGCTTGCTATCTGCAGTCGGGTATATCAACACTTGAGCAGCGATTTGATGCAAATGGACCTGTATATTTTGGTGTTGACGCCATTGGTGGCGATATCAGCCAGTGTGTTTTTTGGTCTTTTTCCTGTCTTTAGAGCCAGTCGGATAGAACCTGCCAGCCAGCTAAACAGTGTGTGAGGGACAACTTATGCGAGACTTGCTACCCATTCTCAAAACGCTGAATCACAGTCGGATAGCACCTATGCTGTTTGTATTGCAAATTGCCGTCACCTTTATGATTTTGGTGAATGCCGCTTATCTGGCACTGCAAAAGCAAAGCTTATTGTCCCGGCCAAGTGGATTGGATGAGCAAAATACCTTTTTTGTTCTCACCAACTTACCGGGCGATGCCGCTGCCAGAGCCGCGGATATTGAGCAAGACTTGCTCGCTTTGAAAGAGTTATCTGGCGTTATGAATGCGTCTGTCACTTCAGGGGTTCCGCTATCGGGGTGGGGGCGCTTTTTGGAAGTCGCCACTCAGGCCGACGGAGACTACGATACGTTCAGTGGATACTATGGGGGTGATAATGCCCTGCTAGAGACGATGGATCTGACCCTGGTTGCCGGAGAGGGCTTTACACAACCCCCGCTCTATGCAGATACGGACGGGTTTCGCGTCGCGACGGAGATCATCATTACACAGACGCTCGCACAGTCATTGTATCCGGATGACTGGCGTCAGGCAGTAGGCAAGACACTTTATATTGATAAACGGCCTCAGCAGGTGCGTGGTGTGGTGAAAAGTTTGCAGGCCGCCTGGAGCTTTTGGGTGGTCGTAGAGCACAGCGTGTTGGCCCCTGTGATAGAGACCAGTGAATACGTTTATTATCTGGTGCGCAGTGCACCGGGCCAACAGGCTCAGGCGATGGCGAATACGGCGGATTATTTGATGCGCCGACATGGCCGGAAGATTGAAGAATTGATGACTTTTGCTGAAGTCAAACAGCAAAGTTATCAGGCCGAGTACGCGGCGAGCATGACTTTACTCTGGGTTGTTGGCTGTTTGTCCCTGGTGACAGCTCTGGGCATATTTGGCCAGGCGCGTTTTGCTGTTACCCGGCGTCTTCGACAAATTGGCATCCGACGGGCGCTTGGTGCGCAGCAAGGGCAGATTATAGGTTATTTTATGCTAGAAAATGCGTTACTTACTGTGTTTGGCGTAGCGCTTGGTTGTGTCGCGGGGATTGTGCTGAATATGCAGTTAAGTAACTGGTTTGAATTAGCGACTGTGCCCGTTGAATTTTTCGCCCTGGGTGGTGTATGCATGTTGTTATTGGGTCAGGCTGCGACTCTGGCTCCCGCTTGTCGGGCTGCCAAAGTTTCTCCTGCAATAGCAAGTCGCCTGGGTGCGTCCAGATAGACGAGCGTACATGCGACTTGTTATGATAACCCAGAGAACAATAAGTCGTAGTCACTATGTTAAAGCTATCAAATCATGTCGAACTGGCAGCCTGGGAAATTGAACTATCAGCGATCAGAGCGCAAGGTGCGGGTGGACAAAATGTCAACAAGGTATCTTCCGCCATTCATCTGAGGTTCGATATTCAACGCTCAACCTTACCTCCGTTTTACAAAGAGCGATTACTGGCTTTGCAGGATAGCCGCATTAGTAAAGAAGGTGTGATTGTCATTAAAGCGCAGAATTTTCGCACCCAGGAGCAGAACCGCGAAGACGCGCTGGCCAGGCTGAAAGCGCTGATCCTCAGCGCAACGAAAGTAGAAAAAAAACGCCGTGCAACTAAACCTACCCGGAGCTCGCAGCGAAAGCGGCTCGATAGCAAAAATAAACGGGCGCAAACTAAAGCGATGCGCGGTTCTGTTAAGTTTTAATCAACAAGCCTGCTAGGCCACAAGTGGTAACCTGAGCGTAAAGCGAGCGCCACCCAGCTCAGAATCATCAATCTGGCAGTCTGTGTGGTGCCATGACAGTATTTTACTGACAATAGCAAGGCCTAAGCCAAATCCGCCTGTATCCTTGTTGCGACTCTTGTCTAGTCTCGAGAACGGCTGGAAGACCTGCTCACGCTTTGATTCAGGAATACCGGGACCATCATCCTCAACCAGAAACACAGCCATATTGAGTTGTCTGCTCAAGGTGATCCGAATGGTGCTTTGACCATATTTATCAGCGTTCTGTAACAGGTTTTGTATGACCCGGGTTAACTGATGGGGATCGCACTTAACCGGGACATCGCTGGTAATGTTTGTCACCAGTTGCTTGCTGGTCGTGCGGGCGAGTTTGTCGAGTTGGTCCAGTATCAGCGGTGCCAGGTCACATTGCTGCATGTGCAGCTGTTGGTTGGCAAACTCCAGTCGCGCATAGCTGAGCATCTCATCAATCAGTACTTCCATTTCGGTAACGTCTTCTTCCATTGCAGAGACCTGTTCCGGTGCTTTTGGCGCCAGCATTGCCAGGGCAAACTTTAACCGTGCCAGTGGGGTTCTCAGTTCATGGGAGACAGCATTGACCAGCTGTTTCTGGTTGCTCATCAGGCTGGCCGTTTTTAACGCCATTCTTTCAATTTGCTGAGTCAATGTGTATATGGCTGAAAACCTGGATCTGGTGGGTGTCAGGTCGAGCGAGCCTGATGCGAGTTTCTCAGATGTACGCTTGAGTTGTACCAGGTCAATCCAGAGCGGTCTTAACCATATAACCAGTAGCAGGGCTAGCACGGAATATGAGAGCAATTTAATGGTGTACTGCTTCACTTTGGCTGACTTGGCCGGGGCAAATGGACCGAGCTGAACGACAGAGGCACTGTTGTTAACCACAAAAAGCAGCAGGGCGTTACCTTTGTCGTCAAAGGAGGTGATTATCTCGCCTTGTTTAAGTGCCGCCAGTTGTTCGGGTAACCAAGCGACATCTTCGTATGGAAACACGGTCAACTGTGGCTGTGCTTTGAGGTAGGAGTCGAGCTCGTCTTCTTGCAGGTAGGTTAGTGCCTGCTGATAGTTTTTAGCAACCTGAGTTGCGTGACGTAAATCATCGGGCGCTTGCTCCACCCAGTTTCGCCATATCGCCTCACTACCCAGATTAATCGCAATAATACTGGCAAATACCACAATATAGAGGCTGACAAGTAAACGCAGCATCGGGCCTTAGTCCCAGGCTGATTTAGAGCACAAGTATCCTTTACCCCAAACTGTGATTAACCGGTAGGGTTGTTCCAGGTTGTCGTTGAGTTTTTTGCGCAGTCGGGAAATCCTGACATCGACGCTGCGGTCCAGTCCGTCATAGGGTCTGCCAACGACCTGGTTATATATGTGCTCGCGGCTGAGCGTATCACCGGCGTTTCGGGCCAGTTCCCAAAGCAGATCAAACTCATAACTAGTCAGTTCGACTTCCTGTTCACTCAGATAGGCTTTACGCGCGGCTTTATCGATCCGCAGCTGGCCCAGCGTGAGTTGATCCGTACTGTCAGTTTGTTTACCCTGGCGGCGCAAAAGTGCATTGAGCCTGGCAAGTAAAACATAGGGCTCAACTGGCTTGATAACATAGTCATCGGCACCAATTTCAAGACCTCTGACATGGTCAAAGTCACTGTCTTTAGCAGTCAGAAATAGCACTGGCCCTGAGTAGTCTGGCCTGATCCGGCGGCATATTTCGAAGCCATCCAGGTTGGGCAGCATAATATCCAGGATCACCACGTCGGGTTGCTCACTGATGATTTTCTCTGGCGCGAGCGCCCCATCATGTACCAGGGTTACATCATAATTATTACTTTGTAAAAACTGTCCGGTGAGCTGAGCCAGTCTCTCATCATCTTCTACCAGTATGACTTTGGTCATTAGAATAAACTCCAATCTGTTTTAAGTTTCCTGCGATACTTAGTGCTGACAACAGCATTGACTTTGACGGTCTTTTTGGCGAGCGTATTTTGGTGTGTGTCCCGCAAACTAAACTCCATATTTTGTGCCAGTTTGACGGCCAGCTTGGCTGTACCTTTGTTGCTACTCTCCCAGCAATGCAAGCGAGTGTTTGCCTGATACAAGCAAAGGTTTTCCGGTACAGCGTGATGCCAGTTAACCCGTATGGTCATCTGACAGGTTTGTCCTTGTGTTTTTACCATACAGACCAGCGGTTTTATCTCGAACAGCGGGGGAGGCTCTGAGGTGGCTTGCACCGAAAATGTGCACCACATCAATACACCAACCGGTAGACTGTATGAAGCGCAGTTAAAACGCATACAAGCCTCCAATGAAGACTGAAGTTGTATAGCCTTCATCAACAATAGGGCTGTTTGCGATACTTGAGCCAAGCCATTGATGCTTTGCGGTGAACTTAAATTGCCAGCTTTCGCTCAGTTTGTGGTTGTATGCGACGCCGATGTAAGGGTTGAAAGTGCTCTCTACTTCGTAACGAAAGTGGCTGAGTTCGGTGTCTCTTTCAGTAATACCGTAATAATAACTGCCTAACTTTGCGTCTTTATAATCAACGCCCACCTTAAACTGAAGCTGAGCATACTTAGGGTCGCCGAATGGCAGCTTGTAGCTATATCCCACTGAGCCGTGAAACCCTTTATAAATTCCCCTTACATCGTGCAGTAATTTTACTGTCAGCTTTTGTTGTTCAGAGATGTACCAGTGAGCCAATATCCCACTATCGATTGCCCATTTTCGTTTTGCCAGATCGTCAAAAGTTAAAGAAGGCTGTTCAGCCAGTTTTGGGTTTTGCTCTACGTCGGTGACCGGGACTTGTACACTGACTTCATTGGGCGGATTGACGCTGTCTCCCCCGTCTGCACCAGCACCATTGTCCCCAGAATTGACGTTAGTTTGGGGCAGGTTGATTCGTTCACTGATGTCCGGGGAAAGTGTGTTTGAACGTAATAAGGTACCAGGCCGTGAGCGGCTAAAGAAAGCCTGCTCAGAATTGAGCTCAGCAATCCAGCTAACATCAAATGCACGATGGTCAAAAAAGGTGTAACCAATAGCGGTGTTATCGAGAAAAAACCGGTCGCTGTAATAGCGCACATAAGGCAATACAATCAGAGGGGAATGGTCACTATCTTTCAATGGGTTAGTTGCTACACCAGCCCCGAGTGCGACGGAAATCTCCCACTGTGATACTTCAATGCAGTTTTCGGGGTGGGTATCACAGTTGGCCAAAGCCGCACCGCTAAACAACACAGAGCCAATCACAGCTGACAGACGTTTCACTTTTCTCACCCACTCCTTATACAGAACCACTGTACTTTACCAATAAAATTACTAATTACCAGAAAGAGTTACATTAAATAACATTTCAAACCGCAGTAGTAACAGCAACTCTTTGGCATTCGAGTAAGGTTATGTACATACTTAATCCCAAGGAGACAGCCAATGTTATATTCTACCCAGCAAAAGTTTTGTGCTGTAGCGCTTACTTTAGCGCTGCTCAGTGCATGTGGCGGAGGGAGTGACAGCAATACTTCCACCCCGGATCCAGGCAATGGTGGTACACAACCTCCCGACAAAGTCCCTGATTTGTCTACCGGCGAGGCCAGTGCCAAAAAGCTGCGCAAGGCAAATGCGTCAGACTTTTCAACTTACCTTAAAAATGGTGTTTACCTGGTTCAAGGTACGACGGCATACCAGGATAGCGGTGAGGTGGCCGATTCGCCAGTTGCGGATGCTGCAACACCTGAGTATTCGTCCACTAATGTTCAGGAACAAGCGGTTGATGAAAGCGACAGAATTAAATATGACGGCGCACATTTGTATATTGCAAATACAGCGGATTTTCAGACCGCTGAAGGAGAGCACAAACAGTCTGTGCGGATCTTAAAGCGCGAAGAAAGTGGTGAGTTGGAGTCACTCAATACTTTGGTGACCAGTACAGATTATTACGCAAGGCAGCAACTATACCTACAAGAGGGTAGTCTTGCCGTGGTGCTGAGTAATGACAAATTCGGTTTTTTCATTGAGCCAGCTGTAGCATCAGACGTCGTGGATACATCCATGCCCTATTCATACTCGCGTGATTTTGCTGTCACGTTGGCTGATGTCAAAGATCCTTCGCAGGGAAATATCACGCACCAGCTCCGCTTCGACGGCGAATTGATTGATTCTCGTGTTATTGGCGATTCACTTTATCTGATCAGTGAGTTTGCTGCGAGCTTTGACGGATTTGAGCAAGATGGCGAGGATCTGGAATTAGCGAATTATCAAAAAATCACCGAGACAGATATCGCTGAGTTATTGCCTAAAGTGACGGATCTTAAAACTGGTACCGAGCGACCTCTGGTCGACCCGGCGACCTGTTATATGCCAGATGAAGCATCAGAGCTGAATGGTTATCACCGCATTACATCTGTGACTCGTGTGTCACTGAGCGATCCGGGTTCGCTAACAACAACTTGTATCGCCAGTCGCACTGAGGGGATCTATATGTCTCAGAACAATGTGTATCTCTACGGCTATTATTATGAGTCTGAAGAAGTCACATTTAATGACTCGATACAGACAGTGATCCACCAGTTTAACCTGGCAGAAGATGCTGTAAATTATGCAGCTTCGGGCAAAGTGGCTGGGCGCTTAGGTAGTAGTAATCGTAACCTGAGATTTAGTGAGCATGAAGGGGTCTTGCGCGTGGTGACGTCACGCTTTACGGAAGAAATTGGCAGACTGCACAGGCTCTATCTGCTGGAAAATACAGGTGACGACCTGACTGTGATCAGCCAGCTACCAAATGAAACGCGCACCACGCCGATCGGAAAAGTGTCTGAAAATGGTCTGGTCGAAGAAGATATCTATGCAGTGCGCTTTTTCGGTGACAAAGCTTACATCGTAACCTTTCGTCAGATTGATCCTTTGTATGTGCTGGATTTAGCAAACAAAAATGACCCTAAAATCACGGGCGCATTAGAAATACCTGGCTATTCTTCCTATCTCCATCCGGTGTCGGAAGACTTGCTCATCGGCATCGGGCAAAATGTTCAGGACTGGTTTTTGGACGGGCCTTTAGAAGTTGATGATGAAGTCGGCGCCAAAGTGAGCTTGTTTGATGTGAGTGATATTAGTGCGCCGTCATTGGTTGACGAAAAAGTGTTTAATGGCGGGTTTAGCCCGGTTGAATTCGACTATCACGCTTTTAGTTACTTAAAACACAGTGATCAGGTATTCAGAATGACTTTGCCTGTAGAAAGCTGGCTTACAGAGAATGAAAGTGACAACACTGTAAACTGGTATAAGCGTAACGAATTGGCCGCATTTGAAGTACATACAGGCGAAACACCTAAGCTACAGTATATGGGCAGTAGTGTGCCGCAGCAGCAACCCGACGTTGAAGTCTCTCCGTATATCTGGGCTGGTGATGATCGGGGTGTCCTGCATGGCGATCATCTTTACTACGTGCACGGCAATTTTGTTTGGTCTAGCTTGTGGCAAACACCACAGACCACCACCGGACCATTCTGACGTGAGTGATAAAAACGATGTAGCCGGTTTATTTTAGGCCGGCTGCATTGTTGTATTTAGCGTGGTGCAATTAGGCCCAGCTTTTGGTCGTGACACCATTGCCCGCCGATAATGTAGTTGTCTTTAAGTGTGCCTTCATGCTCAAACCCCAGACCGGTTAGTAAGTTAAATGATGCCTCATTGCCTTCGGTGACGGTTGCTGTCAGTTTGTGATAGCCGCATTGATTAAGGGCAAAATCGATAATGGCGCTGGTTGACTCTTTCGCATATCCCTTACCCTGATGTTCCGGGGCTAGCATAAACCCAAGCTCAGCTTGCTGATAGGGTGTCCAGTTGGACAAGAAGCCATGAAGCCCGACTGGATTGCCGGTTTCTCGCTCTTCAATCACCAATGTAAGCCACTCCCCGCTCTCTTTGCGCCAGTTGATGAGTCGACGGTCAAATTGCGCGCGGACTTCTTTTTGATCAGACAAGTCGTTGATAAAGCGCATCACCTGAGGAGTCTGATGCAGGCGCAAAAAGAATGACCAGTCTGAAGGTGTTAATGGCCGCAGTATCAGGCGGGAAGTGGTAATCATGGTGTAGTCCTTTATTATTCGATGTTATTGGGTTTTAAGTAGCTTTTTGATAGTAACAATCTGATTTATGCTGTCCATGTTGTCACCGTGTACACAGAGGGTGTCTGCTTTGAGTGGCAATGCCTGACCACTTGCAGTAGTCACTGTGCCATGAGTCAGCAGCTGTTTTACCTGTGCCAGTAAGTTTGCTTCGTCATGGACCGCATTAGGTTGTGTTCGCGGGCTGAGTTGCCCTTGATCTGTGTAAAGTCTGTCAGCAAAGGCTTCAAATAGTAACTCGACCCCAAATTGTTCAGCAAGGCGTGTATGGTGCGCTTGCTTAGCCGTTGCCAGCAGCATTAGCTCGAGCTTAGTTGGGTACTCGGAGAGCGTTTTGAGTACTTGAAGCAGTATCGCCTCGTCGCGCATCATGTCGTTATAAAGAGCGCCGTGAGGTTTCACATAACGCAACGTCATACCCTGTACTCGGGCCATCCCTTCCAGCGCTGCGATCTGATAATGCAGTGTGTTGCGAAGATCCGTCTCACTCAAGTTCATAGAGCGACGTCCGAACCCTTGCAGATCGGGATAACCAGGATGGGCTCCAATACCGACATGATGTGCTTTGGCCAGTGCGAGTGTGTTTGCCATTACAGTCGGGTCGCCTGCATGGAAGCCGCAGGCAATATTGGCCAGATCAATGTGTGGCATAACATGGCTGTCCAGTCCCATTTTCCAGGCACCGTAGCTTTCGCCCAGATCGCAATTTAGCAGCATAGAATACTCTTATATTGGGTTTTTCCAGACCTTAACATGGATTGCAGCGTCAGGGTTAGGGCTTCACGCCCAATCAAGTTCACGGCTTCTGATCATAGTTACAAAACCAGGCTGGTGTATGTCAGCTGATGACCAGGTTTAAATCAGCTTTGTCGGTAACCAACAGGTGTTGCGGGCTGTTGATAATACATAGATCAGGGGCTGCCCGGGTAATTGCAAGGTGGGCCGTGAGGCTGGTTGTCCAGAAAACGGGGAGTTTATCGCTGGCTACGGGAAGTGGCTCACCAAAGTTTGGTTTATTCAGGTTGGTAATGCCTATTTCGCTTGCTTCACCGAAGTGCAGGGGGATGCCATGTGGTACGCGGCTGACAGAACCTGCCTGAATGGCTTTGATCAGCTCTGCCTTACTCATAGGGCGCATGCAAACCACCTTATTGCCACTAAATGGCCCAACCTGGTTGCTTTCTATGTTGCTGATATACATAGGTAAGGAGTGTGTGGGGTTTGCCAGCGGGCTGGAGATGCCGAAGGAGTTGAGGACGGTATCAAAGGCAAGGTAACTGGCCAGTGCAAAAGTCACCAGATCGTCTCGCCATAGCTGTTTGATATCCGAGACTTCCTCAGTAAGCTGGCCGTGTTTTAGGATCCGATAGCGCGGAATATCGGTACGAATATCAATGTCCTGACCTAACTGGTCGAGATGATAACACCCTGGTGAGATACTGCTCGCTAACAATGGGCAGCAGTCAGCGTTGTGATGACAGTAAGTCATAAACTCAAATGCATAGGCTTCAGGCAGGATCAGAACATTACACTGGGCGAAGCCGGGAACAAAGCCGTTAGTGGGGCCGGAATAGTCTCCGGCCCGAATCATGGCGCGAATAGCGTTAGGTGCAGTGAGTGATGCCTTTGGGTCCATACATGTCCTCATCAGGTAACAGGCTGATTCAACAACATCTCACTCAATATTATAGGCAGCTAAGATTAATCTGCCTGTTTGTCTATGGTAACGGGGAGTGTTCCTTTGGCTTTTTCATGGCCTAATATGACTTTGGCAAGCGCGGTATACGCCGGTCCGCTGACTTCACTGGCGGTTTCAACGTCAACATTATAGGCATAACTTGCCAGTACAGCCTGGCTGTAGGGGGCAAACCGGGTGATTTCATAGGGGGCACGCAAACTGATGAACACGCTTGGTTTGTGCTGAGATTGAGCAAATCGCAATAAATCTTGCAGTGCATCAGGCTGGGCTTTGATTGCCAGAGAAAACTGCGACAAAGTTGCCAGGTCTTCCATTCCGCCAATTTCTACCGCGCTTTGCGCGGGCGTGGCATGGCCGGCAATGACGAAGTCTGCATTTTTAATATCTGCTTCTGCCCGGGCAGGGTCGAATCCTTGTAAACTGGACAGAGTAACCGTGAGCGGATGAGTTGTATGAGCTAACAAGGCTTGCTTCAGAGCAGTGGCTTTTTGCTTGTCCGGCATAATCACATGAATTCGCTGATTTGCTCGGGTTGCCAGTGGTAACAGCTGGTTATTCTTCACTTGTGTTATGGCCGCCAGTGCCAGCTCAGCCTCCACTTTACGATGCTGCGGATTCCCCAGTACAGACTGAGCAATAGCCGAGGACAGCTGACGCTTTGGCGCTAAAAAGCAGGCTTTGAGCGTTTGTATTCTCTGATGCGATGTCCTTAGTTCAGAGATGCTCAGTTGTGCTGTGGCCTGTTGATAAAGCGCATCCATAAATTGTCTGAATGCGCTGATATCCTCTGTGCTGCGTATTGCAAAAGGCATCAGGGCGATGTCTACACCCGCAGCAAAGGTTTCGATGACGGCCTGCTCGGGCTCGAAAAAGTCACTGATCCCGGCCATGTCCAGTGCATCTGTGATGGTGACACCCTGGTAGCCCAGCTCTTCTCTCAGTAAGTCATGCATAATTTTGCGTGACATCGTTGCCGGACGCAGCATTTTTTCATTACGTTTGTTGAGTATGACTGTATTATCCAGCGCTGGGTACTGGATGTGCGCCGTCATAATCATACCCGGTGCGTGTTGTTTGATGATGCTGGCAAACGGCGCAATGTCCTGTAGCTGTATCTGTTTCAGGGGATGATTGACGCGGGGTAAGCCTGTGTGGCTGTCGACATTGGTATCACCATGCCCAGGAAAATGCTTGATGGCAGATATCACCCCCTGTTGCTCAAATGCTTTGACTTGTGCGGCACCCAGTTTTGCCACCATGTGTGGATCTTCGCCAAATGACCTGACATTAATGACCGGGTTATCCGGATTTGCGTTGACATCAACGGTTGGCGCGAAGTTGACATTGATCCCAAGCACGGACAGCTCTTTACCTATGACTGACGCAACCTCCTGTGCATAGCGTGTACCATGCTGAGCGTAGCTGGCTCCTATGCTCATGTTGCCCGTGAAGGAGGTGGCCTCAGTACGATTAATTCTGGCAACCCGACCGCCTTCCTGATCAATGGCGATAAAGGGGGGGTGCTCTGTCGCATGGTGGATCTGTTGCGTCAGTGCGACTATTTGTTCAATTTCCTGTACATTTTCGGCAAACAGGATCACGCCGCCAATCTGATAGTCATGCAGTATCTGCTTGAGCTCCGGTGGCAGGGTAGTCATTGGCTCCCGACATTTTGCCCCTTTGCCTTGTTGACAAAAGTATCGCAAATCGAGCATGAGCTTTTGGCCGATCAGGGTACGTAATTCAGGTGCCGATTGAGCACTATGGCTTGGGGCTGTTAGGGTCATGAGCAAACCTATTAAGAGTATGCGAAACAAGATATTCATCATCAATATGCTAATTTATCTGGCACTCTATCACGCCTCAGCGCTAATATGGAGCCGATTCAGTTCAATATGTTATCGGTTTTTATCAGGTGCAGGTGAACGCACATTGAATGCCGAGACAATAATAAAAAAGGAAGGACGATGAAACACCATACGCTTAACTATGTAGAGTTTGCTGCTTCTGATTTACCGGCGACGCAGGCATTCTTTGAATCGGTTTTTGGTTGGCAATTTCAGTCATATGGTCCGCAGTACGTTGCGTTTAGTGAATCTGGACTGGAGGGGGGCTTTTTCCAAAGCGATGTCTCGGCCAGCCAAGCACAAGGCGCCCCGTTACTGGTGTTGTACAGTGATGATTTAGCACAGACACAGCAAGCCATAGAGCAGGCAGGTGCCACCATCAACAAAGCGATATTTAGCTTTCCCGGTGGCAGGCGGTTTCATTTTATTGAGCCCAGTGGTAATGAACTGGCGGTGTGGAGCGATAAATAAGCCTCAACTGGCTATGCCCACGTCCAGCTTTGCAAACCATTCAAGAAACTCAGCGACAGCCTCGCCTTTAAATAAGCGACCATGCTGAGGTGCCATAATGTCGATATCCAGTTCTCTCACGCGGGCTATCCAGTTTGCTTTAGCGCGATTGGATGGCATCCAGCGTCGATGGAAATACTCCATATGCTTAACGTGAGCCGCAAAATCGTCCACAAATATTGGTGCGTTGGTTTTTTCCAGCGCCGCACCTACATCACCACTCATCAGTATTTTTGCTAGTGGGTCATATACATGAAAATTACCAGATGAATGCAGATAGTGTGCAGGGATGAGTTTCAGGCTGATATCATTCAGACGGATGTCGCCTCCCTCGTCTTTGATCCCCTGGTATTTGATATTGTTCATACCAAAGTGGCGGATAAACCCTTCCCACAGCCAGGGCGCATGCAGTGTGGCATCTGGCAGGGCTTTATCCCAAAGTCCTAATGAAGAAATAATGTCAGGATCCTGATGTGAGGCGAATAAGGTGGTCAGCTCTTCGAGCTTAATATGTTGCAAGATGGCAGCCAGCATGGGTGAAAAAAGCTCTGTGCCCCCGGGGTCAAGCAGTACTGCTTGCCCTGTGCCTTTCACCAGATACTGGTTAGTATCAATGATCTTTTCTGGTTTTCCTTCATCGCGGCCAAACATCAGCCAGGCGTGGCTCGGAGCCTGATAGAGTTGTGTTGCTTTCAATGCAGGGCGCCTCTTAGAGTATGGATTTCGTTTAAGTTTACCGTGACCGATTGTTTAATTGTTTTGGCTGCAGTGGCAATAAAATCAGAGACCGACTGCAGGCTGTCACTAAATTCCCCGGCGTTTGATGCCTCAACCCGGCTGGTCACAGCAATGTATTCCGCACTGCGCATTTGCTTGTTGATCTCTTCAAAAAAGCTCTCCAGATCCTGTAAAGCGATTTCCAGCTTCTTGGTTTGGTATTGACGCTCTTGTTTTGCTCTGTGTTGCAAAGCAACAACTTGAGATGTGGAGGTGAGGGTTGCTGCGTTGTCGACGTGCATATCGAACTGAGTACTTCTGACCGCTTCGAGCGCAATTTTGAACAGCTGATTAGACAAAGTGGAGATATGCGTAGTGGTCTTGATGGTTTGCTCTGAAAACTCATCAATGAAATTTGTAATGGGTTTAAAGCCAGAGGCCGAGTCACCTGCTCTCAGCGCGACCACGCGGGCATTTTTAGCGGTGAGAGAAAGGTTTTTAGCTTCAGCCAAAATCGCGTCAAGATTTGCAATGATACGCGCAACGCGAATGAAGCTGTCTACTATATTGTCGTCACTCAATGCGAAACTCCATCGTCTACGGGCTGCTTTCAAGACACTAGAATAAAAATCGCCGAAATTCCAGAAATCGGCATAATTGAGCGTATAGTTTTTACCTTTGCCAAAACACTAAATTCTATCATTAACAAAGGCTTCAAAAACTTCAGTTGCAGTACCAAAGTCTTGTTATTGCGACTACGCTTGATAAGAGCTGCGTTTGATAGATGACCGGAGTTTGAGTGAAAATCTCTGCTTTGCAATATTTAGTGAGCCTGTGTTTGTCTGTGTTGGGATGGCAGGCGAGTGCTGCGCCATACACTGCCTCAGAGCTTGCGTCTTCAGCGAGTGGCACGACTAGCTCCATGCTGGTTGTGCTTGTTGTTGGTGGTCTGATGGCGGCAATGGCAGGCATAGTGGTTTGGTGGTTGAGTCGTCGCTCGGCTCAAGGTCGTCATCATGGCCATGATGAAGCACACCACTTTTACCTCGAAGCATTTCAGGCCAACTCCGGCTTTGAGTTTGTGTTTAGCTCAGATGCCAGTTTGATTTGCATGAGTGACGGGCTGACAACCGCGCTTGGTAAAAGCCACAAAGCGCTATTTGCCTACAACCTGCATGAACTACTGGAACCAGATAGCTGGGCACGTTTGGCAGCCTGGCTGGAGGAACCAAAACCCGGTCAGGTGATTAAATTGACCCTGGTGAGCGCGCACAGTGAGCGTGTCACAGGGCTTTTTGAGTTACAAAGCTCTGAGCACCGCAATTTGCACCTTGCCCGGTATTTGCACCTTTCGCCTCATCTGGGTCAGGCAGATACAGACAGCGAACTGCTGGCAGTGACGCTCAGCTCCATAGGCGATGGCGTAATATGTTGCGGTATTGATAGTCGGGTGATTTTTATGAATCCGGTTGCTGAGGCGGTACTTGCCCTACTTACCGAAGAAGTGAAAGGTAAACCCATTACTGAGGTGATGCCGTTATATCATGAAGGGAGTGATCGACCCATCGAAGATCAAATGGCAGTGTGTATGCGCAGCCAGCAAACGGTTAGCCTGCCAGACTCTACCTGTTTTCGAAATCACCTAGGGCTGGAGTTTGCCATTGATGATTCCTGTTCCCCGGTATACAACAACTCGGGCAAAGTCATTGGTGCTGTGATGATTTTTCAGGATGTGACTGAGTCAAGGGCACTCAAGCGCAAAATGAACCATCTGGCTCACCATGATGCATTGACGGGGTTGCCTAATCGTTTGTTGCTTCAGGATCGACTTATCCAGGCGTGTAAACGGGCTTTGCGTAATCGCCATCAGTTTGCAGTTGTGTTTATGGATCTGAATAAATTTAAGAAAATCAACGACTCCTTGGGACATGATTTTGGCGATTTACTCCTGAAACAAATTGCACAAAGGTTAACTGACTCTGTTCGGGCATGCGACACCGTGTCCCGGATGGGGGGCGATGAGTTTGTGTTGCTACTGGATGCCATTGAAGATAAGCGTCATGTACGAAGCGTGATTAAAAAGGTGCTTGATGGCGTGTGTGGTCAGTACGAGATCAAAGGCGTTGAAGTACAGGCTACGCTGAGTGCCGGCGTCGCGCTGTATCCTGACGACGGGGATAACGCTGAGTTACTGATGAAACGTGCTGACAGCGCTATGTATCGGGCAAAAAGGTCGGGCAAAGGCGGGATGCAGTTTTACTGCTCGAAATTGGATGATGAAGCTGAGCAAAATCAGGCCCTGGAGCAGGCTATTTTGGACGCATTATCGGCAAATAAGTTTGTACCGCATTTCCAGCCTGTTGTCAGCGCATCAGATGGACGGCTTGTTCAGGTGGAGATGTTGGCCCGGTGGGATAAAGAAGGCTCATTGGTCGAAGCGAATCGGTTTATCAACGAAGTGAGTGAAGTAGGTTGCCTGATGGCTTTGCAATCTAAGCTCTGGGAGCAAGCGTTCAAAGATTTTGCAAGATGGCAAGCAACAACTCCTGAACTCAGGCTGAGTATCAATGTGTCTGTGAAAACATTGCAACAGGATGAAGCATTGAGCGAACTAAACAGGTGCCTGACCGCACAGCAATTGCAGCCTCAGCAAATCGAAATTGAAATTATGGAACAGCAACTCACAATGCTGGGGACGGAGGCCAGTAAAGTGATAAGTCACTGGCAGCAGGCTGGTTTTACAATAGCAATCGATGATTTTGATGCCAGTCACACCAGTATTGGGCAGCTACATAATTTAAAAATCGACGTTCTGAAGTTGGATCCAGGATTACTACACGGGCTGGCCGACAGGCAGTCGCAGAGTTTAATAAAATCTGTCTTAGTGATGGCAAAAAACATCAACGTTACCTGTTGTGCTGAGGGGGTTGAATCTGCTGAGCAGGCAAAGATATTGACTGAGATGGGCTGCACATTAATGCAAGGTTACCATATTGGCGAGCCAGTCAGTGCTGAGCAACTAGAGGCGTATCTGACAAGTTAGACCACACGTGATGCAGGGCGGTGCCATATCGTTTTACAAGTATCAACATAGGCTTGTTTGGCGTGACCTAATCCACATGTAGCATGCCACTTCGACAGCCTTGCAAAAAGTGGTTCTCTGAATGTCGACATTGGCGTTTGAATTTTAAAATGGTGTGAGCAGGCTATACTCAAAGTGCAAGTCTGTAAGGCATGTTGCCAGGAACAGGGCTTGCGAGGAGCAAGCGTGTGAACACCAATACTTTGTCTGATCAGCTGGTGATTCAATGGAATGAGCTTTTGACTCGAGTTGCCGAACTACTGGATGTACCTGTGGCATTGATCATGAAGCTCAACGGTCCGCACCTGAGTGTATTCAATAAAAGTCTTAATGATGAAAACCCGTATGAAGTTGGTGACAGTGAATGCTGGGAAAGCTCAGGACTATACTGCGAAACCGTTATCAAAACAGAAAGAGAGCTCTTTGTGCCCAACGCCCTGGCAGATCCTATTTGGGACCATAATCCAGATATTAAGCTCAATATGATAGCCTATCTTGGTTTACCCATTAAAAATGTTGATGACTCTGTCTTTGGCACGGTCTGTGTTTTGGACAGTAAAGAAAACACCTTTGGCACTAAGGCCAGAGCTATGCTGAGCTCTCTTAAGCACCTGTTTGAACTACAACTCAGAATGCTGTCACAGCAAAAGGAGCACGACCATAAAGAAGCTTTTAAAGAGCAAGCTCTGATGACCATGGGACTGGCCCATGAATTGAATACGCCACTGGGTGTGAGTGTGACTTCGGCATCTATGTTGAGTGAATCCGCTGAGCAGCTCAGCGGTTTATTGCAGCAACACCCCGTGCCATTTGCTGAGGTACAAAAGCAGGCTGCCTGCATCCAACAAGCTGCGGATTTGCTATCACGTAACCTCCATCATATTGATGACAAAATAGACAGGCTTAAGCAGTCAATTGTTCAGGGGCACGATGGCGTAACCAGGGTATGCCGCATTACCGATGTATTTAAATCTCTGGATAGTGTCTGGGAGTCTTCTTTGGCGATGCACAATGTTGTGCTGAATATTGACGTTGAGCAAAGCGCTGATGTGCTCTTGTATCTAAAGCCTGCCAGTCTCATCGAGGCGTTAAATCACCTAATTACAAATGCAGTTGAGCATGCTTTCTGTGGGGTTGAACGACCAACCATAACAATCGTCGTAAAAGTTAAGCAAGCGGAGTTAAAGCTGAGATTTAGTGATAATGGAGTTGGGGTTGAGCTGGCTCATCCTGAAGATATATTTGCCCCCTTTTATTCGACCAAAAAGCAAGTGGCTGGCTCAGGGCTGGGGCTGGCTCATGTCAAGCGTATTGCTATGAATGATCTTGGCGGGACAGTATATGTAAACTGTAATCAGAGTGGGTTAGGTATCATGTTGCGCTTTCCTGTGACCTATGCGCAACCAGAGTCTATTGAGGACTAGAGTCAGAGCCCTTTCTGCGCTTTGACTGTTGAGATAGCCAGAGCAAGTTGTGCTGCCAGTCCTGCATGCTTCTTATGCATCACATGGTAGGCTTTGGAGCGGAACAAGTGGTGCACATTTAGGTGAGACAGCGAGTCGGGCAGCGGCCACTGAGTAGAAACCACAAATATTGCATAGTCAAACCGATGCACATTCAGCAGTTCGGGTAACTTGGCCAGATTATTTATATGGTAAAAGGTGTTTCTGTTCGCGTGCGGATACTTGTTGAGCAAAACACGTTTGGACTGATCGGTGGCCACTATGGTACTGGGCGTTGCCACCAACACAGAGTTATCACAAGGCACATTTGCAACACACAAGAGAACAAATTCCACTTCCGTTAAAGCAGGTCCAACGGCAATAACATCTTTAAAGGGGGCGAAAATTTCTCGTGCCAGGATCACATCACCATCTGTATGTTGTGCCGTAATTTCGTGCAGTACGCGATGTGCTGGCATGGCTACAAAATTGGCCTTAATTCCAGCCTGGTTGTAAGCGGCCTGGATTAAAGGCAGGGCTTGATCGCGCACACTTGGGTGTTGTAGATAAGATATTGTTAATGGTGTGGCAAACAGCGATGCACTAAAAGTACACAAGATGATAACTTTGGCAATTAGGCTAAAAATTTTTTTGAGCATAAAAAAGCGCCTTGGGAGAACTTCGCAGAATTATACCCAGTTTGGATGCAAAGCATAGTCTCCAAAGGTGTTATATCAGGTTAAATTAACCACAATTTGCCCTCGATCATAGTCCCACTAATTAGCCAAAATAAAAAAGGTACACCCTTGTTTCCTCTGCCTTGAAAGCGACTTGTTAGTGTCATTAAGAATTAATAAATATGATTAAAAATTAGTTGACTTAGAGGGGCAGCCCGATAAGATGAACGTAGACAGAATTTGGGTCAGTGTTTATAAATCTCCATTACGTTGTTGTATAAGTTTTTGCTTGTAGTAGTACCGTCCTGAAGTTTTATCACCGGCAAAATTTAGGTCTATGCGCCCACATGGGCATAGGTTTGCCAGTTTTTTGTATAGAAGGATCCTTTGCAACAGGGCAGAGGTTAGCTTTTAAGGATTGGCATCATTTTAATATTCAGGATTTACTATCATGTCTAATACTTTAACAGGTACCGTAAAGTGGTTTAACGAATCAAAAGGCTTTGGTTTCATCGCTCAGGAAAATGGCCCAGATGTCTTTGCACACTTCAGTGCTATCAAAGGTGACGGCTTCCGTACACTAGCTGAAGGCGAGCGCGTTGAGTTCAAATTAACTCAAGGTCAAAAAGGCCCTCAGGCAGAAGAAATCGTTAAGCTATAATTTATGGCTTAAAAGAAAAAGCAAGCTAAGGCTTGCTTTTTTTGTGCCTGAAATCTGGCGCAGCATACCTTTCAGTTGACTGGCTGTGATAAGATCGCGCAATTACTCCCTGACGTGTTTTATTCCATGGATCAGACTCAATTTTGGCAGCTCATTGCCATTGATAACCAAACCAAAGACAAAGCGGCACAATTAAAAGCCAGACTTGAAACGCTCTCTGATACTAATATCGCCGATTTTGATAGCCACTACAGTAAACAACTCAGGCGTTTATGGCACTGGGATATCTGGGGTGCAGCTTATGTAACCTGTGGTTGTAACAGTGAATATGACTTTCTGGATTTCTGCAACTGGTTACTGACTCAGGGTGAAGAGCGGGTCGATCAGGTGTTGGCTCAGCCAGACAGCCTGGCAAACATTGATGACATGCCCCTGCGCGACAATTTGCCCTATCCGTATTGCGACGAATTAGATCTGACAGCAGGACTGCTCTACGAGCAAAAAACCGAGCAGGAATTGCCATATCACAACACCGTGAACTACGCGCCACAGGGCAAGCAGTTTAAAAACAAGCCCAAAGTATTAAAGCAAACCTACCCACAATTGTTTGCAAAGTACTGGCAGGGGTGATGTACCTCCGCCCTGACATCGTTTTCTTGGCTGTTCTTGAGATCTGCATCAGTGATAAAGCGTCGGTACAGATGAATGGTTTGCAATACATGGCTAAGGATGCTCGACTAAGTGGATTACCACATTAACTTTTGTACACCAAACGCAGGGCCGTGTTTGGTGTTTAACTACTATAAAAGCAAATAGTTTCCCTGTCATGATAACTTCTGGACCAGCTTAATATTCTGAAGTATCAAATAATTTTTCAAGCAATGGTCTCACCTTATTTTTGCATAGCGGAATAATCTTCCGACTTTTCGTGAAAAACCAGCATACAAACTAACAAGGTATTGAGCCTGTCTGTTCAGGTCGAGTGTGGATGAAGTAAGAGCGTGAATATGAAATTTTAACAAGTTGTTTGTTTTTTGTTTCATTTTCGGTGTTTGTAAATTACGCTTTTATGACGCAATGCGTTAGGTTTGAAAGCTTGGGTAATAGCTGTATCTATTTCATGGTATTAGCGCTATAGCCAGGCCAAAAACTTAAAAGGAAAAGCCTATCTTGTAAACAAAGTGTATTCAGGGAGAGAGTGAATGCCTATAAATAAAGCCCCCATTGCGGCCTTTTTGTGTTGTTTCATTTGTCTGAGTTACGCTGATACACAATGGGTCGACAAACACGCATTATTAAACCAACAGCACCTGTGGCAGGAAATTGAGCAAGTATTACAGACACAAGCTCGTACTCAACCCCTTGTAATGAACACTGGGTCCTCCGAAGAAGGGCTTACTTATCAGCACATAAAAACAATAGGAGCTGCCAGGCGGTTTGAGCATTATCAGGTCCTTTACCGCGATAAACCGGTGATCGATGGGCAATTTGTACTCGTCAGGAACAGTGCGGGTCAGATCCAACAGGCTCTTGGGGCTATATTGAGGGAGGAAGAGGTCAGGGCAGCTCTAGACGGCCAGTATTTTCATAGTTCCCTGTCTGGCATACAGCAACGGCTGCTTGCCAATCCAAATATCGCTCCTGAAGCCCAGTTTCAGGACTTTGACCGCGCTTATATGATTTGGCAAGGTCGCTTGATAGGTGTGCTTCAGATCACGGTAACTTCGAAAGAGGGCATACGCAGACTCACTATCAATGCAGATACGCTCAGCGTACTTCAATCTGAGCAGGGGGTTGATCATTTTTCTGATGAGGGTCGATATGTGGCTGCTGGTGGCATTGGTGGCAATGAAAAAATGGGTGCCATATGTTTCTCACCTCAACCAGCGACTATGGAGGCTTGTCTTGGATATCAATACGATGAAACGACCAGCGCTTCAACTGAACTGCTGTTTAATGATGTCAGTGACACAATTAGCCCTCTCATCTTTGCAAAATTCGACGGCTACCCTTTTGTGGTTAGGAAAGAAGGAGGACGTTGTTTTTTGGAAAACCCGTATGTCCAGACTATTAACTTTCTTATTCATCAAACAGAACCTTATGAATTTGACTGTAACGGTAAGTCTGAAAGCTTTGAGCGTACCAAGGTCGATGAAGCTTACTATCATTTGTTTAGTTACAGTCCTGAGAATGAAGCGCACTTTTATGGTGGGCTAACAATGCAGTTTTTTCACAAGCAGCTGGATGAGTTATTTCCAGATCAAGACGCTCATTGTGAGGAAAATGGTTATTGCCTCCAAACATTAATGCAGAGGGTTCATCAAAATTCTCTTGGTATGACCCAGGCATATTGGGATGGTACCTATACTAATTTTGGCAATGGCGACAGCTACTTGAATTACTCGCTAACTACGTTGAGTGTAATCGCGCATGAGGCTGCGCATGCATTGACACACTGGAATAGTCAGCTAAACGGCCAGGGGGAAGCTGGCGCTTTTAATGAAGCTTTTTCTGACATTACTGGTGTTGCCGTGCTGGATTACTTAAAGCAGAGGGTATTGGGCAGTTTTAGCACTTCCGAGCCATTTTTAGCCCAAGTGCTGGATGGTACAGGGCGACCGCAAATAGATAAGAAATGGTGGTTAGGCTGGGATGTACAAGTTCAGGATGTAGGCGAGCGCTATTTCGCCCTGCCATCTCTTGATGGCAGCAGTATCGATCACCTGAGTGCGTATCGAGCCAACATGTCTCACTATGATGTGGGTGGTATTTTCAGAAAAGCATTTTATGAACTGGTAAAAATTTATAGCTGGACGGTAGAAGAAGCGTTCAAGCTGTTTTTGAAGGCTAATGTTGCATGCTTGCCTGCTAACGCGAGTTTAAATGATGCTGCTGCCTGTTTAATGTTGGTTGCAGACTCAGGGGTTGTGAGTAAGCCTGCAGAGGAAGCATTAAAGAATGTCGACGGGGCATTGCATCGGGTAGGATTAGTGGCGCAAACGTCTGAAATTTCTAGCTTAGCAGTCACAGCTGTGCCGCAGTACGATGAATTTGGCTACCTCATAGATACTTTACCTGTTAATGAGATAGAAAGCATAGTCGTCGACTGGGGGAATGGAAGTACTGAACATTGGGAGCGCACTTCCGGTGATGCGATTTATCCGTTCTTACAAAGGGTTCAGGGTATTGAATCTGATCTGCTCACACGTTTTAAGTTAAAAGTAGTCAAAACGGACGGCAAGGAATTACTTGCTTACCGGAGTTATTATTCACGCCCGCTGGGAGTGGTTTGTCCCCCGTGGTTTGGAGGTGAAAAAGTCGGGCTTATGAGTAAGGTTTTGATTAATGGCCAAAGTCTGACGTTATTACCAGAGAGCTATCAGGAGATTCTCGACCAGCCCTTGAGTTTACACCTGGAGCAACAGAATATAATCGAACTAGGTGTCAGCACTACCGGTCAACATGTATCAGTCATGCTGGATACCAACCGTAATGGTATTTATGAAGAACAAGAGGTTTATCTAAAAGAAGAAGTTACAGACACAGGGCTGATTGCCTTTACTTTGCCAGAAGGTTTTCAGCCAGGCAAAACAATGATGCGCGTGGTTGTTGGTGGCAGATATAATTTCTTATTTTCCTGCGGAGGTATCAGTGAGGGCCAAGTTTTAGATGTTAAAGTCAACTTTTCAGGTTCAGACGGCTTACTGCCTACTGACTATAGCTTTGAAATTCAAAGCGGTAATAAAGTTAAATTCATCAACAGCCTTGTCCAAAATAAGATACAGCCTTCGGATGGTGTTGAACAACCTGAAAGTGGAAATGGCTCAGAGCTTCCACCTTTAACAAACGCCATTTCGCATTCTTTTGGCACCCGGACTTGCAGTGACTCGAATTCAGAAATAAGCTCGCGAATCTATACGTATATTGAATCGCCAAGTTTATTTGCTTGCCAAACAAAAAACGCCGCAACTCAAACCCATAGCGTACTCCATCCAACGTAATTGAATAAATTGCTGTAGGGTTGCGTCAGCATATCGCAGGCGGGACCTGAGCTCTTGCTCAAAACACTCTCCATATTAAGGGAATAAAATATGAAACCTCTCTATTTATCCATTGCACTGGCATTGGGGACGGTATCCGTCATGCCTGATGTTTTTGCAGGTCAAATTGAAGCCGACAGTAATGTCGCATACCAACAAGACATGCAGATCAAAAATGATCGCCTGATAGCGCGATTGGCGCTGCACGGTCTGAGTAAGAAAAATCGACCTCAGCTGTTTTCTCTGATTGAACAAAGGCTTGAAAAAGATGCATCCAGTGCTGATAACTTAGGTTTCAGCTCTTTGCAAAACTGTACGAGCGGCAGGCCTGAACTGTGTTCTTTTTTTAAACACATGGGGATTGAGCCTGCGACCAGAGCGTCGACAGGTGAACAATTTATTGTGCTCTCCGCCTTGAACAGTAAAACGGTGTCGACCGACTATACATTGATAGATTTGCAATTGGTCAACGAAAAAGGTGAACAGTTGACTATGCCTGCATACAATGAGTACTTTGGTGACGGGCAGGAAGCTAAGCGCAAGTCAGTGTATTCCTTCGCAAAGGTACAAGATATTCTTACTAAGCTTGCAGATTCAGAACGTATTTTTGCTGATGGCTGGATCACGGTGGTTTATAGGGATGCTAACAACAAACAGGTCATGGAAGACCGCAACGTTGTGGTGGAATATTCTAAGGAAACTTTACTGGCTAAACTAGGCTATTTTCCTCAGTCAAGAACGGAAAAATCCTCAGAGGCAGATACAGCATTATTATCTTTAGAAGGACGAGCGGGGTTCAATACACAGATTGACATGCCTAGTGACAACCGCTCTGAAGCTGGAGCAGGTGTACCTGATGGCAGAATTGTAATGTGCCTCAATCGTAATTTTGGGGATTGCGATTATGAAAATATCTATCCAACAGGAACCCCTACCAGTCAAACCAAGCTAAAAGTGCCGTTCAAAGGGAGACTTGATGTAACGGGTAAAGTTACACGTATTTATCTGCCGGATTTTACTACGCTCGAAGTGAAGGAGGAAAATGGCACAATCAGGTTGGTTGAGAGTCCTGTAGTTGATAAACCTATTTTCGTGAATCATGGCACCAATATCTTTATTCAGACTAAAGAAGGCGGAGGAGCTGTACCTATAGGCGGATCTGATTATCAGGGTATTAGCGACCTCTTTGCTAAGAACTTAACGCTTAGCTACGAGAAATTTGGTGTAATGGATATGACAGAAATATCCTGGAACATCCCACAAGACGAAGGGGTATTCGGAGATGCCACTTTATTTGGCAGATACCAGGATACCCACTGGATTATGCACTTTGCACTTGATCACGTAATTCGTCAAGGGAGACCTCCGTTAACGGCTTCTTTTGTCATTGGCTCTTCAGATATGGACAGTGGCTGGCAGGATATAGGTCATCCTCAGATGCAAATTGTCTACAGTTGTCTGGCCGAAGGCACTTTAATTACTTTACCAAACGGTAAGCAACTCCCAATAGAACAGCTCGAAGTAGGCGATCAGGTGTTGGGGGCCAGTGAGTTTTCACCTGCTAACCATCTTGCTCTGACAATTGAGGATATTTCTGTAGGTGTTGAAACCATTCCTATGGTCCAGCTCAAAACTAAATCGGGTAAAACGTTGCTACTGACAGAATCTCACCCTGTTGTGATGCAATCAGGTCAGGCTGTGTGGGCCAGCAAGGTTCAACAAGGTGCGCATATCTTGACCGAAAACGGGCTAGAGATGATAACGCATATAGAAGAAGTCGAGTTTACCGATAAGGTTTATAACCTTCGCCTGGGTCGCGGTAAAGATGATCCGGATTATCAGCCAGATGAGTCCTTCAGCATGTTTGCAAATGGCCTGCAAGTGGGTGATTTGGCAATGCAAAGTGAGCATGAGTTTAGCAATGAGATCGAAACAACAGAAGATGTACTTAATCGCTTGCCTCAGGTCTGGCATCAGGACTTCCTCAATAGTCTGAAGCAGTAGTCATGGATTGACAAATACTAAGGCCCAGAGGGGCCTTTCATGGAGATATGATAATGAAAATACGTAATGTGGTTTCGATTATGTGGTTATTAGGGGCTGCCTTGTTGTTGGTAAAGGCTCATGCTCACACTATAGCTGTCCATGAAGTAGAAGAACGAACGATCATTGGTCAAAGTAACGATCTTGTGCCGCTGGGAACGGCTTATCAAAGCAAAGGTAAGCTATTTTTAGGGCTGCAATCTGTGCTTGGCAGACAAGTGGAGCATCTGGGAAATACGCATATCGATTTCAGAGTGGGTGTTGATTTGAGTTACCAGCAAGCTCTGAAACTTGTTGATGGTAAGGTTGATGCAGGTTTTGAGTTGCCTGCGGTGCGAGTGGATGCTGGTGCAAATTACGCCAAAGACATTAGTGCTGACAGATATACAGGTACCTACACTGTCTATTCTTCAATTAAACCTAAATCGAGCATGTTGGTTCCCAGTAATGAATCAGGCTACCAGCCGACACTAGCCGCAAAGGAATTGGCGAAGGCGTATCCCGGGAACAAGGCAAGTAACCTGGGTGATGGATTTGTACATGGTTTTGCGTATGGCTCAAATGTCGTCATTAATATGAAAATTGAGTACCGAAATGAAACGGACAAACGCACCATTGGAGGCTACCTGAGTGTTGACTGGATAGGCACAGTGAAAGTCGACGGTGAACTTCAGAAAATAGCCGAAGATAAGAGGAAATCAGTTAAGATCACTATAAGTGGTATCCAAAGTGGGGGAGATCCCAACAGGCTGTTGCAAGTCATACCTAACGGTATTATGCATTGTACATTATTCAACCCGGAGCCCTGCTTTAACTTGTTTGAAGCGGCAATACATTACCTAAAAACGGACTACATCAACCAGTTTAATTCGCTGGATGATTACAATATTACTGATGTTTATACAGCCAGTTATCTGGATTCTGGCGCTGATCTCCAACAGCTTATTCCTGATACCGGTTACACCCCCGGTAATTACCTGACGCGATTAATCATCAAGGAGCTAACGGCACGCTGGATAGATGAGCGATTGGTTTATCGGCGCGCAAAAAACCTGCAACGTTATTACGCGGCACAATTTTCTGCTCAGCAACTTGAACAGCTACAGGATATTGAGACTAAGAGCCGTGCTAACGCCAACTTATTTGCTGATTTAGTGGATTATTGTGAACGCAACCCGGAAGGCAATCACTGCATTGATTACGAGGCTGATAATCTGATTTATTTACGTGATTATAGTGCCATCAGTGATGTATTAAGATAAGGATATCCCATGAATATATTCAGATTTTTGTTGGTTTTGCTCATATTGTTTGTGGCTTTAAACCAGTCAGTTCTGGCATCAGTGTTAGAGCAAAATACAAATACACACCAGCAAGCCAGGTTCAGCGAGTTAGGTGATTTACTCACGGTTGAACAGGCAAAGGGTCGGTTTGACTGGTTGAGCAAGTGTTACGATGGCTTGTTGGTTGAGTTGTGGGAGCGAATGCACGGCACGACTAACATTGTCGGGAAAGAGGAAAAGCTTCGCCAGCTTAAAGAGTTATGGCTCTCTGACGCTGCATTGGCAGCGGATAAAGCTCAGTACCTGACTTTTGCAAACGCTGATTTTACCAACCCATATCAATGGTATGCAGGCACCAGTGCAGGTGAGGCATGCTCTATATTGCCTCCTGAATATGAGCCGGTTGCCCTCAAAACCACAGTGCTGCCGAGATCGTATTGTGATAATCGCAGTTATGACCACGAATGGGAGTGGATCTCTGAAGTAACGGTGGATGACTTCACGCACCAGTCTGAAAAAAACGGACATAGCTTGATTTCGGGTAAAGTGGTGTTACTGAGAGCGAATCAGGCATCTAAAGTGACCATAAGGCCGGGAAACAAAGAGCCGGAGTTTCCCTCATACGTGGCTGTTCGGGTATGGCTAGACTGGGATCACAATGGTCAGTTTGAGCACTCTGAAATGGTGTACCGTTCGGCATCTTCAGGTGATTTTAAGTTTCTGCTGGATGTGCCCACAACAGTGCCTGAAGGCTTGACCTTGATGCGCATTGCTACCGATGCGGGTGGAGGCTCGGACAATGCGTGTACCCGTATTCATTATGGTGAAGTCGAAGACTATCTGGTAACGGTTCGTTAAGGAAGATGATATGAAACCAATTTACCCTACATTATTGACGATTAAGCTGGCAGTCGTGAGTTGTTGTACATTCAGTGCTGATACTCAGATAACCAATAACAATCTTACTGGCTCGGTCATTTCAGGGCTTATCAACGATCATATAGAAGTCGGTACAGCTTATGACAGCCAAAAAAAGCGTTTCCTGAATGTACAAGCGGTCAGCGGTGTTATTGATGAAAGTTTTGGCAATACCGAGCTGCAATTTAAAACCGGCATCGATATGAGCTACGATGATATGCTGAGCATACTTAATGGCAGTGTCGACATTGATGTAAATTTTCCTGTGGTACGTGTATCAGCCGGGGCCTCGTTGGCAAAAGAAATGGCATCCAGCACGTATTCAAGTTCCTACACATTCAGTGCTTCCAGCACCCCGAAAAAGCGTGTGTTTTTGCCTGTGAATCAAAACACAGGATATACCCTCTCGCAGGTTGGAGAAAAAATAGCGCACAATCATCAGGCTCAGTTACAAGATTTGGTTGGTGATGAGTTTGTAACGGGTATTGAGTATGGTGCAAATGTCCTGGTTAATTTAAAGATTGATTATGGGAGTAACAAAGATAAATCAGATATCGGCGGGTATCTGGATGTAGACCTATACGGGGGCGTATTTAATGTTGGCGGGCAACTTAATTATTTGCAGCACGATAAAAAGTCGTCAGTCAAAATAACGGTGAGGGCGGTTCAGCAAGGAGGTGAGCCCAAACAGTTGCTGAGTGTTATACCCAACAATATCATTACCTGTTCTTTGGATAACCCACAGCCCTGCTTTGATATGTTTTATGAGGCAGTTAAATACGCGAAAACGGGGTTTAATGGCCAGTTAACATCGCTCAGCGATTACAATGTGGTGCGTTACTACACTACCCGCTACGACAAATCATCTTTGCCATTGCGCGCGCTGGTTCCAGATTATCAGATAGTGAGAAATGCAACCAAGTGGTTGATCAGCGAACTTGAAGATGACTTTAAACAAGCTATTTTGGATGAACAAAGAGCTGCGAGTTTGCTCAATAGCTATTATGCCTATTTGCCCGAGGCGCAACGCCTGGCTGTAGAACGCATCAAAGATCTGGCCTATGACAATGCCTGGTTTTCTTTCACCGCAGCCCGGTTTTGTCGTGATAACCCCTTTGGATATGCTTGCGAAAATAAAGTTCAGGAAATGAAAAATGCTTGTGTGCAGCGCGGGAAATCCTGTCCTGCCAGCTACGATATAACCGATTTGCAATTACCTACCAGCGACGCTCAGGATTGGAAGCAATGTGAGCTGGCCAGGCAAGAGGCAGTTCGTTCTGGGGCCGTTTCACAAGCACACAGTGTTCTGTTCCGTAATTTGCGCTGGGCACCTACTTTCATCAATTCTGCCGCACCCGCGCTTGGGATTTTGAACTGGCGACTGTGTGAGGGGGCATTAAGTACTTATGGTGTGGCCTTTCAACAATAAGGATACCGCGTGTGCCTGTTAGCAGGCATACGCTTTAAAGTGTGGCCCCGTCAATGGCTAAGGCACCACCGCTACTGAATGAATAACCAATTTGGAATCATATATTGTGGGTCCTTATTCATTGAGATTGCGGGGCATATCGAGTTTTTTTGTAATTTTTATGTTAATATTTTCTTGGCGCTAGCTGAGGAAAGTGAACACAGTTTTGGTGTTGCGTATGGTTCAATATCACTATCAAGGAGTGACTATGTATAAAGTAATGACCGGTCTTTTATGTTTTTTGACTTGCACCGTATTGGCTAGTGACGCCCAGTACTTTTGGCGGTTTGGTGATGGGGTTGTCTCTCATGACGCTGAGCCAGAGCATCAGTACCAACAGCCAGGTATTTATACTGTGACCCGGGAAGTGTACCAGGATGGTAAGTTAATAGAGTCTTCACAGAAGCAGGTTGATCTTATTTCGCCGAAAATTTCCGGGTTGGTGATTGTGCAGCCAGATGAAGTTGTGCAGGGTCAAAATGTGGAATTTCTGGCAAGTTTAACGTCCAGTGAGCCGCTCGATTTAAATTATCAGTGGTTTGTTGCTGGTGAACCCATTGCTTCGGATTCTCAAACGGGCAAGTTAACTACTCAGTTTGCTGAGTCTGGTATTGTCGAGTTGTCAGTTGATGCGATGTGGCAGCAAACGGTTGTTTCGAGTGCAGTCACACAGCTATCTATTGAGCAGTCAGAAAACGAAAAACCAGATGGAGAGGACGGTGGTGGCTCCGACGGGGGCGACGAAAACCCCGGTGGCGATGATGGAGATAACTCAGATGGCGGAAGCGACAATGACAATGGCCAGACACCAGGCAAAGAGGATGGCAGCGATAATAAAACACCTGACACAGGCAAGTCTGATGACGGGGGATCGGGCGGCAGTCTTCATTTCCTGATGTTATTCCTCGCGGGTGCCTGTGCGATACGCAGACGTCTTTAGTTAAGTATCCAGCATCCCTGTCAATTCGTTTAGCTGTCGGCACTTTGGCAGCGAGCGAATGCTGCTTTGTTGCTTGCTCTGTCACCTTAGTGCTCCGTACACTAAGATAAGCGTCGTTGTATTCCTCTGCGGATCAACGGCTGTGGGGTTGTCAGTTTTTTGTATAAGTTATTGTGATTATTGAAGCATCAGATGGTAATCTGGCCTCACTCACTTTTATTGTTAGTACGTCTCAGCATTAATGGGTGAGATAAACGAGTCAATTTCTTCAGACACACGTCAGGCAGCCTAAACATATGATCACAGGAAACAGCAGAGTAAAAGCACTCAAGCATCCATTGAAAGCTGAGGACTTTAATTCAGTTAATGGCAGTATCGAGAATGTGTATTACATTGAAGATAATACTGTATTTGTGGTTGAGGAAGAAATTAAGCTGAATGAGGGAGGAACAGCTCCAAACTTTTATTGTTTTGAGTCAGCTACAGGCAGGCTTATTCCGCCAGCCGAAAGAGCGCGTGTGCTGGCAAAGGTCCAGTATGATTTTGATTTTGGCATCGAGAGGCTGGAGTGTCGCGTAAATGTGCATGAACTGAATGGCTATGAAACTCTTTACTGTCGTATGCTTGATCAAAATGATGTTGAGATAGGTTATTTAACCTATTCCAATCATTTTGAATTTGATTACGAAAAGGCGAGAGAGGAGCTCTACGCGCATGTCCTTTCAATGAGAGAACGTAGTAATGCACCGCCTGGTTATGTGGTGTTTTCGCAGGATTATCTTAGCTCGGATTACGACGGTAAAATGAGATTACTTGTGACAGACTTTCGTCAGCATTATCGCTCGGTAGGTGAGACGGGTTATGGCGAATTATATGCCTTTCTAACACAAGAGGTATATGATCGTCTGAAAGACGACCCGGACTTTATACCTTTATTGCGTAAAATTGCTGCCAACCCCTTTCATAAACATGGAAATGACACGTCTGAAGAGATCTTTCGTGGCATGCTAAGTGGAATTGAAATGAAGGAAACTGAAAATAACAAATCGGCAGGTTTCTTCACCGGCATCTGGCACAAGTTGAAACATCAATTTTATTCCATTATCAGTAAATAGCATTCACCCACGCCTGTTTTTGGCTTACCCCAATATCAGCCGCCAGGGCTGAACTCGAGTTGTCCGTCGAAGCAGGCGCATTGAGCCGTTTGTTACGCAGCTTATCTCGACGATTAATATCCTCTTATAACCGCTTTTCACTTGTCAGTCAGATCAAACGACTTTTGGCATCATTTTAGGTCGCGCTATATAGTTGCAACATAATAAGGCGGGTCAACAAAATGCAGCCCGCAACACAACGTCTGCCTTGTATTCGCCGCTGAGCATGGGGGATTTAAACCGAGCGTTCCTATCTTGACATTGATTGTAATGCGTTAAGTAATTTAGTTGGGCACAAAGACAACAGGTTGCAGTAAGTACGGTAGAATAGTACTAAAACAAAGCTGTTTGGAATATTTAGGGAGGTCAGATGTTAGTTGAAATGGCAATTGCTGATGCATACGGCGCCGGATTCGAGTTTGTTGAACAAGATATTATACGGGCACACAATGATCTGGGAGGTTACCGGGCACATGCATTGTCGGGTGAATCAGCCTGCTACACTGACGACACACAAATGTCTCTGGCACTGGCTGAGTTGATGTTAAGTGATAAAGTCTGGGACTGTGAAACGATCGCTGCTGCATTTTACGATACCTATCACAGAGATCCGGTTCATGGCTATGCAAAGCGATTGCAACAGGCTTTTGCTCAGGCATCTGATGCACAAGAATTTGCCAGACAGGTTAAGACGGATAGTTTTGGCAATGGCGCTATGATGCGTGCTCTGCCATTGGGTTATCTGGCTGATGAACAAGCAATTATGGACAAAGCTGAGCAACAGGCCCGGGTAACGCACGATCACGATATTGCGGTCAACGCGGCCAAATGTATTGCTCTGGCAACCCACGCAGGGATATATAAAAAGGCCTCGTTGGAAACTTTACCAGATTACCTAACTGGTTTTGGCTGCGTGTTTGAAACTCATTGGGAAGGACCTGTACGAGCTATTTCAGAAGATACGCTGAGCGCGGTTTTGATGGTGCTGAGTCAGGCTCGCAGTTTGAGTAAAATACTCGAACTATCAGTAAACTTAGGTGGCGACACAGACAGCGTAGCGGCAATCAGTTGTGGTATAGCAAGCTGCTATGAAGAGGTCGAAAAAGATCTGCCCCAGGCATTAATTGCTCAGTTTGATCACCCTCATTATGGCTTGGAGTATCTGGCCAATATTGATTTACGCCTTGAAGCATTGAAGCGCACCGATAAATTGTAAAACAAAGAAATTATGAACGCACAGAGTCATTGGATGGTCCTTTATGAGGCGTTGACCCAAAACGAAGCGGGTTATTTTTATAACGACCAGCTTTTTAGCGGGATCGCTATCCAACACAATAATGGGGTTGTTGTTGGCAGGCTTGTTTTTGAGAAAGGTAAGCAGGTTGATGATTATACTCCGCCATATTTAAATCAAACGGAACAGGCAATTCTCGACACTATTGTGGAAGACGTACTCGAGCCTGTTCATGTGAATGGCCAACTTTACTCTGGCATCATATATACGGTTTCATCTAATGGCTGGATATCAGGGGAAAACGTATTCTTCGAGGGGCTTGGAGATGAAGGAACAACTTATCACTATAATACTAATATCCGTCATGAGCTGTCTTTGAAATCAAAACTTGGAGACAAGCTGTCTATTGATGAATATTATGAATGGGACGCTGAAGGGCGTGTAGTAGCGTGGACAGTAGTATTTGAAAACGCGGAGAACGAAGCTGAATCAGGCAGTATCTCATTTGCTGTGAATGAAGATCAGAGCCTACATTATTTCTCCGTTGGAGGTAATTTCACGCTGGTAGCTGACAATAGTGACCGTTTGGTTTGTCCTTATCATAGTGTTATTGACAATCTTCGCCAGTATAATTCATTCTCTCTCGAGAGCTTTTGCTTTGGTTGCTCTGAGCAAGCACTAAAGCGAGAACAAGAGATTAAGAAGTTAATTGTGGAATTTAAACCTAAAAGCCTTGAGCTGTATGATTTCTCAGGTAGATGCATGGAATTTATACATTTTGCTATTGCTAATGGCGTGAAACAGCTTGAAGTTATAGACTATGCTAGTGAACAGGAAAAAGCTGCCTTACATACACTGATGGCTCACCAATACCCGCATATCAAAATGATCTAAATGCTGGCAGAGCCTATGTCACGAGGCTCTGCTACTTTCAAAGGACCTAATCCGCGCCCTGTCAACCTCGGAACGCTCTAATCGTGCAGGGCGTATTTGTCAGTCTTGTGCTTGTAGTGCTTTAAGCGCCCGATTCACTTGTTGATCGGCCTGGCGGGTTGTTTCTGGCAGGCGGTATTTTGGCGTGAGTTTGAGGATCCAGTCTCTGGCTGTGCTCAGACTGACTTTGTGGCCGACAGAGACATACACTGGCTTAATGTTGTCCTGAGTCCGTAACACTTCCCCTATTACCTGCTCATTATCGATAAGCTTTGCGCTTGCCCCCCGCGTTTCAATTAAGGCCTCGTGTGTGCCTGTGAGTCGTGTTTTACCACACCCTATGGTTGGAATATCCAGGGTTACACCGAGGTGGCAGGCCAGCCCAAAGCGCCTTGGATGAGCCAGGCCCTGGCCATCACACACTATCATATCTGGCTTATGTGTAAGCTGCTCGAAAGCGGATAGCAATGGGGGCAACTCCCGGAATGAGAACAAACCGGGAATGTACGGAAAGCGTACACTTTCGGTGACTACCTGAGTTTCAATGATGTCCAGTGTATTGGCATCCAGCACGACAATGGCACCAACCAGTTGATTTGTCGCGTCGTCATAGGCCACGTCCGTCCCTGCAATGGTGGAGATGGACTCAAAATTGTCTTCACAAATAACCTGAGTGGCGAGCGTTTCTTGCAGTGCCTGAGCTTCTGTTTCAGAGCTGGGGTACTCAATTTGCATTGTAACTACCTTATTCTTTGTATTACTGTGCAATTTTAACGTACCTTAGTTCGCTATTCATAGAGCAGAGTATACAAATAGGTTAAGTAAAACGCTGCTGGTGCGACGCCGTGTTGGAGGTAACCGTCTGTCAATGGTTTTCACGAAGCATGTTAAATTAGCACAGGCTAAACGTTTATCAACTCGTTTGTTTTTGGAGCAAAAAATTATGACTCTAGATTATGAAGAGATAAAAGGTGTCAGCTGTATGGTTGTCCGTGAAAATGGCAAGTATTTTGTCAGTTATAACTGTGATTAAATTGAGCTCTTACCCACGGTTTTAGATTAATATACGCGCAAAAGTGCAAGTTTTCCGGGATAAAACTTTAAACTGTGATAAAACACACTGAAAGCAGGGCCGTACTGGATAAACAGCTTGTGCCTGTCTATGGTTAGAGTGTGTTCACCTTTCACAGTGGTGTCGTTTGGCTGTCTGTTTTAACCCATTTCCTTATTGCCTGAAATACATCAGAGTCATTTCATTTTTGACCTTTGCATTATGTGGGTTTGCAGCGAGCGCCAGTGTAACAGGGAGCTGCCAGGAATTGAGGGTGGGCGGGCCGGTAAGTTGGTGGCCTATTGGGTATATCAATGAGCAAACGGATAAAGCAGAGGGGATTTCTTTTGAATTGCTTGAGTACATTGGCGAACAGTTAAATTTGCCAGTGTGGATCGCGCCGTCTTTACCCTGGAAACGTGTGCTGAAAATGGTTGAAGTGGGGCAGCTCGATGTCGTCTCTGGCGCCTATAAAACCGCCCAGCGCAGTAGCCTGTTCCAATATAGCGAGCCTTATTACCGCAATGAGATCAGGGTGTTTGTGCATAAAGACAGGCCATTTGTGTTTGAGAAGCTTGAACACCTGAAGGGTCGTGTAGGGCTTAAACCGCTTGGGGGCAGCTTTGGTCAGGCATTTGATAGCTTTGCGGCTGAAAACAAATCCAGTTTTGTCAGCGTTGCCGCGCATAAAGCCACTTTTGAGGTCAATGTGCTGCGACCACTCATAGAAGGGCTGGCCGATTATTTTGTGCTGGATTATCAGGATGGCTTGCTGTTTTTGCAAAAAAGCGGCTTGCAGGACGAATTTGTTGCGCTGCCGCACCCTGTTGCCGTGCTTGATGTACATTTATTGTTATCCCGTCACTCCTGGTGTGCCAATTTATTGCCAGAGATTAATCAGGTCATCGCCCAGGCAAAACGCAACGGCAAACTGGCAAATATCATTGCAGGCTACAGCCAGTAACGATTTTTGTTATCTGTGCATGTTAAAACTGATATCGATATACCACACCCCATGTCCGGGGATTGTTCCAGTTAGCCTGGATTGAATTGGCAGGTAAGCCATTGACGATTTGGGAGTGCACAACGGCACGGCTGAGCACGTTTTGGTTGGTGAGGTTTTCAATAAAGAACTGAATGTCTGTTCTGTCATTCACGGTCCAGGTAAGGCGCGCATCGGCCATCAAATGGGCATTGACTTTGACTTCGGGGATGTTGGTGTCAAACGCATAGTAGTCGTCTTTATAGCTAAGCTGAATATACGGCGTTAAATAAGACGTTTCATCAAGATAGAAATGATAGAGTGCACTGAATCCCAGCGTGTATTCTGAGGTCATTGCCGGTTGCCAGTGGGCGAAACTAAACTGACTGGTGTGGTCATTAATGTCTTGCCTGTCATCCAGATTACCAAGCCCAAGAAGCGGACGAAGTGCCGCATTGCCGACTTTGAAATCATCACTGAACCGGGCATCAATCCAGGTCAAATTAGCGGACACGTGCATATCGTCCAGGGGCAACCAGGACAGCGCCAGATCCAGGCCCACAGAAGTAATATCTCCGCCGTTTTCATAATACTCGAATGTAGTACTGGTACCGTTAGCAAGGCACTGAGTCACAGTGTGACCTGAGGTGACATCATTGCAGGCAATGGCAAACAGTTGTGCTTTTACATCACTGTATTTGTTCATATAAGCCGAAATATTCAACTGCATTGCGCCGCCTAGCAGGGTGTGCTTCATGCCCAGCTCAAAAGATATCACCTGTTCATTGTCGTAAAAAGGGGCTGCGCCACGCTCGACCACACGTGTGTCATTGGCGCCTCCGGTGCGATAGCCATTCGCAATGCTGGCGTAATAGAGTGCGTCCTCATTGGCTTTTAGTTCCACACCTGCTTTGTACAGCAAGGTAGCGTTCTGCCATTGCGGGGTCAGGGTGCCGGTGAAATCTTTCTTATCCGCGTTGTAGCGTAAACCGCCGATTAATTGCAGTTTGTCGCTGAGCGCAAACCTTAGCTGGCTGAATAGCGCTGTTGAATGGCTGATATGAGGGTCATCTACCGGGTTGCCCCAGGTAGGCACATGAATGCGGTCTGCAATCCCGTCATCATTGCTATCTGTATGCCACAACCATGCCCAGTCAGCTTCCTGATGAAATATGTGCAGGCCTGCTATCCAGGACAGCGGGCCTGTAGTCGCACAAGACGCTTGTATTTCTGAGGACCAGCTATATTGTTCGTCCTGACGGCCGAATCCACCTACTTTGTCTATACCGCCATCGCTGAAGTCATTATCGTAAAATTGTTTACCACTAAATTTGGTATAGTTGCTGGTCCATTTATAGTGAGCCAGCGCATCGCGCCACTCTAACTGCACGGTGCCAGATAGCGCGTCTTGCTTATTAAAAGACAGTGCGTTGCGAAACACATCATATGGGCCCGTGTCGTCATTTCTGACATTATCAGGCTGATAAATGTGGCCCGGTGTGACAGTGGCTTGAGGATGAAAAATGCCGGAACCAGGCGTGGTTTCACTGAGCTGATAGCCATATATTTGTTGATAGCCCCAAATGGCATCTGAGTTGGCATCTTTGTTAGAAAAATCGAGTCGTAAGGTCATCTGAAAACCGGAATTATTCTGATATCTGGATATCCAGCGCGCGTAGAATAAGTCTTTCTCTCTAAGGTCATCCTCCGGACCCGGCAGATGATGGTTGGCGATAAAACCCTGATGTTTATCTGCCACCATGACCAGCCGGGTTGCAAGTGAATCGCTGATTGGCAGATTGACCATACCCTCATAACGGTTTCTGTGGTAGCTGCCCCTGAGCAACTTAATGCTACCTTGCAGCGACTCAAAGTCAGGTTGTTTGCTGATGATGTTGATGCTTCCTGCAAATGTATTGCGACCATACAAGGTTCCCTGAGGACCACGTAACACTTCTATCCGCTCAATATCAACGTAAGCGCTTGTGCCAGCAGTGGTTGTCGGAATATAGATCCCATCCTGAAAAATCCCGACAACCTGTTCAGCAATACCCGGGCCGGATACGCCTACTTCATTGGTTCTGGCACCACGCATTGCCGGGCGTATTTCGGCTCCGGACTGACCGATGCGCAATCCGGGAACGAGGCTGTCCAATCTTGTTATGTCGACAATACCTGCGCGTTCTATATCTTCATCACTTAATACCGATATCGAAGATGAGACAGTCTGTAAATCCTGATTACGGCGATTGGCAGTGACTGTAATTCGCTCCAGCTGCAGGGCATTTGCAGTTTGGCTGGGTGCTTCCTGCGCCATGGCGGGTGTGCACAACAGGTGGCTCAGAGGTAGCAATAAATAAAGCCAAAGCCCTTTTAAATAGGTGACATACATACTGTTCTCAACAGCTTCAGGAGTGTTTTGCATTAAGTATAGTAAGCCCATGGTGGCCTGCCCCCATTGCTGAGCCGTCATTTGGTTTTTTCTTCAAATGCATACTGTGAATGTAAGTGAGCTTATGACTGGCGTCTTTATGTCTGAGCCCGGTCGACCGTTTTTGGGCCATAAATTTCATGAATACCCTGTATAGTTAAAATTGTCGACAATCTCTCGGGTGTTAGGTTGACGTACACGTCAAGTAGCTCTATATTGTCTACAACTTTTATCAAGACCGGAAGGCGAAGACATAATGAGCTTTATGCATGAAAGTGCCGTAACTGCTTCTGATAAAGCATTTTTCCGGCTTAGAAAAGAGATTGTTGAAGGTGATATTCCAGCTGGCTCTAAATTGAGCGAAATGGAATTGTCGACAAAGTATGAAGTAAGCCGCGCTGTTGTACGAGAAGCGATAAACCGCCTTGAAGCGTGTCATCTCGTTGAACGTCGTCCGAATGTGGGTGCCAGAGTGGTGTCGTTAAGTGAAGAAGGCCTGATGGAATTGTATCAGGTGCGTGAAGCGCTTGAAGGTATGGCCGCGCGCCTGGCAGCACAACACATGCCAGATGATGAAGTCGCTAAACTAAACAGCCTGTTGAATGAGCAGTTTGACGAAGTGAAAGGCGGCGAATCTTACTATCAGGAAGCCGGCGACCTGGATTTTCACTACCGCATCATTGTGGGTAGTCAGAATCAGCAGCTTATTGCCATGCTGAGTAACGGCATATATCACCTGGCACGTATGTATCGGGTGCAGCTCGGGATGGCCGGGCCGCGCGTAACGACCGCCTACGACGAGCACAAACACATAGTGCGCGCTATCGCGAATCGCGATGCCGAACTGGCAGAAATGCTAATGCGTCGCCATATTCAATATTCTAAAAATAACATTGCCACCAAGTTAACCAAACAGCATCAGTAATAATTGGGGAGACACACTTATGAGTACAGGGATCATCAGCGCAGGTAAAAAATTCCGCGATGCGCTAAAAGCCAATCAGCCGCTACAGATTGTTGGCACCATCAATGCCTATAGCGCAATTATGGCGAAGAAAATTGGCCATCAGGCGATTTACCTCTCAGGTGGTGGCGTAGCCAACGCCTCATATGGTCTGCCTGATTTAGGTATTACGTCTTTGAATGATGTGATTGCTGATGTACAACGCATTACTTCAGCCTGTGACTTACCTCTAATGGTTGATATCGACACCGGTTGGGGTGGGGCGTTTAACATTGCTAAAACCATTCAGGAAATGCAAAAAGCTGGTGCAGCAGCTGTGCACCTGGAAGATCAGGTTGCGCAAAAACGCTGTGGTCACCGTCCGAACAAAGAGATTGTCTCGACTGAGGAAATGGTTGATCGGATCAAAGCTGCCGTTGACGCACGCACCGATCCTGATTTCTTCATCATGGCCCGTACTGATGCCTTTGCACAGGAAGGTCTGGAAGCCGCCATTGAGCGCGCTAAAGCGTATGTTGCAGCCGGTGCGGATGGCATTTTTGCCGAAGCCGTTCAGACAGAAGAACACTATCGCGCGTTTTCAGAGGCGCTGGATGTGCCTATTCTCGCAAACATCACGGAATTCGGTAAAACCGAGTTGTGGAACAAGCAAGAACTGGGTGAGTGGGGCGTTGATATGGTGCTTTACCCGTTGAGTGCTTTCCGTGCCATGAACAAAGCAGCAGAAATGGTGTATCAGTCCATCTTAGAGAACGGCGATCAGAAAGCCGTCATAGATAACATGCAAACTCGTATGGACTTGTATGACTACCTCGGCTACCACGAGTATGAACAAAAGCTCGATGGATTATTTGCCCAGGGTAAAAATAAGTAAAAGATACAAAGGATAATGAGCAAGTGCCGCTGATGTGCGGCCTTTCTTGTAATGAAATTAACCAGCAGGTAAAAATTCAGGAGATAACAAAATGGCTAAAGTATTAAGCGGTGCAGGCCTTCGCGGTCAGGTTGCAGGTAAAACTGCGCTGTCGACAGTAGGTGTATCAGGTTCCGGCCTGACCTACCGAGGTTACGACGTGAAAGACCTGGCAGAGCATTGTCAGTTTGAAGAAGTCGCGTATCTGATCCTAAAAGGCAAGCTACCGAATCAACAGGAGCTGGACGGCTACAAAGCCTTGCTGAAATCTCAGCGTGGTCTGCCACAGGCGCTTAAAGAAGTACTGGAGCGTATTCCGGCTGACGCACACCCAATGGACGTATTACGTACAGGTTGCTCCATGTTGGGTAACTTAGAAGGTGAGCACAACTTTGAACAGCAGCTGGCGATTACGGATCGTATGTTGGCGTGTTTCCCAAGTATCATCTGTTACTGGTATCGCTTTAGCCATGACGGTGTTCGCATTGACGTTGAAACAGATGACGACTCAATCGGCGCACACTTCCTACACATGCTGCATGGTGAGAAGCCAAACGAATTACATGAGCGTGTTATGCACGTCTCACTGATCTTATACGCAGAGCATGAGTTCAACGCGTCTACTTTCACGGCGCGTGTTTGTGCGTCTACCCTGTCAGACATGCACTCTTGTATTACAGGTGCAATTGGCTCATTGCGTGGTCCTTTGCATGGTGGTGCAAATGAAGCGGCGATGGAAATGATTGAGCGCTTTGAATCTGCTGATCACGCAGAGCAGGAAATGATGGGTATGCTTGAGCGCAAAGAGAAAATCATGGGCTTTGGACACGCTATCTATTCAGAGTCAGATCCGCGCAACGAAATCATCAAACAGTGGTCAGAAAAACTTGCCGCAGATGTAGGTGACACAGTTCTTTATCCTGTTTCTGTGCGCTGTGAAGCAGTCATGTGGCGTGAGAAGAAGCTGTTCTGTAACGCGGACTTCTTCCATGCATCGGCCTATCACTTCATGAAGATCCCAACCAAGCTGTTTACACCTATTTTCGTGATGTCACGTTTAACAGGGTGGGCAGGTCATGTCATGGAGCAAAGAGCAGACAACCGTATCATCCGCCCGTCAGCGGATTACACGGGTGAGGAGCTACGTCCGGTTCCGCCTATGTCTGAGCGTTAATATCTAAATCATCAATTCACGTCACCTAATGGCACAGTTCGTCCACAATAATAATAAAGACCTGTGCCATTGAGCCAACGAGCAATTCTGGAAGTAGTTATGAACAGCCAATTTCGCAAAAAATTACCTGACTCTTCGCTGTGTTATTACGATACCCGCGAAGCGGTCGAAGCCATTAAGCCGGGTGCTTATGATGGCTTGCCTTATACCTCTAAAGTGTTAGCAGAAAACCTGGTACGTCGCGCTGAGCCTGAAAAACTCAACGATTACCTGACTCAAATAATCGAACGTCGTCGCGACCTGGATTTCCCCTGGTTTCCGGCGCGCGTGGTTTGTCATGACATACTTGGCCAGACTGCACTGGTAGACCTTGCTGGTCTGCGTGATGCCATAGCAGAAAAAGGCGGCGATCCGGCTAAAGTAAACCCTGTGGTCCCGACTCAGCTTATTGTTGATCACAGTTTGGCGGTTGAACACGCGGGCTATGAAGAGAACGCCTTTGAGAAAAACCGTGCGATTGAAGACCGACGTAATGACGACCGTTTCCACTTTATTAACTGGACTAAAACCGCATTTAAAAATGTCGACGTGATCCCGCCAGGCAATGGTATTTTACACCAGATAAACTTAGAGAAGATGTCGCCGGTTATCCAGGCGCGAGATGGTGTGGCATTTCCAGATACCCTGGTTGGTACCGACAGCCATACACCACATGTTGATGCGCTGGGCGTAATTGCGGTAGGTGTGGGCGGCCTTGAGGCTGAGAGCGTTATGCTGGGACGCGCATCGTATATGCGCTTGCCGGATATTGTTGGTGTTGAGCTGGTTGGCAAGCGCCAGCCGGGGATCACCGCAACAGATATCGTACTGGCGATCACTGAGTTCTTGCGCCAGGAACGTGTGGTTTCCTCTTACCTGGAATTCTTCGGCGAAGGCTGTGATGGTTTGTCCTTGGGCGACCGGGCGACAATATCCAACATGACACCAGAATATGGCGCAACGGCTGCTATGTTCTATATCGATCAGCAAACCATCGACTATCTGCGTTTAACGGGTCGTGATGATGAGCAGATCAAACTCGTCGAGCAATACGCAAAACACACAGGCTTGTGGGCTGATGCCATGACCGGTGCGCATTATGAGCGAGTGCTGAAATTTGATTTATCATCAGTTGGTCGTAACCTGGCTGGTCCATCTAACCCACACCGACGTGTCGCCACGGCAGATCTGGCCAAGCAGGGTATTGTGGCTGACTATGAACAGCGTGATGGCGAAATGCCGGACGGTGCGGTGATCATTGCAGCCATCACCAGCTGTACCAACACCAGTAACCCGCGTAACGTGGTCGCAGCAGGATTATTGGCACGTAATGCGAATAAACTGGGCCTGAGTCGCAAGCCTTGGGTAAAAACGTCATTTGCGCCGGGCTCTAAAGCGGTTCGTTCTTATATGGAAGAAGCGCAGTTACTGCCTGAACTGGAGCAGTTAGGCTTTGGTATCGTCGCATTTGCCTGTACTACTTGTAACGGCATGAGTGGCGCACTGGATCCAAAAATTCAGCAGGAAGTGATTGACCGCGATCTGTATTCCACCGCTGTGCTATCCGGTAACCGGAACTTTGATGGCCGAATCCATCCTTATGCGAAACAGGCTTTCCTGGCTTCACCACCGCTGGTTGTTGCCTATGCTATCGCGGGCTCGGTCCGCTTCGATATTGAAAACGGTGTTTTAGGCAATGATCAGGATGGTAATCCGGTTACGTTAAAAGATATCTGGCCAAGTGATGAAGAGATTGACGCGGTCATTGCTCAGAGCGTCAAACCTGAACAGTTCCGTGCTGTGTATGAGCCGATGTTTGACCTCAGCGTTGATTATGGTGAAGACAATGACCCGCTTTATCAGTGGCGTGAGATGAGCACCTACATCCGTCGCCCGCCCTACTGGGAAGGCGCATTGGCGGGTGAGCGTACGATGAAAGGCATGCGACCGCTTGCGATTCTGGGTGATAACATCACCACAGATCACCTGTCTCCGTCGAATGCGATTTTGGCATCCAGCGCGGCCGGTGAGTACCTGGCGAAAATGGGCCTGCCAGAGGAAGACTTTAACTCCTATGCAACGCACCGCGGTGACCACCTGACGGCACAGCGTGCAACCTTTGCCAACCCTAAGTTGTTGAACGAAATGGTGACGGAAAATGGTGAAGTGAAGCAAGGCTCTTTGGCGCGCCTTGAGCCAGAAGGCAAAGTCACCCGTATGTGGGAGGCCATCGAAACCTATATGGATCGTAAGCAGCCGCTGATCATCGTGGCCGGAGCAGACTATGGTCAGGGCTCATCTCGCGACTGGGCAGCCAAAGGCGTGCGTTTAGCGGGTGTAGAAGTGATTGTGGCTGAAGGCTTTGAGCGGATTCACCGTACCAACCTGATCGGGATGGGCGTGCTACCGCTGGAGTTCCAGAATGGCACAACGCGTAAGACGTTAGAGCTGGATGGTACTGAAACGTACGATGTGGAAGGCACACGCACACCTGGTGCAACGCTGAACCTGATCATTCATCGCAGCAATGGCGTACAGATTGAAGTGCCGGTGCTGTGTCGCCTTGATACAGAAGAAGAAGTGTCAATTTACGAAGCCGGTGGTGTACTACAACGCTTTGCCAAAGATTTTCTCGAAGCAAACGCATAAGTAATTCCGTTCTCGCTCCGCAGCCAATGTGGAGCTTACCTGAGCAGAGGGCACTCACTGTGGGTGTCCGTGCTGCTATTTAGGATGAAAATGATGACTTTCAAACCTCAATTACGTGTGCCAGCGACTTATATGCGCGGCGGCACCTCCAAAGGCGTGTTTTTTAATCTCAATGACCTGCCGAAAGCAGCACAGGTCGCTGGTGAGGCACGGGATAAGCTGTTACTGCGAGTAATTGGCAGTCCGGATCCTTATGGTAAACAAACGGATGGGATGGGTGGTGCAACTTCCAGCACCAGTAAAACTGTGATCCTGTCTAAAAGTAATAAAGCTGAACATGATGTCGACTATTTATTTGGTCAGGTTGCCATAGACAAACCTTTCATCGACTGGAGTGGCAACTGCGGGAATCTGACCGCCGCAGTCGGGGCGTTTGCGATTAGCAATGGTCTGGTTGATGCCAGCCGAGTCCCTGAAAACGGCATAGCCGTAGTGCGGATCTGGCAAGCAAACATAGAAAAAACCATTATTGCGCACATTCCTGTGCGCAATGGTGAAGTTCAGGAAAGCGGTGATTTTGAGCTGGATGGCGTTACCTTTCCTGCCGCCGAAGTGGTGGTGGAGTTTATTGACCCGGCAGATGCTGATGCTGACATGTTCCCCAGTGGCAACTTGGTCGATCAGCTGGAAGTGCCTGATATTGGTACTTTCGACGCCACTATGATTAATGCCGGGATCCCCACTTTGTTTTTCCGCGCGGAGGATCTGGGTTACACCGGAGTGGAGCTGCAAGAAGCCATCAATGGTGATGCAGCGGCATTGGCGCGATTTGAACAAATCCGCGCTTATGGCGCGGTTAAGATGGGTCTGATTGAGCACATTGACGAAGCCAAAATACGTCAGCATACGCCTAAAATCGCGTTTGTGTGCGGTGCCAAAGCGTATACCGCATCCAGTGGTAAAGCAATTTCAGAGCAGGACATCGACTTGTCTGTTCGTGCCTTGTCGATGGGCAAGTTGCACCATGCCATGATGGGTACAGCGGCCGTTGCGATTGCCACGGCTGCAGCCATTCCTGGCACGCTGGTGAATCTGGCGGCCGGCGGTGGGGAGCGCAATAGTGTTACTTTCGGCCACCCCTCAGGCACGTTAAAAGTGGGGGCTGAAGCGGAACAAGTGAATGGTCGCTGGCTGGCTAAGAAAGCGGTGATGAGTCGCAGCGCCAGAGTGGTCATGGAGGGGCATGTCAGAGTCCCGCAGGAACAAATTTAATGATGTACATCAGCCCGGTTTATCCGGGCTGACTTTTTAAGGAACGAAAAATATGTATGAAGTGTTATTTTCAATAGCCCTGACAACGGCCTTGTTACTTGGCTCTCCCGGGCCCGCTCCATTGGCACTGGCTGCGGTTGGAGCCAGTTCAGGTGCTCGGCGTGGCGTGCCATTTCTATCTGGTATTCTGCTGGGCTTGCTGGTCGCTATTGTTGCGGCTGCGACGGGTTTAGGCGCACTGTTGTTGAGTTACCCCAACCTTAGCGCTGTTTGTCAGATAGCGGCCATTGTTTACTTGTTTTATGTCGCATATAAAATTGCCAACAACCATAGCGGTCTGTCGGACATTGCGGGCAGTGAAGTAGGGTTTCGGGATGGGTTTATTTTGAACCTGTTAAACCCCAAGGCCTACGCGGCCTGTATCGCAATTTTTGCCAATAACAGTGTGCCTGATGTCAGTCCGGTGACGGGAGCTATGTTGGCTGCTATCACCTGCTTTATCATTGCTATTGTAGTGGATAGCTTGTGGCTGATGCTTGGCGGCGTACTGCACCGTTTCATTAAAACGCCAACACAATTGCGTAATTTACGTTTATTTTTTGCCTTTTTGTTAACCTGTCTGCTAATTTGGATTAGTACAACCCACCTTCTTAGCTGAGACTGCCATGGAGCGCTTTCATTCAATCTCCGTAGATACTGAACGGTTAAATGGCGATCTGCTAATGAGCTTCAAAGCACTGGGTAAGGTCAGTCACGCTGATTATATGGCCATTAAAGCTGTGATAGATAGCGCATTGAGAGCGGCTGTTGGTCAGAAAATCAGGGTGTTGGTGGATGTCACTGAGTTTGAGGGCTGGGACCTTCATGCTGCCTGGGATGATGTCGCTCTGGCACTGCGACACAGTCATGACTTTTACAAAATTGCGGTGCTGGGTAACAGTCGCTGGCAAAAACTTGCAGCCAAAGTGGGTAACTGGTTTGTTGAAGGTGAGTCTCGTTATTTTGAGGAAAAAACGCAAGCCTTGTCATGGTTAACAAAGTAAGTGGTCTCTGCGAGAGCGAACCATATATAATGGTCTGTGAGGCGTTAGTTAAAGGCTGAAATAAACTTATGAACACACTTTTTATCACAGGTGCAAATCGGGGGATAGGGCTTGCGCTCGCAAAGCTTTATCTTGAGCAAGGCTGGCGAGTAATGGCAAGTTGCAGGACGCCGCAATCTGCTGAGGCATTGTGGCAACTTGAGCAGCAATTTAGCCATTTGCAAATATTTGCGCTGGACGTTACCCAGTATGAGCAAATGAATAAACTGGCTAAATCGCTCAGTGAAACGCCCATTGATTTAGTTATTAATAATGCCGGGATTTATGGCCCAAAAGGCTATGACTTTGGTGACTGTGATGTCGAGCAGTGGAAGCATGTGATGGAAGTCAATGTGATTGCCCCTTTAAAGCTGGCCGAGGCGTTTAGCGCGCATCTTAAGCGAGGTGAGGGAAAAACATTCGCTGTGCTGTCATCTAAAGTCGGCAGCATGACGAATAACACCAAAGGGGGTGGTTACATTTATCGTAGCTCGAAAGCAGCCCTAAACTCCGTGGTAAAGAGTCTGTCAAATGACCTGCTGCCTGAAGGGATCAAAACGGTAGCACTGCACCCTGGCTGGGTAAAAACCGATATGGGTGGCCCCAACGCACTGATTTCAGCCGAAGAGTCTGCACAAGGGCTCAAACAAGTGCTGGATGAGCTTCACGAAGCGCAAAGTGGTGGATTTTATGATTACCAGGGACTTGCCATTCCCTGGTAGACCCTGTACCAGTTACGCTTTTATGAAAACTTGTCCTGAATTTGTGCCAGGTGATAGTAACCGAGCTGGCCAAAACGGCGGAGTTGTGGAAAGGGGATTTTGGGTAAAGGCCGCTGATAAAGCGGTAAGTCAGGCACTTTATCCTGCATGGTCAGTTGCGCAAGTCGGTAGCCTGCTTGTGAGCTGAATGACACCCCTGATCCACAGTAACCCAAAATATACCCGACATTCTCTTCAAAAAAGATGTGTGGCATATCATCCAGTGCCGCGGCGATATAGCCGTGCCAGTAATAGTCGTGTGCTATATCTGTGAGGCTGGGGAAGCACTCGGCCAGGGCCGATTTTAAATGAGTAAGGTACTTGGTTTTGTGTTGATCTTTGGCGAAAACAGCACCTCGGCCACCGAATAACAGACGATTATCTGGCAACAACCGGTAGTAATATTTAAGCCTGCGGGTATCCATGACGACCTGATGAGTTTTCAGGCCCGTTTGGGTTAGCTCGTCATTGCTGAGCGGGCGTGTCACAAAGATACTGCTGAGGATCGGCAGGTAGCGATTGTTAATCAATGGGTGGCTGTGTTTGTTATTGTATGCGTTACCTGTATACAGCAGCTTATCAGCGCTGATGGTGTGATCGTTAACACTCAGCTGGTGGCGCTGGCCATGTTTAACCTCGCTGACAAGACTGTGCTCAAATAAAGTTACTCCAGCCTTGATAGCCATGTCGCGGTAACCAAGTAACAGTTTGAGCGGGTGCAAACCAAAGCCATTTTCATAGCGCATAGCACCATGCGCATGGTGATTTAACATGAATTGCGCTTCCAGTGCCTCGCGGCTGAGCAGCTGGCTCGCATCATCGCCAAAATTATCTGAGATAAACTGTGCAGCGCTTTGCAAGTTGTTATAAGCCTGAGCATTATGTGCAATTTTAAGATAGCCGGATGCTTGTACATCACAGTCTATGTGATGCGCTTCAATTAGCGATCGGACCCTATTCACCCCGCCCTGAAATTCATCATAAATGCCGCGGCTGACGTCTATTCCCCAGCGTTTTGCATAATCAGCATAGCCAAGTCGCCCTGAGCCAGGTAGCGCAAATCCTGCATTTCGAGCGCTCGCGCCGAAGCCAACCTGATTGGCTTCAAGCACACATACCTTCTGTTGATATATGTGGGCCAAATAGTAAGCACTTAACAATCCACTAAAGCCACCACCAATGATGGCCACGTCAAAATGTTCAGAAGCCTGTGGCGCGGAGTTTGCGACCGGCAGGGGCTGAGTCTCGGCCCAATAGCTGGGAGCGAATGCTTGTCCCTGACAGTGAGGAGCATGGAGAGGGTCAAAAGTATGCATTAGAACTCCAGTACCATTTCAGCTGCCTGACAATGGCATTCATCGCCACAAACTGAACAGCAATATCCTTCGTAGAGCGAAAGATCGAGCCAGCGATCATCGTGGGCTTTGATAAGCTTGCCCCCGGCTTTGGAGAAATATTTTACAGCAGCATTACCTGGGCTTTGCATCCACAGATGCGCTACACCTGCTTTAGCCCCCTGCTGTTTCAGCACGTCAACAGACGCTTTGAGTAACTTGGGTCCAACCCCCTGTCCCTGTGCTTCCGGGTGAATTGCAATACATTTAAAGTACGCCATCTGCATTGGGTCAACTGGCCAGAGCGTTGTCGAACACCATTTATCAATTGGCCACTGGCCAGCGCTGTAAGCGGTTCTGAACCCAACAACTCTGTGTGACTCGTCAACAGCTATGAAAGAGGCGTTCAGGCCATGTTGAGTGCCTCGTTGATGCATCATTCTTATGCCCTCCAGATCAATGTAATTCTCTCCATGGACCAGGTTACCGAGTTCGATTACCGCTGGATAATGCGTTGTGTTGAGAGGGAGGATTGAGATCATATGCGATTGCCAAGTGTCATTTACAAGGAGGTCATTTTGCAGCATTTCTCAATTGAAAACAAAGCTGTTCAAAAAAACTTGTACAAAATAGGTACGAAATTAGTGTGTTTTATGCTCAACTGTTGTTGACAGCGATGTCATCTTGGTAATAATTGTGACAACAGTATGTCTGATGTAGATGTTGCAATGATCTTTTTTGGCAGGCTGTTTACAAGAACGATAATAAACTAAATCGGGATGCTCACAGAGTGTCCCACAACACAACAACATGTAAAGGATGTCCTATGAATAAACTAAACTTTGTCAGTCTGGCAGTGATCGGGAGCCTGAGTGCGCCCGCTTTGGCCCTCAATGTACAGCCCGACCCCAATAACGCTGGCGCTTATTTACTAGACCGCGCAGGTCTTCAGGCCGCTGAATCAACGCTGACTGCCAATCCCATGTATGCGGTCTGGGCAAAGGCATTGCAAACACGCAGCAATACGATTGTTGATGCAATTGTTCCTGGTGCAGCCAGTAACCCCGACAATGTAAAACGTGTAGAGCGAGTATTTGGTCAAAGTGAGTGGGATTTTTTGACTCAAATGGCGGCGCCTGAGTATACCTATACCCGCTTTTTACGCGCAATTGGTAAGTTTCCTGCTTTTTGTGGTGATTACACTGACGGCCGTAATGCGGATGCCATTTGTAAAAAGTCTATCGTCACTGCATTTGCACACTTTGCTCAGGAAACGGGCGGTCATATTTCAACGGATAATGTGTCAGACAATCCACTACGCCTGGAAGAATGGCAGCAGGCACTGGTCCATGTTCGCGAAATGGGCTGGTCAGAAGGTCAACCCGGTTACACCACTGGGTGTGGTCAAAATGACTGGCAAAATCGCCGCTGGCCCTGTGCTGATGGCCAGGGTTACTTCGGTCGTGGTGCCAAGCAGTTATCTTATCACTTTAACTATGGCATGTTCTCTGAGGCAATGTTCGACGGTGACGCGACCGTGTTGCTAAATAACCCAGCCCTGGTTGCTGACTCCTGGCTTAACCTGGCTTCTGCTATCTGGTTTTTCCTGACACCTCAGGCACCAAAACCGGCTATGTTACACGTGATCGACCGTACCTGGGTGCCGTCCCAGACTGAGCTGAATGCTGGCATTGGTTATGGCTTTGGTACCACAATTAACGTCATCAATGGTGGTATCGAGTGTGGCGAGCACAACAGAAATAAAGGCCAGCCAGTTAATCGTATTCGCTACTGGGAGGGGTTGTCTCACTATTACAATATCCCGGTAGAAAGTGATGAGGAAAACACTTGCTGGCAACAAACGCCATTTGGCAGTTTGAATCTGGATGGTGCCGGTGAAGTGCTTTACACCAACTGGGAAGCAAACTGGGAGTACTACGCTGATCGTCCTGGTGGATTCTCGTTTGAATGTAAGCTGGTAGGCTATCAGACTGCCTACTCTGCGCTTGTTGAAGGCGATTATGAGAAATGTGTGACAAACTTCTATGGCTCTCATACTGGTTGGCCGGTTGTCACTGTCGTTGACAATCTACCGCCGCCGGATGATAAGCCGCCTGTAGACAACGTGGCTGCGTGGGAGGCAAATAAGGTTTATTTACAAGGTGATAAAGCCAGCTTTAATGGCAAAGTGTATGTTGCCAAGTGGTGGACTCGTGGTGACGAGCCAAACGGGACAGGCCCCTGGGAGCTAGTGCCTGCGGCACAATAAGCTGCTCACAGCTGAAAGCTCGTGAACACATTCAAGATTAAAGGCCTGCGATTAATGCAGGCCTTTTTGTGTGAATGATGACATCAATGTGAATCTTGCTGCTACATACAATCTCTGTCACCGCGCTTAACATTCGTCCTCTGATTTTGGGGTCAGGGGGTGTCATGCGTTTTAATCGCCCATGCAGTAAATAAGCCTGCACTGACAAACATAAACAAGCTGTAAATGCTCGGTGCAATAGACATCACTTCATTCCCCAGTAAGCCTGTTGTTACCAACAAAGCGAGCGTACCATTTTGCAATCCGACTTCCAGTGTGATGGTGCGAGTTTGCATCACTTGATGCAAAAAAGTGCGGGCCACAATAAACCCTGCGAGCATAGAAACCAGATTCAATGCGATCACTGCAGGTCCTGCCATAACCAGATAATCGACAAGTTTGTCCTCTAGCTTGATGCAGATACTGATAATCACCAAAAGCAATACTGCGACAGAGAAACGGCTGATATACGGGCTGGCTTTTTTTGCAAATTCAGGCCACTTGTTATTGATGGCCATGCCTATGAGTACTGGGACTACTCCAACCACAATAAGTTGTAACCAGGCCTTGAGGACCGGAAATTCTATCAAGGTGTTGTCTTGCCCGTAATAACCGATTGCCCAGGCAGCCAGAAACGGAAGGGTAAAAGGGGTTATAAAGCCAACCACAGCGGTCAAAGATACTGACAGACCAACATCTCCCTTCGCCAAATACGTGTAAAGATTGGACGTTGTACCACCGGGGCATAAGGCCAGAATAAATAAGCCAATGGCCAGTTCGCCACTTAACCCGGTCAGTGCAATGGTGGCAACAGCAAGCACAGGGAGCAAAATAAGCTGGCAAATTGCACCGATGAAGAAGCTTTTGGGCTGATGGTAGACGCGTTGAAAATCTGCACGTGTCAGACTCAGGCCGACGCCAGCCATGATCAGTATGAGCGCAATGGGTAAGCCTATTTCAATTAAAGCAGATGGCATTTTTTTGTCCTTGTTTGGCCTGACTCAGCTTAATCTTAACAACGGATGTGATATGCCGTCACAGGTATTTTGTACAGGTAGGATGTGAAGTGCGTATGACGATATTGCAGAGGCATTAAGCTGAACTGCGGTGGAAAATTTAAAGGAGACAATGTTGCCAGGTTCAGGCGCAGCATTGGACTGCATGCGTTGAATGCTTCAAAACAGCTGTATCCATGCCTATTATTATCATAATGGTCGCTATTTTGCCCGGCAACCGGGTTAAACTGGACTTCCTGGCCGTAGGCTAACAGCGCCTGCTCATCTATGGTTGAGCCCGATGAAATACAGATAAATATAGGGGAAATAAAGTGATGAAATTCGCAAGATTAAAGTTGGCCTTTGGAATGAGTCTTTTGTTTTTTAATGCTTTCGCATTCGCCGCGGGTTGGACTGCACCAACTAAGATCACATCAGTGGGCCAATATGGCACCAATTCAACTTTTTTCACCACCGAAGCTGATGTTAGCCAATGTGGTGATAAAAAAAGCTCTTCTTTTTGACGAGTGATGCAACTGATCCTGAAAAATTCTACTCCACTTTGCTGATGGCATTTGCTTCAGGGAAAAGAATGAAAGTGTATTTACATGATCCAGTTGTTTGTGGTCCCGAGAATGCTCAAAAAATAAACGCGGCAAACTTTTTCTATGTTTTTGATTAGCACGCTTTGCAAGTAAAGTAAAAATGGCCTGTTCCCAGACAGGCCATTTTTATATCTAGCGTGCTATAGGCGCTGAAAATTAATAAAAATTACTGTGTTCAGCTATATAGTTATTACTCAGGCGTTTCAATTTTAAAACTATAAGCGGCTGCCCCTTCTAAGAGCGAAGTATCTATGTATGTATTTCCAGCTGCCGCTTTTTGCAACTCCTGTCTTAGGGCATCAAATTCCCCTGTAAAATTCCATGCATTCACATCCAGGTTCAGCTCAAAGCTTTCTACGGTATTGATAGTGGTATCGATGGCAGTGCCAAACTCAAAGTTGGGGATCGCTGCCTGGGGTTTAGTTCGTATTTCCCATTTAACTTCGCCATTAGCGGTATCTTCCCAGCGCAATGTGATGCCGATCATGTTGATGCGATCATCAACGTTGGAGAAGTCATACTCGAACAGGTTGCCATTGCTTTGCTGGGCCATGGATTGTGCAAACTGCATAAAGGCGTTTTGCAGTGCTGCGTCATACAGCAGCGGTGCGGTTTCGCTGGGCTGACCGTCATCGTCAATGGTATGCACAGTGGCAGAACGGGTGAACATATCAAAGCCGGGCAATACTGCGCGCTTGGAAATAGAGTTATATGCGTAGCTTTTGGTCGCAAGTTCAGGAAAAATATACTTGTGACGGTAATTAGGACCAGTTAGATATTGCACGCTGAGTTGCTCACTGTCATTGAATGACGTCAGGAGTACGCGTGAGTTAATACTGTCTATTTTTGATAAAGGCAGATCGGCGAGATTGACTCTTACACCCGGGCTATCAAATGCTTCATCAGTTAACTCAAGCGGCCCTTCGCCTTCCAGGCTGAACAGACCGCCACGCACATCACTGTAGTCTTCGTTACTGATGTGCATGATCCTATTTTTACTCCCAGCTTCAATATATGTTATGTCAGTTACCGGGTCTTGTAGCGACATTTCGTCGCCTATAAGACCGCTTATATAGTAATCAGGCTGGCTGGCAGCAAGTGCACTGAGATCAAATTCTTTTGTGGGCAATTCACAGGGTAGCTGTAGGTCAAATCCGATGATGCCATAATCTGTGTTAGTAACATCCAGCAATGTAACTAGCTGAGTTGGCACATGATTATTATTATTCGCACTATTAGCGATTAATGAAACATGATGTGTGTTTTCTGGCAGGGCCTGCGTCAGTTTACCATCTTGTCCTGTTGTTACACTAGAGATGGCCTTGCCACTGGCATTATGAAAAACCACTTCTGCGATTGCAGGTTCTTTCATGTAACCGCTTGGGCAAGCGATCAGTCTTGTCGTCACCGAAAATACGGGGGCAGGCTTGTCTGGCGTTGGTGTTGAGGTAATGGGTTTTGGTTGTTGTTTCTTGCTTGCAACCGAGTTATCGTTTGATGAACCGCCACACGCCGCGAGTGTCAATGCTGCACTGACAGCGACAAAAAGTCCTTTATATTTCATCTTATCTCCAATTGATAAATTTTTGTTTTTGAACATATTAGTGCCAATTGCATTCTAACAAGCTTCGCATGTACTTGTCTTATGGACAGGGTGCTTGATTTGTATTCAAAGTTGTTTGATTTGTGTTCAGGGTTGGTTGGTTTGTGTTCAAAGTTGTTTGATTTGTTTTTTTTTGTAACCGGCGGGCAAGTCCGTGTGGCAACAGGTGCATTAAGGCAGGCTGCAGATCAGCCCTGCCTTTGTTAGTTTTAACTATTTTTGGGCTTAGAAGTCGCCGCAGGGACCTGTGATCACACAAATCATTCCCTGTGCCGGTGCAGTTGCACAGTCCATCGAATCACCCGGAGGAGGGCAGTTACGATAAGTTGGATAGCTGCTGTTTGGTTCAACCTGACCACCGGCCACATTGGGTGTCTGAGCCAGGTTAAGTTGCAGGGATTGAGATAGAGATTTCAGATTAGACTTTTTTACTTGTAGCTTCATAACAATTCCTTAGTTATTGATTTAAATCGTATACCCAAGAATTTCCTACTGCGGGTACAGCTAATCTGACATCTAGATTTGGTGTTGTCAATGTGTTTTTATTGTTAATTTTTTGGTTTTGTTAGTGCTCTGAACAGAACTGGGAACTGCCAACTCACATTGAAGCGCAGACGCTGCATCCATCAGTGGTTTGAGCCGCATAAAAGCGCTACAATTGTTATTCAATATTTGCAGGCAGAGAACACCGCGTGACCGTTGATCGTCAACTTATCAGTACTTTACACACCGCATTTAACGGAATATTCCAACAATCTTTATATGCTGACAAAGTTATTCAGCACCACTTACACGACAACCCCCACTGGCGTCGTGAAGACAAAGCGTATTTTGTTACGACACTGTATGACCTGGTCCGTTTTATTCGCAAGTTGGCCCATGTCAGTGATGCCAGCGAACAGGATTTCTGGCCTGTGTGGCAGGCTTTTCAGTTACTCAACGATAAGCCAATCCCCGATTGGCCAGAAATGCGGAACCTTTCAAAGGCAGAGCTGTTAACCCGACTGGACACAGCGTCACAAGCCATTCAGCTGAGCTATCCCGATTGGCTGGATGCTCTGGGCAGCTCTCAGCTTGGTCAGCAATGGCCTCAGATCGCTGAAGCATTAAATCGCGCGCCTGGCTATTATGTTAGAGCCAATACCTTAAAAACCTCGGCAGATGCCCTGGCCAGTAAATTGGAGCGTGAGCAGATCTCCTGTGAGCGCGTTTCTGCTACGCTGCCTGATGCGCTGGTCATTCAGGCGGTAGATAAGCTATTTAAATCTAGCGCATTCCAGGCTGGAGAGTGTGAAATGCAGGATGCCGGCTCTCAGCAAATTGCGCCGTTACTGGATGTTGCGCCAGGCATGAAAGTGGTTGATGCGTGTGCGGGGGCTGGCGGTAAAAGCTTACATCTTGCAGCCTTAATGAAGAATAAAGGCCGTTTGCTATCGATGGACATTCATCAGCACAAGCTGGATACGCTTAAAAAGCGGGCAAAGCGTGCCGGCTGCCATATGATTGAGACGAGGGCGATTAAAAACAATAAAACCATCAAACGCCTCAAAGATAAGTTTGACCGGGTATTACTTGATGTACCATGCTCCGGGACCGGTGTGTTGCGCCGCAATCCAGATAGCAAATGGCATCTTAGCGAGCAAAGCATTGATGACTTGATTGCACTTCAGGCCGATCTGTTACAACGATATAGCCAGATGTGTCGTCCGGGTGGCAAACTGGTGTATGCAACCTGCTCCGTACTGCCGGTAGAAAACCAGCAGCAGATCGCACAGTTTTTAGATGCAAACCCTGACTGGACTTTGCAACAGGAACTGAGTTTGCTGCCGGGGATAAACTCAGAGTTTGACGGATTTTATGGCGCCGTATTGTGCCGTAACGAACTACCACAAGATTAAAATAGGACAAAAACATATGAATCCCATTATTGCCTTACTCAAAGAGCACAACATCAGTGACGAAAAAATCAACGAGGTATTTCAGGCGCTGACCGAAAACCCGTTGATGGCTATGGCGGTTGTTCAGCAACTCAATATCCCACCTGAAAAACTGCAACAGCTAATGGCCCTGGTGATGCAAAATCCGGGTCTGATCAAAGAAGCGGTTCAGGAACTGGGCCTTGATTACGATAAAGTCGAGCAGGCAAAGGCGCAGCTTAAACAGTAACTCATACCACATATGTTTGCTGGCCGGACATAATGACCGGCCAGTCTGTTCCCTTGCTTTTTTAAATCCCCCGTCAGACAAACTCATTTCCTTTGACTAAACTAGATGCTATTCGCTTGGTAGCAATTATTTTAGAGAAGGACACTGAATGCTTTCCAGCAAAACACTCGAACACGATTCCCCTATGGTATTTGTGCTGTTTATGGCCATTGCCTGTTTGTTTTTTTTCTTTCGGCCCGGATTTATGCCGCCTGCTCAGCAAGATGGTGCGTCGAATGATGTTCTTTTTCCGAAAAATCTTCAGCAATATCTCAGTGATCCTAATGCAAAAGCCCTGTTAGGGATCGATGTGTCACACTATCAGGGGACGGTGGATTGGCAGCAAGTTTCGCAAGCAGGTGTACAGTTCGTTTATATCAAAGCTACTGATGGCATGACCTATCGAGATCCACAATTCTATACTCATTTTAAAGGGGCACTGTCAGCGGGCTTACAAGTGGGGGCATATCACTTCTTTGAACCGGACGATGACCCCACTAAGCAGGTCGATAACTTTATGGCAACCCTGCAGGGGCTGGAATTGACACTGATGCCCATGTTGGATGTGGAGATCACCAGTAATCGTACACCGCAACAGATCAGCAATGGGGTTGCGCAGTTTATGGAAGCCGTGAAGCAGCGAACAGGGTGCGAAACCATTTTGTATAGCTATGGTGATTTTTGGCAAGAGAACTTATCGGCTCAATTTGCCAACCAACCTCTGTGGCTGGCGGATTATGCCGAGAGCCCAAGTGTCCCTCAGCAAGCAAGCGCCTGGTGGTTATGGCAATATTCAGATTCAGGCCAAGTTTCGGGTGTGGTCACTTCAGTAGATGTGGATGTGGTAATAGCGGGTGAATCGGGACTGGATACCATGAAGTGCACAAGTATGGGAGCAAAATCATGAACTTTGCGAAACAGCTTTGGCAACACGAGCACACGGTGATGCGGGCTCTGCTACTACTGGTGGTAGTTATTTTTCTTACCCTTGCGGTGATCCATTATCATGACTGGCAGCATCAACCGGATGCCGTATACCTGAGCAATCAGGCATACCTGCATCATGTTGAAGCGCAGGCGCTGGACGATTTGTTTTATCTGGCAGAGATTAACGGGCTACTCAAAGTGGTGGAAAGCAGCCAGGTGGGCGTGTCATTTATTGCCGAGTTTAAGGTTGATGTCGGTAACATGATTGCGACAGTGACACATTACTTGCAGCAAGGCATTAATCTGAACCTTGCCTCATTGGTTGCTGTAGAGATACTGTCGTTGCTCAGTGAGGCTGCACATGTCATTGCTATGCCGCTGCTGATTGTCACGTTAACTGGCGCGATGGTTTGGTTATGCGCTGAGTTATTTGCTTTGCCTGTGGTGCTATGTGCTGTTTTTAAACGAATATGTGAAGGACTATTGTTGGCTTTTGTATTGCTACATCTGATGTTGCCCTATGCTATTCATATCAGTGGTGCTATTAGTCATTCTGTGAGTGCCAGCTATAAAACCACGGGTCGTACAGCGTTGTTGCAATACCATCAGGATGTCACACATGGACAAAATAAAGCGTCATTAAAAGACAAAGCGGAGTCGAGCATTCATGAATTGGAAAAAGTATCGCCTAAGCATGTCAGGTATCAGCAGAACGCGTTGTCGCATTATTTAGTGAGTACACTGGCGGTGAATCTGTTTGACTTGATCTTAATGCCATTATTGCTTGTTTGGGGGTTCTTTCGCATAGTGAAGGGACTTTACCTGCATGCACAGGAAACTTACCGGATAGCAAAAAGAAGTGATACCAATTTGCTTAATTAAGTGTTCTATTTTGAGGCGAGAAAATATAGTCGATAACAAGGCAAAAATTTTGCTATTTAGTTGTTCTAAATGAGAAGTTTTTAACGCTGTTAGCGTCATATTTGCTCCTTCAAATAGACCAGGTATTAAGTGAAATTGGTATGATCGTATAGAAACGATAAAAGGGCCATAAAGGCCCTTTGGTGAAGTATCGTTCAAGTTAGTTTGGTTACTCTAACCCCTTAAAGCAACCAACCAATTGTTTTGCAACTGAGGCTTATCTCATTAAGTTTCTAAGCTAGCGAGAGGAAAAACCCTGCAATTGCTGCGCTCATTAGGTTAGCCATAGACCCTGCTAAAACCGCCCTGAGCCCTAAGCGTGCGATATCCTTTCTTCGACTCGGCGCCATACCGCCCAATCCGCCTAGTAAGATGGCTATCGATGACAAGTTAGCAAATCCACATAACGCGAATGTGACAATCGCTTGTGTGTGCTCACTTAACGTGTCGCGATAATTCATAAAGTCCAGGTAAGCAACAAACTCGTTCACAACCAGTTTCTGGCCGATAAAGCTGCCTGCCTGAGTGGCTTCTGCCCAAGGTACGCCTAACATCCAGGCAACCGGAGCAAATACATAGCCTAAAATCTCTTGTAGTGTCAGTGTTGGATGGTCAAACATCCCACCAATGCCACCAAGTAACCCGTTTAATAGTGCAATCAGTGCCACAAAAGCCAGTAACATTGCACCGACATTCAGTGCCAGGTGCATACCGCTTGACGCGCCAGCTGCTGCTGCATCGATCACATTAACCGGCTTGTCGTCGCCGCTATCAACCTCTGCGAGATTTTCTTTTGGCTTTTCGGTTTCCGGCACAATCATTTTGGCCATCAGGAAACCGCCTGGCGCCGCCATAAAGCTGGCTGCAATCAGGTACTTTAATTCAACCCCAATAGCAACATAGCCTGCCATGACAGAGCCTGCTACTGTCGCCAAACCACCTACCATTACGGCAAACAGTTCTGACTGGGTCATCTTAGGGATAAAAGGCTTTACAATTAAAGGTGCCTCAGTTTGTCCTACGAAGATGTTTGCCGTTGCTGACAAAGACTCTGGTCTGGACGTTTTGAGCAGCTTTTGTAGACCACCCCCTAAGATTTTGATGATCCACTCCATAATGCCAATGTGATACAACACACCGACCAAGGCTGAGAAAAATACGATCACAGGGAGTACCTGGATCGCAAAAATAAACCCTATGTTGTCCGCACCAGCCAATGGGCCAAACAGGAAGCTGATCCCGTCATTGGCATAGCCGATCACAGATGAAACCGCTTTCGACATAGCCGCTAGCGCGTTTTTACCGGCTTCTACGAAGAGTACGAAGCCACCAATGAGTATTTGCATGATAAATGCGATACCCACGGTTCGATAATTAATGGCACTACGCTTGGTGGAAGCTGCGTAGGCGATGGCTAGTAGCATTAACATGCCGACTAAGCTCATTATTGTTGTCATGCCAGATTGTTCCCGTATTATTCTTGCAGTAAATATTTTATTTTACTTTTAATAATATCAATCGCAACGCGATTCATACCGCCACGGGTAACGACCAAGTCGGCATTGTGCTTTGAAGGCTCAATAAATTGGTAAAACATAGGTCTTACCGTTGCCTGATATTGCTCAACCACCGAAGAGATACTTCTACCGCGAGTTTCTATGTCTCGTTGCATTCTTCGCAGCAGACAGATATCAAGCGGCGTATCAATAAACACCTTGATATCAAATTCTTCGATTAATGCTGGATCGCTTAACAGTAAGATCCCTTCAACGACTAAAATCTTTGCCGGGTTTACCGTGCGTGTCTCACTACTGCGTGTATGTTGAGCATAGTCGTAAGTCGGTACTTGTACAGACCTACCTTGACGCAGTTGCGTCAGGTGCTCTTTCATTAACGCATGTTCAAACGCATCCGGATGGTCATAGTTCGTTTGAGTTCTGTGTTCAAACGGCAAATGCGATTGATCTTTATAATAGGCGTCTTCTTCTATAACGGCGATGGCACCCGACTCAAGTTCGTTTACTAATTCGTTATAAATAGTTTGACTAAAAAGAGACTTACCGGACGCAGATGCGCCGGCGATGGCTATAATTGTTCGTGTCACTAAAGTTCACACCCAGCAGTTGCTAATGTTGGAAGATCACAATAGCAAAAAAGACACGATTAATCTCTTTTGCCTCGCTTAAGGAGCAAATTTAATTGTTTTGGTTATAACAAAACAGGACTTATGTCCGCTGGTCCAATTAGTGTTGAAATTTAATTAATATGGGGACAAATGGATTTTTGTTATGCTTTTATGACAGCGGACTTATGTCCTGTACGTTAATTTGGGCTACAAATAAAGTAACACCCTCTGACGAGTAATCACGACCTAAAAACAAAATCGTTGTGCGTCAGAATAAATAGATGAGAGGTAAATTATGGCAAGAGCAATCATATTAATGGCAGACAGCTTAGGGATTGGGGCAGCACCCGATGCCGAGAAGTTTGGAGATGCTGGTGCCAATACCCTGGCTCATCTATTAGCAGCATATAAGCAAGAAAAAGGTGAAGCTTTATCTTTACCTAATTTAAGTAAGCTTGGACTTATTGCAGCATGTGAAGCCGCAGGTAAAGAAGCCTGCGAAGTTGCACAGCATATTGAACCGCAAGCTGCATGGGGTTACGCAAAAGAATTATCCAGCGGTAAAGATACGCCGTCTGGGCACTGGGAAATGGCAGGCGTACCTGTGTTATTTGAATGGGGTTATTTCCCGAATACACAGCCTTGTTTCCCACAAGAATTTATCGATGAGTTGTGTAAGCGTGCGGACATTCCCGGTATTTTGGGTAACTGCTACGCCTCAGGCACAACCATTTTAGAGCAACTGGGTGAAGAGCACGTCAAAACTGGCATGCCAATTTGTTACACCTCAGTTGACAGCGTGTTTCAAATAGCCGCACATGAGCAATCATTTGGCCTTGACAAACTTTATCAAGTATGTGAAATCGCACGGGCACTGCTTGATGAAATGAATATAGGGCGAGTGATTGCGCGGCCATTTATAGGCACTTCGAGTGCCGACTTTATTCGTACTGGTAATCGACGTGATTACTCAGTGTTACCGCCCTCGCCGACTGTATTAGACAAACTGGCGAATGACGGTGGTGAAGTGATCAGTATCGGTAAAATTGCTGATATCTATGCGCATCAAGGTATTACGCAAAAGCACAAAGCACCTGGCCTGATGAATTTGCTGGAAAAAACCAGTGAAGTCATGCAAAGCGCTCCGGAGCATAGTTTGATTTTCACTAACCTGGTGGATTTCGATGAAAAATTTGGTCATCGCCGCAATGCGGTTGGTTATGCTGAGGCGCTGGCGCAGTTTGATGCTTATTTACCGAACATCATTAACCAATTAAAAGACGATGATCTGCTGTTAATTACAGCGGACCACGGCTGTGATCCGACTGCACCGGGCACAGACCACACCCGCGAATACGTGCCAGTATTGGCGTATCGCAATGGAATGAACAATACTCCGTTAGGTGAAAGAAACAGCTTCGCAGATATGGGCCAGACGCTGGCTCAGTGGTTTAACTTATCTGCTTGTGATTATGGTGACGGCTTTGCAGCCCAACTCGCTAAGGCTTGAATTAAAGGAAACATGTTATGAGTACTCCGCATATTAATGCTAACCCAGGTGATTTTGCAGAAACGGTGCTAATGCCAGGGGACCCACTGCGTGCCAAGTACATTGCTGAAAATTTTTTGCAAGACGCACGTCAGGTAACGGACGTACGCAACATGTTCGGTTTTACCGGTACTTATAACGGTAAGCCTGTCAGTATTATGGGTTCTGGTATGGGTATTCCATCCATGTCTATTTATGCTCGTGAGCTGATTGTCAGCTTTGGTGTTAAGAATTTAATTCGCATTGGTACCTGTGGTGGCATCAACCAGGATACTAAAATCCGCGACGTGATTTTTGCACAAGGTGCAAGCACAGACTCAAACGTCAACCGTGCTCGCGTACGTGGTTTTGATTTTGCGGCTATTGCTGACTTTGGTCTGCTTGAGAATGGTGTTAACGCAGCACGCCGCCTTGGTATTGAAGCAAAAGTAGGTAATGTATACACCACTGACACTTTCTATCAGGCTGACAGCAGCTTTTATCCTGAGCTAGACAAGCTGGGTGTACTGGCTGTTGATATGGAAACTGCTGGCCTGTACGGTGTTGCTGCCGAGTATGGTGCAAAAGCAATGGCGCTATTTACGGTGAGCGATCACGTAATCACCGGCGAAGCAACGCCACCAGAAGAACGTCAAAGCACGTTTAATGAAATGGTTAAAATTGCTCTTGAGTCAATTTAAAGAATTTGGTCCTGCCCAGGATCTCCCTGTTCCTTGGTAACGTAATCGCAGAGTTTTGGAGACACGCCTAAAACAACGCGAATCACACCCAAAAAGCCGCACTTAGTGCGGCTTTTTTTTACCCTCAGCTTTATTACCCTCTATCCCGCTGCTATTCACTTTCTTTGTACGCCCGGGAGGCGAGACAGTGATATATGTCTCTACCTAAATAAAAGGCCAGTTTCGATAATAGTTTGTCACTGAGTATTCCCAGCTGGCATTTTGTTATTTAATTTCTTCTCAGTAATCGCCGAACTGAAATAAATGTATGTAAGTTGGCGTTTAATCTTGTCAGTAAGCTATATACTCAGGGTATGCAGTTTTATATTAAGGTCAGAAATGATAGCTCTTCCGACTATGTTGCTTTCCTGGGGAATGACCCTATCAACAACAGCATCCTGTAATGTGCCAATAGAGTTACTGAAATCACAGGCATTTAATCAGCCTCAGCAAGCTGTACAAACGTATTTAAGTAATCAGGATAGTTTTCAGCGCGCAACCTGCGCCGATGCGGCATTGGCATATCGCTACTTGTTGATGGCTGCAACCAGGGTACAGGACTGGAAACTCGTTGAAGAGGTCGCTCAAATACTTCAGTCGGGACGATTATCTCCTCATGTTGCGGGCAAAGAGCTTAATGTTATAAATAACATAGGCGTTGCTTATCGTAAGGTCGGGCAACCTGAAGACGCACTGGAACACTATCGTTGCGCGTTAACATACGCCAACAGCCACGATGAAAGAGCGCTTATAAAAATCAATATTGCGATAGTACATCGCAATGCCGATCAGCCCGCGATTGGGTTTCGTCTCCTTCAGGGAATTGAGGAAAAGTACTTACCGAGTATTATCCTGGCCGGATTACATGTCGCCAAGGGCAATACAGCTTTACAGCTCAAACGCTATGATGAAGCGCAGTACGCGTACCAGCAAGCGCGTGAACATTACCTGGCTGTTGGAGATAAGCGCAATGCGCAGGCCGTAGTGGCAAACATGTTGGTCGTTGCGCTGGCCAAAAATGATACGCAAGCATATGACCAGCTGCGGGCTTTGAGCACTCTGGATGTCGACATGCTGACAGAGCAAGGAGGGAGGTTTATGCAATGGCTCGACACCTTCCGGTCATATAGTTCTGCTAATAATCTGAATCAGTCACAACGACAGCAACTGCAGGATATAGAGGCAATTGCGGCGGACTATATCGAGTTTGTTATGTTGTTATCTGCGCGTTTTAATCTAAATGCGGCCGTGGCAAGGCCAGCTCGAAATAACATTGAGCAACCTCTGCTTTCGGGTGCGCTGGCTAAGCGCTGGTGTAAAGGGATGTAGTGTTGCGAGCTTGATTCATATAAAAATTTGTTTTTACCTCACTTTATGCCAGATTTAAGGTGCAGGTATAAGAAAACTATCGGGAGCAAGTATGGCGAACTGGGTGAATGGCAAAGTGGTTGAAAAGCTGTGGTGGACGCCCAGCTTGTTTAGTATCAAAGTTGCGGCTGATATTGACCCTTTCACCGCTGGCCAGTTTACCAAACTGGCATTACCCGTAGAGGACAAAAAAGTATCGCGCGCATACTCTTTTGTGAACGCACCTCAGGACCCTTTACTTGAGTTCTTTTTAATTGAAGTTCCGGATGGACAATTATCAGCGCCGCTGGCGGCCCTGGACATAGGCGATGATATTTTAGTGGCAGGCAAGCCTAGTGGGTTTTTCACACTGGATGAAGTACCGGATGCGAGTGTACTGTGGATGCTGAGCACAGGCACGGCGATAGGCCCGTTTTTGTCTATGCTGAGTGATGGTAAGTTGTGGAAACGCTTTGATCGGGTTGTCCTGGTTAACGGCGTGCGCTATGCGCAGGATTTGTGCTATCAGGACATGCTACTGGATACCGAGAAAATATTTAAGCAGTTCAAATATGTGCCATTAGTTAGCCGGGAGGAGACGGCGCATACGCTGTCCGGAAGAGTGACAAACCTGCTTGAGAGCGCAGAATTGTGTCGCCATTGTGGTTTTGAGCAGCTGCCAGCAGACAGTCAGTTTATGTTGTGTGGTAATCCGCAAATGGTGAAAGACACGACGGCATTATTAGAGACGATGGGATTTGCCCGTAACCGGCGGGCACAACCCGGCCATATCACGGTAGAGCAGTATTGGTAAGCGCAAAGGAATGTACTCGAATATTGACACTTAGAAACGCAAAACTTCCCGATGGACTGGTCTGATTCTGTATTCTGGTAACTGAATTTGCTATCGTGCACGCCAATTAGTCCCATGAAAAGGTAATTTATGAAGTACCTAATTGTACTGATTGGATTGGTTTACTCAGCTATAGGGTTGGCAAACCCTGCGCTTGATGAACAGGCCAGCGATTATCAGTTAGCAAAGACAGAGCAGGAACTGGCGGCAGAAGCTGTAGTCGACAAGCTTATTATTGCGTATAACGCGCAAAACATACGCAAGTTTATAGAGTTATATGCCGAAGATGTTGAGTTTTATATGTATCCGCAGACCTTGATGTTTACGGGAAAAGAAAAATTGATTGAGCGTTATGGGCTGATGTTTAAGAAAATGCATTGCCTTAAAGCCACCTCAATTAAGCGTATTACGCATGGTTCCATCGTGATTGATCATGAAACTTCAGAGATTTGCAGTAAAGAGGCGGGTGTTGTGGATAAACGCTCGGAATTTGTGACCAGCTATCAAATTGAAAACGGCAAAATTAAAAAGGTCGTGTTTTTTCGTTAAGTATGTAAATCGTTAAGGCTATGCACAATGGCTGTCTGGTACATAGCCTCAGCACGTATGAGTGCCTCTACCAGTGCTCAACCAATTCCTTAAAGCTTGGGTTTGTCTCCAAAACTTGAAATGAGGGTTCATTATTGAGCTCATTCTTTAGGTTTGGCGAATAGGCCAGTGCCATTTTTATGTCGGCAATCGCATCAGCATATTGATCCAGCAGGGCATAAGCACAGGCGCGTTGCCAATAGGCATAGCCGTAGTCACTGTCAATTTCGAGCGCCTGATTGCACAGGTTAATTGCAGGTCCTGTTTGTTCCAGTTCAAGCAGTGCATCGGCTTTGTAAACCAGTGCTTCAACATCATCGGGGTGACGTTTCAGGATTTCGTCGTACATCTCGATTTTGCCATGCATGTCACTTTCAAGATTTGCTCGCATCCATAATGAGTGAATTTCGTTTGTGATCGTGATTTTTCGTTGGTTGTTGAGAATTTCTTCAGAGCGCTCTTTGAGTTTCTCTTCCAGCGTTCTTAGTCTTTGTTCATATTCTTCAGTGATGTTTCCGACTCTATCATTAACTGTTTCTTCAACTTTGTTTTTGATATCTCGTAATGAATTCCAGCCAACCAACACCAGCAGTGAGGCTGTAGCGGTGATGATGAACAGCACATTGTTGATAGTATCCGTGGTATAGGTCAGCGCGCGATCTGCGGCATCAAGCTGCTTGTGGGTGAGCTGTAAAGTGACATCCTCACGCAGCTTTTGTTGATCCTGCCGTAAGGATTTTAATTCGTCTAAAATATAGCGTTCCATTAATGGGCGATACATTGGCTCTTTCAGCTGTTGTAGTACTTGTTGCTGCTGTTGTTCGGTTAAGATGAGCGCAGGCTGAGCGTTACTTGCCGCGAGTGCGCTGCAATAGAGCAAAGTGACGAAAATAAGGATATTTTTTGGCATAGCAGTGATCTGTTTGAGAGTTTAGTCTAGCATGGTGCATGAGAGGTTTAGAAATTGCAAAGCCATCAGGCATGGTCGGGGGCTATTTGGTCAATACAAAGAGGGTTGAGGTTAAGTAGATTGCATGAGGTATTGCACTATCTTTAAGTTATTGTGTTGCTCCTTAGTGGCTGTTGCTATGCTTGCCTGCCGCCCGGTAGTTGCGCATCCACACCCACAGCCTCGCCCAGTCATAGTGCCAGAATCAGAACCGACTATTCAACTCCAGGTTGTCACTGAAGAGTGGGTGCCTTACAACTTTACCAACGAGCAGGGGCAGGTTGATGGGCGTGCTACTCAAAAGGTGAGGGAAGTACTTGATGCTACTGGGATCAGCTATGAAATTTTGGTGTTTCCCTGGACCAGAGCCATGAAAATTGCCCAAACTCAACCTAACACTATGATTTATTCTATTTTTCGTACGCCAGACCGTGAGGCTCGGTTTGAGTGGGCTTGTCCTCTGTTAAGGCCTGTCAAAGAGCACCTGTTTCGTCTGGCTACGCGAAATGACATACAAGTTGAGTCATTGGACGATGCTAAACGCTATATTATTGCTTTGGTCAGAGGCAGTGTGACCCATGAATATCTGACTGCCAGAGGGTTTAAGGGCGGCGTTAACCTGGATCTGTCTGCTGACCCCAGTTCTTTGGTCAAAAAACTACTGGCGGGTCGGGTAGATTTTCTGATGACCACGGAATTTACCATCTACGAAGCCCTGCGTTTGATTGAAAAGCCTTATGAGTTGGTGACGTCTGCATTAGAGGTGCGAGATCGTTCCGGTGAGAGGGCTTGTCTGGCATTTCATCCTGATACGGATAGTCAAATTATAGATAAGGTCCGCCGTGCCTTGGCGGATCATAACCGCCGTTATATTGGCCCATAATTATAAGTCTGTTATCACACGACCCACCAAATGCTTCTGTCTAAAACTTGAACAAGCATTTCAACTCTGTCACAGTGAATTGGCAGCACTGTGCGTGTTGCTCATACATAAAATAATAACATCAAGGAGTTAGAAGTGAACGTATATAGAATCTTAATCCCCGTCATACTAGGTATTTTGTCTGGTTTGAGCTTTTCCAGCGTCGCAACCAGCTTGGCTGAATTGCATGATATTAATAAAGGCAAGTTTTTCCTTTACGATAATAGTTCGACTGGTCCCACCTATGAACTTGTTTTGGCCAAAAATGGCACGGGAAAATACGCACGGCAAACTGAAAGCGAGATAAGCTGGAGTAAAGTCGATAATGGATTACAAGTTAATCTGGCCTCACCGGAACTTATCTGGGCATATCAAGATCAGGGCGTTGAGTATCGCTCAGAAATATACCAGGTGCATGTTTTTCCGTCGGAGGAAGGTGTTTCCTTTGCACAGCACATGCGTGTAGTGCGAACGGATACGATGGAAGTGGTTGAAACGCAGGCACAGCACTTTGCCGGAACCCTGGTACCAGCTAAGTCAATGCAAGACTGGCGAGTTGATCTTACTGAGGGAACCTGGGTGCTGCCCGGGGTTGATTACATCTTGTATGAAGAATTTGATATACCTGCATTTGGTGCTGTCGAAGCGAACTTTTTTGCTAATGGGGGTGGCCAGTTAGTGCATCATGACAAGGCGGTGAGTCGTTTTAAATGGCGTATTAAAGGTAATCGTCTGGTGCTGAAATACTGGCAAAATGGTATTAAAAAGAAACTTGTATTGAGGATCACAGAGTCACTGGCTGGGGTTGGGTTACGTGTTGTGATCAAAGCCACAAGCCATACAGGTAAAGCGCCGCTGTTGCGCACGGGGTTGATGATTAAAGATCAGAAAACGCATTTCAGCTATGAGAATACGGTGGGTACCTGGTTGCGTGGCGAAGCTCGCTATGACTACTTTGAGGATCACGTTTATATTCCCAATGTGGCTTTCGGGAGCGCAGTTTGGTCATTTAATCAGGCTGGTGAAATAGAGCGCCAGAAGATTATTCATCCTCAGCTGGGTACGGTCCCCGTCTGTCCAGATGATACTTGTTATGTGTCTTGTACTTTTACATTAAAGCTGCTGGCGCAGGACGAAGGAGCGCTCTACGTGTCGGTGCAAACAGACTCGGAGCTGGTCGATGCGGGCCCTCATTTTTTTATGGGTAAGGCAATTGTTAAGTTCGATTTAAAGCCATATCAAAGCGTAGCTGCGTTTGATTATTCGTGGCTTGGCCAGACAACGCTTACTTTAAAGTCACAGAGTGAGTCTGCGCTATATTACTTCATGATGATGCCGTCAGTAACAGGGGTCTGGGAGTATGTTTACGCGAAAGAGGCACCGAATAATATTCAGGGCAAGTTTGCCGTGGTTGACGGTAAGCTGCACCTTGAGGGTGAGCTGGAGACACAAGTGCTGGAGATCCAGCAGTCGACAAGGGATAGCTTAAATGTATGCCGTTACACTCAGGGCAGCTCGTGCGCAGCCGGTGACACTATGATTTTGGAGTTTCATAACGGCACCGATCTGCTTAAGTAGGGCTTCGTAGTGTTCATTGCATAAAGTCAGCCAGTGCGCTGGCTTTATGCAGCCGAACCTGACAGAAGCTGATATAACACGACGACCAGTATCACCGAAATACACACCACCAGATAAGGCATGGCAGTAGAGCGCTCATTAGAGTCAGCCACCAGGTGCTTTTGGTACAGTTGTTGACCATAACCTGCGGTGTCATCTAACTGTTTGATAGTGCGACGTGGGAAAGTCAGTATACCCAAAGTGGCCAATAAGCCAGAATTTAACCATTGTCCTTTAAACAGTGTTAGCAATGCCAGTGTAAGCAGGGCAATGCCAGCGATCCATCTGATTAAGTAAGTCATAGTGCGTCCAATGCAATAATAAAACCAGACTGTACTTTAGAGTTTGGGATCTAAACTTGCAAGCGAATTGTTCCTAAAATAAGTAAATTACAGCTTTAACCTATTTCTCTTACCAATTGGGTAGGTTATATCTCACATTTTGCTCATTTCTGGATTTAGCTGCTTTGGCTTACCAGACCTAATTCTACTGCTTTTAATGTCGCTTGCGTGCGATCTCTGACCTGAAGCTTGCTAAGCAGATTGGAAACGTGATTGCGAATAGTACCTTCCGCTTTAAACAGCTGGCCTGCAATTTCTTTGTTTGATAGGCCACGCGCGATGAGTACAAGAATTTGTTTTTCCCTGTCTGTAAGCTCATCCAATACCGATTCTGCTTGTTTAAATACGTTACTCAAAGCACGTTGGATAACCAGCTGCCCCTCGTGTACAGCCTGAATTGCTGCTTCCAGTTCTTCTAACTCGACGTCCTTAAGCATGCAGCCATTGGCACCCAGTTGCAGGGCCTGTTGTAGCTTTGTGGTATCGTCGAAAGTCGTCAGGATCAAAACTTTGGGCGTTCCTTCCATGCTATTGAGCTGCTCCAGTACGCCAATCCCATCGAGTTCAGGCATACGCATGTCCAGCAAAATGACGTCAGTATCAATGAGACCTGCTTTGTACTGCTTCATAAATTCCAGCCCATTTGCTGAACTGCTATTACATTCAATGCTTTCACAAAGCGCGAGCAGTGCCTGCATACCCTGCCTGACTAAAGCTTGATCATCGACCAAGTGGACCTTGATTTTACTCATGATGGTGTGTTTCCTTAAACTGAACTAGCACGATAAAGCCTTTTGGAGAGTTTTGCCAATCAAATTGCCCCCCAAGCTCAGTAACTCGTTCCTGCAGACCCCGCAAACCATTGCCTGGTTCACTGAGTGGCACCGCTGCACCATTATCGTAAATTTGCATCTGAAACGCATCGTTGGTTGATGGCCCAAACTCAATGTTGACCTGTGTGGCGTTACTATGTTTCAGGGTATTGGTGATACATTCCTGGCAAACTCGCAGGATACAATGGGCATGGCTTAAGCTTTGTAAAACGGGGTGAGCGTTAAACTGTAATGAAACATGGACTCGCGGTACGTGATGGATCAATTCGGTGAGCACCGCTTCGAGGTCAAGTGACTGCTCGGTGCGCTTATCACTGACGAGTGTACGGATTTTTTCCAATGTTTCCCTGGCAAGGGTGTAGCTTTGTTGTAGTTGAGATTTAAGTGGTTCCTGTGCGGTTCTTCTGGCAACGTCGAGGTTAACGATCAAACTGGTTAGCTGATGACCCACATCATCATGTAGCTCCCTTGCCAGTAATAACCGCTCCTGTCTTGAAACGGATTGCCCGAGTAACGACTGGGTGGCCAGCAATTGACTGTTGGCCAGTTGCGCCTGTTCTTTGGCTGTTCGCTCTTGCTGCATGCGATGGCTTACCACATAGGAAAATAAATGAAATGAGGCAAATAACACAGCTTCTACCCAGGGCCATGGGTGTTGCCAGTAAAGCTTTTGGACTAGCAGGTAGGCAATGCTGGCGAATAGCATGTAGCAGTATGACTGCACAGGTGACAAATAGAATGTCAAAATGGCGATGAGCATTACGCTGTAAATAAGGTATACCGATGACGGCAGTAAAAAGCCGGAGCTGTGGATCAGCAAAGCCATTATCGCCAGTAGCCAGTATCTGACTGTATAACCATAACTGTGCTGAGACTCATTGGTGGCCAGCAAAATCAAGGGCAGTAAGGTTAGATGTGGCAACCAGGTCCAGAATGGAGCCTGCGATAAGGCATGCAGGCTTGGTACAGCAACCGCGCACCAGGTCACGAGTGCGGTTGCAAGCATAGAAGGTTGATATTGAAAGTAACGCTGCACAGTAAAATCATAGTTATTATTGATGTTGTGTATTTATATCAGATCACAACCAGAAAAGAAGTATGACGAATGTCATTGATTTTTAGTGACAATAGTGACGTGTAGGTGGAATTGCTTTTCCTTAAGCTGGATGGACATCAACTAAGGAGCTAACAATTATGCAATACCTTCATCAGTTTTCTTTGGTCATTCACATCATAGTGGGTAGCTGTGCATTACTCTTATTCTGGGCACCAATCCTGACTAAAAAAGGGGGGAAGATACACAATCTGTCGGGTAAAGCGTATGCTTACAGCATGCAAATTGTCTCTTTAACAGGTATTTTATGCTGCGCACTGGTTTTGACTGACCCTATCTCTGTTTATCCGGAAGCCTATCTTCAGGCACCTAATCAGGCTGACTTTATAAATTCAGCGCGAGAGCGAGCCAGCTTTTTACTCATGCTGTCCTTTTTGGTCCTGGCGTCGGTGATGCATGGCATGCGCGTGCTTAAGGATAAGGCATCACGCCTGACAGTAAAACGCCCGGATATGCTTTTCAACTATTTTGCTCTGTGTGCCAGCGCGTTATACGTTGCTTACCTGGGCGCTCAAAGCGGTCAGGTTTTATATCTGGCTTTCAGTATTATCAGTATGATTGTGGCAATAAAAATGATCCGCTATACCTTTGCTCAGACAGTAAAGCCGCGCCAATGGATTATTGAACACCTCAGCGCAATGATTGGCTCGGGTATTGGTGTTTACACAGCATTTAGCGCCGTTGGAGGCCGTTACTTACTGATTGAGGTATTGGGAGAACAGGCAATGTTACTGGCGTGGCTGGCACCTTCGGCACTAGGGACCCTTGGGCTTATCGTTGCCAAACGCAAATATCAGCAACGGTATCGGGTTGTCGAAAAGAACAACTTGGCCCGTCAAGCTGCGACTTCCTGAGCCTTTATTTGTGCGTTGTGCCGAAATATAGTGTTTTCTCAAGTATAGATAATTGTACCTGTACCTCCTAAATTAGGTAATTGGTTTAGGTACATTTATCAATCCTGATACAAAGCACCTACAAATGGTTACTGACCGTCTATGCTTGTAGTTGTATGGTTGAATTATGACCGCAATGACAACAATCCGACGGGGCTAACTATGAATAAACTCTCACTGATATGCCTGATGCTATTTCTAACTTGCCAAAGTGCATTGGCGGTCCACTTAATCGGCCAGACTCACTGGACTGTGCTTGAACAAGACAAGTATTTTAAGCCCGGTAACGCCGAGCAATACCTGGAGCTGGATTTAGCATCCGTTAGAGCAACACTCCTGATGGCAAATACGGTAGATATGGTTTTGCCGCTGCCAAATGGTCAGTTTGTGACGTTTCGTCTTGTACCGAGCCAGGTGATGGCACCTGAACTGGCAAACAAATACCCCCAAATTAGGACGTTTAAAGGCATGGAAGTGGGAGCGCCTGATAATCAGGGCACCTTTGATCTGTCACCGAAAGGATTTTTCGGGATGTTTGAACACGAAGGGCAAACTGTTTATATTGATCCTCAGCCTGCGTTAAACAATTATCGTAGTTATGTTTTTGATCCAACAGTGCAGCATGACCACGCACAAGGCATCAAACGCCATCCGCCAATTCGTTTTCCTGGTATTTCTGACCCCACTGCAAATCGCCCTGACGGTCTGATGCAAACCAGCCAGATTAGTGAACAAATAGTCTACCGCCTTGCGGTAGCTGCTACGGGGGAGTACACCGCTTATCATGGCGGTACTCGTCCACTTGCCCTGGCTGCCATTGTGACTATGGTAAATCGAGTTAATCAGGTCTATGCGCGGGACCTTGGGGTAACGTTTCAGCTCGTTGCCAATAATGATCAAATAATCTTTGTGGATGCGGATACAGATCCATTCACAAATACAGATGAGGACATAGACGGAGACACCATCGCTCAGGCAATAGAAAACGTCATGAGCGAGACGGATTACGATATTGGACATTTGGTGGTGACTACCGGGGGCGGTGTTGCCGGGCTGGGAGTGGTTTGCTCCACCCAAAAAGCGGCTGGCCTGACCGGCAGTCCTGAACCTGAGACAGACGCATTCTATATCGATTATGTTGCCCACGAAATTGGTCACCAGCTCGGTGCAGAACACACTTTTAATGGTTTGGTGGGTGCCTGTCAGGGGAATCGCTCTGGATTATCTGCTTATGAGCCGGGTAGTGGCTCGACAATCATGGGATATACAGGCATCTGCGGTGAACAAGATTTACAGCAAAATTCCGATCCCTTTTTTCACCTACACTCCATTGAGCAAATGGTTGCGGTGACGCGTCAGGGGGGTGGCAGTACCTGCGGTGCCCGCACTGATCTGACCAATCAAAGCCCAGTGGTTGATGCCGGTAGCGACTTTACCATACCCGCCCGTACACCTTTTACTTTAACGGGCAGCGCAACTGATGCAGATTCTGATACGCTTAGTTACAGCTGGCAGCAGTTCGACCTGGGGTCGGCTTCGGATAGTGCAAGTCAGGATGCCATTGATTCCGGGTCCGGGCCTTTGTTTCGGGTCTTTAACCCAACCATGGAGCCGGTCAGAACCTTTCCTAAATTAATCGACATTCTTGCAAATAGCGTGGCATATGGGGAAGCGTACCCAACAACAAGCCGTACGCTGAACTTCCGTTTGGCGGTGCGAGATGGTCAGGGGCATGTTGCCAGCGATACGATGCAGGTCAACGTGGTTGGTTCGTCAAGCGGATTCACAGTAACCCAGCCTGATAGCAGCAGTCAGTGGTTATCTGACACACACACCGTGACCTGGGACACTGCAAATACCCAGAATGCGCCGGTTTCATGCTCCAGAGTAACCATTAGCCTGTCTACCGATGCAGGTGTGACTTTTGGTACATCGCTGGCAAATGGGGTCGATAACGATGGAGAGCAGGAGGTGCTCATCACTTCTGCAATTAGTACCAATGCTGCCCGGGTTCGAGTTGCCTGTACCGACAATATCTTTTTTGCCATTAATTCCGGCAACTTTACAATCAATTCTGATGGCCCGCCAGATCCGATAGTGCCTGTGTTTGAATCTCAAAATCCGATTTCTGTTGCGGAAGATGATCGTGTACAGATTAAAAAAGAAGATCTTAATTTTGAGCTGGGGCTGGCGGTTGATGTAATCACTCTGTTGCCCGGTGATAACTATACCTATACAGATCTGACAGTGATCCCGAATGAAAACTATAATGGCACGCTGAATGTCGCGGCATTCGCAACAAAGGACAATCAAAACAGTGAACGATTTAACGTAGAGGTAACGGTTACTGCGGTTAATGATGCACCCGTCGTGGAAAACGACAGTGCTAGTGTGGAGTTTCAGGCAGAGCAAGTATTATTGACTGTATTGAGCAATGACACGGATGTTGATGGTGATGCGCTGAGTATCTCTGCTGTGGACTATCAGGGAAGCGGTACAGTCACGATTGCGTCAAATGGTTTGCTCTATACTGCAGGCACTGGCTTTTCTGGTGCTGACACCATAGGTTATACCATAAGTGACGGTAACGGAGGCTCAGCATCTGGTAGCGTTGCGGTAACCGTTGAAGCAGCACCTGTTGAGCCAGAACCAGAGCCAGACCCTCAACCCGATCCACAGCCGGACCCACAACCCCCGACTCAATCTCTGGATGATGGTGGTTCAGGGGGCACATTGTTTATGGTGCTCTGGTTGTTGATGGTTGGGGCTTTCATTCGGTTAGGAGTAAAAAAATATGAAAGGTAAACTAACTGCACTGAGCGTTTTGCTCAGTGCAGGGTTGGCAGTGGGGTGCCAGGGGATGAATAAGCAAGAAACGGCGCCAAATGGAAAGCTTCAGCAAGCACTTTCTAAGGCGATGGACAAGCAAGACTTCAGGTTGTATTACACCACGGGCCGGCGGCCTGTGGTGCCAGGCTTTGAGCAATTTGAATTTAAAACACTTGAAGCCCGCTGTGGTGTTAAAGCGATGCCGGGTACCGGAGATACTTTGCGCAGTGAAGCTGATAAAGCTGCACGGGCAGAAGCTTATCAGTACGCAAAAGCGTATAACCTTAAAATATATGATGCGTGTTTAAACAGGCTGTAAATGACGACACAACAAAAAATACTATTGATAGATGACGATCGAGAACTCACGCAGCTGATGTCTCAATTTCTGCAAAAAAACGGATATGATGTCGCTTGTTATGAGCAGGGAAATGGCGCTGTTGCGCGCGTTGATGAATACGCACCAGATCTGCTGGTGCTGGATCTAATGTTACCGGGTCAAGATGGCCTGAGTATTTGCCGACAGATCCGGGGTCGTTTTACCGGGCCTATTATTATGCTGACGGCATTGGTAGACGATATAGATGAAGTAACCGGGTTGGAAGTGGGTGCCGACGACTATTTGTGTAAGCCCGTTAAACCTCGGGTCTTATTGGCGCATATTCGGGCACAATTAAGGCGCCACAACATGCTTGTGACACAAACCAGCCAGACAGTGCGAACAATCAATGACGGTGAAATCTGTATTGACTTGGCAAAACGCAAGGCAACATGTGGTGATAAAGAAGTCTTGCTGTCCAGTGCAGAATTCGAGCTATTATGGTTGCTGGCTAATTCTGCGGGCCGAATATTGTCGCGGGACGAATTGTATCGCACAATTTTTAAACTTGATTTTGATGGTATGGATCGCTCAATTGACCTGCGTATCTCCAGGCTGCGCAAGAAACTGGGGGATGACCCAAAAGAACCTAAAATTATTAAAACAATAAGAAATAAAGGATACCTGATTGCAAGTTAACGTTTTGCGGCTGAGCGCATTTATCGCCCTGGCCATTGTGCTCAATAGTGTGTTGGCTCTGACAGTACGGCACACCTTACTCGTTGAGATTGAAACCCGATATATTGAAACGCAAAACCAGTTTTTAGATGAGGTTGGGGCCAGAGTGCAAATTGAACTGGCCCAGCCTGCACAGCGCTCATTATCTGAACTGCAGATGCGTCTTGAAGCACGGTACGATACTCAGGCACTGGTGGTGCGGCGCAATGCCGACTTTTACTCACAGTCGCAGCTGAGCGAATTTGCTGAACTTAAAGAACAGCAAGCGCTGGCCGATTACTTAAATGCTACACTGTATTTTGTACTCAACGACCATGAGGTACTCGAAATTGGTCCTTTGGTTGATCAGGATGTCTATTACTACCTGGTTGATTGGTTTGACTGGCTGATGTCGGCCTGTCTCAATCTGCTTTTGTTGCTCGTTTTCTGGTATTTGAATATGAAAGAGCGCAATGTGCTGGCGGAACGACTCGCTCAAATGCCCGTTGCGCTGAGCCAGCCTCAGGATTTGAATAGCAGTTTGCAACAGCTCTCGCAGTTAGTCGACGCGCAACTGAATGAAGGAGAGGCGAGGATCACCTTGCAGCGAGATCTGTTACATGGTGTGGCGCATGAATTTCGCAGTCCCATGGCCAGGATGCAGTTTGCATTGGATATGCTGGAAGATGCAGAAGAAGGGGAGCGAGCGGCGCTCCATACCAGCCTGAATCAATCTTTACAGGATCTGGAAGGCCTGGTTAGTGAGTTACTGTATTACGCCAGAGTGAAAGACAACTCAGTCAAACCAAAACAGATTGTGTTGCAAATGGGCTCTGTATTGCAGGAGACTCTGGATAAGGTTGCCCCTTTTTATCCTCAGGTTGACTTTAAGCTGGATGCGCAAGACACACATTGGCAAGGCGATGAAGCACTGGTAAAACGACTGTTCACCAATTTATTGCGAAACGCAGGTCGTTTTGCCAGGAATAGGGTACGCGTTGAGCTCAGGGAGCTACCCGGTGAGCTGGTGGTTCGTGTTATCGACGATGGAATAGGTATTCCGCCGGGAAAACAGGCACGTATTTTTGAGCCATTTACCCGGCTTGATCCGAGCCGCTCGCGGGATTCCGGTGGCTGTGGACTGGGGTTGGCGATTGTCCAGTCAATCGTCAGTAAGCATCATGGCACGGTGCGTGTGAGTGAAGAAAGCACAGATCTGGGCGGAGCGTGTTTTGAGATCAGACTGCCAAAACGCGTAAGCACGGATAGTACGGCTATTCCAGTTCATTAAGTAATTTTTTGATGTCAGCGCGGACGGTGTCAATGTCTTTGACAACCAAATCAACAGCCTGGGTGTTGGCGTAAATATTTTGCCAGTTATCTGACCAGGTTGCCCTGAGTGTGGTGGCACTGTGTTGCAGTTCACTATTGGTCAGATAACTGAAATCATTGATTAAACCTACACTTACCCAGCCTTTTCTCGGGCTGCCCTGTGTTTTGTCCTGATCGTAATGGGCGATGTAGATAAGCTGTTCAAGCTGTGCCAGTTCTCTGAGCATTTCGAAACAGGCTGTGCGTATATTGTTGTTTTGTTCAGAGACCTCCAGTCGCCAGGCATTGTAAGCAAAACCCACAAACGCAAACAACATACTGGCTATCAGACTTAGCTGGTACAGACGAACTTTTTCACTGAGCTTCATAAGGCGCCTTATTCAGAGGGATCCTGGATGGGATCTGGAAGCTGATACTGGCTAAGCCAATTGGCGTTAAGTGCTTTTTGCAGCAGTTGCATAACGGCTTGTGTGCCAGCTTCAGTATCCTGGTGCAAGCTGGCTGCGGCTTCGCAGACGAAGCTAAAGGGCAGGCCCTCTTTCAGGGTAGTCAGGCATATATAATCACTTTGAGAGAGCGGATGAAATGCGGTGCGTAAATCGGGCTCGCGAACAATCAGCCAATAGTGTTTGGCTGCAAGCTCAGGCTGTGGTGGTGGGGTCGTTTGCTTCAGTGCCTGCCAGCTCTCAACTGTGGAAAACTGACATGCTAGTAATCGCACACTTGGGTGTAGCGTAAAAACCACATTGGGCCACAAATTAGCTGGGATCTGCTGCAGTGCCTGTAAGGTCAGGCGGGGTGCATCCGGTGCATCAAAAGCTTGCAACAAGAGGCGCTCAAATTGGGCCATTTCGCTCAGTATCCCATGGTCAGAAAAAGGGGGGTGATCTGCGAGAAACTTCGGGAGCCTGTCACCAAAGTGCCGCAAAGATGGATCAGTTGATGGATAGTGAGCAAGAAATCCATTCACCATGTTATCAAATAAGTCGTCGCCTAAGTAAAGGCCGAGCATTTCGTGGTCCTGTTCCAGTACCTTGGTCAGGCGAATACGATAGGCATTTTGATAGATTGAAGCTCTGTCCTGAACGGTTAAGCCAGGTTGGGGTGCAATCTGATTGAGTAAATCTGATTCCGCGCCATTGAGCATTGCAACAAAGGCTTGCTGCAGTTGGGCTAACTTAGCCATTGGGCCTCCAGCTGAGCGGAGCAAGCTCTCTGGCCTGGTGTAATTCTGCCATCAGGGTTTCGAAAGGGGGAAAATTATCGTCTCGTTCGATCATGGTATTGACTGGCGGCCTTGATTGCGTGTAGCGCTGAAATAATTGCCATACGGCGTCGCATACAGGTTGATCATGTGTATCGATAATATGACTGCCAAAGTCGCTGTGTCCGGCCAGATGTATCTGTGCAACCGCTTGCTGAGGGATCGCGTTTAGGTAATCCATGGCGTCGAAGCCATGATTTCTGGCACTGACATAGACGTTATTGATATCGAGCAAAAACTGGCAGCCCGATTGCTGATGCAGGGCCGATAAAAAGTCCCACTCTGTCATCTGAGATTGATGGTAGGTGAGGTAGCTGGAAACATTCTCGAGGATAACCGGACGTTCCAGGTAATCCTGAATAATGTGTAGACGTTCGCACAAATGCGTCAGGGCTTCTTCGGTATACGGCAGTGGCAGTAAATCATGGCTGTTGAATTCCCCAAGGGACGAAAAACACAAGTGATCAGAAATCCATACTGGGTTAACGCGTTGAATGGTGCGCTTAAGTTGCTCAAGGTATTCGAAATTTGTTGCGGATGTGCTGCCAATTGACATAGACACACCATGCATTGCAATCGGGTAGCGCTCTTTTATCTGATCGAGGTAATGCCAGGGCTTTCCGCCATCGACGAAGTAGTTTTCAGAGATGATCTCGAACCAGTCAACATCCGGCTGAGTTTGGATAATGTCTTCGAAATAGCAGGTTCTGAGTCCCAGGCCAAATCCCAGATAGGGCGGTATAGCGTTCAATGTGTCTTCCGTTTAAAGCAAGAGGTTAGGATCAGCAGGCTGGCATGTTAGGTGTCAACCTGCTGACACAAGGCTAGTTTGTTAGCTGTCGACTTTGCCACCTATGTCCTGGCATGCTTTGGCTGGCATTTTTACAAACCCAGTTCCTTTACAGGACGCATGGCCACCACAGGCATTATTAGCGGTTTTACAGTCATTGTGGCCACCGCAAATATTGACGTCATTGCACTTTACCAGGTCAGATTTGGCTACTGAACCGACCCACTCATCTTTTACTTTACCGCCCACATCTGCACACGCTTTAGTTGGCATAGCAACAAAGCCTGTACCTTTACAGCTGGCTTGTCCTGAACAGGCATTACTTGCTGTTTTACAATCATTGTGGCCACCACAAATGTTAACATCATAGCAGTGAACCAGATCGGTACTCGCACCACTGGTATTTGCTGTATTAGATGACGTGTTGTCTGTTGCGTTACAGCCTACCAGGCCTGCAACCATGACCGCCATCGCGGCCCCCGTTAGTGCTTTCATATTATCTTCCTCATTGAGTGTGTGCCAAACTGAGCGTGGCGGTTACCTGACCCAAAATAACAACTCTCTTTTATTTAACAGGTAGTTCAGCAGCATGTTCATGCCCGTACTTATTGGTAGTGTTTAGCTACCTGAACATGCTGCTGTAACGACAAGACCTGTGCCAAGTGAAATTCATTTCAGTGTAGTCGAAAATTTTTTCTCCAAGCACAGAAAATACAAGTATCTGGTCGTCAGTGTTTGAGCCTGGATAGGGGTGAGAGAAATACGTCTAATTGTTAAAACAAAGATTATTTATCAGAGGTTTAGCCTTATTTTAGGAAGCGCCACAGGCAAAGCTGAATTGTATTTCTTAATCGTTCAGAAAAATTGTCGACCGTATTACTTTCGGGTAGGAATAAAATGGCCTGAATAGGCTTCAGCCCGATCAATGAGATATCTGAACAGCCATTCCATCGGTCCCTGAGTGAATTTTCGACTCCATAGGGTAGCGAAACAACATGCTGACAGACAAAAAGTCAGGCTACTAAGCAGTGCCAGCTCAATAGACTGGTTACCTAGCATATTGAGCGATTCTAAGATGCCCATGCCAATAATGACATGGGTTATATAAAAAGTAAGTGATAACTTTCCTGTTTTCTCCAGGGTTTTAAGTATGGTTGTATGCGCAAAGCGCTGGGCCAGTTTGATGCAGCTTATTAAGATAAGCACAGCAGTTGCGGTGGCACACACCAGGTACTGCGGCAGAGGTGGGATAGGTCCGGTGCTCAGTAAGAATCTGATATCTTGATCTTGCATTCCGGACTCGACAGCATGTGAGCGCAACAAGTAAAACGTGCTCTCAACCGCGATTAATGTAACAAGCGCGCTAACAAACAGTTTTTTTTGCGTGGCGATATTGTGCAAAGGTTGGCGGCCCAGCCACATACCAAATAGCAGAAATGCAAACCAGGGAAAAACGGGGTGAAAACCGTTGTAAAAGATGCGCCTAACCAGGCCATCGAGCGTCCATAAATCCAGGTAGGTGAGTGTTTCCCAATGCCAGCCTTTGGAATAATCAATGATCAGTAACAGCGCAGGAAAAGTGGATACAACCACCGCGCAGAGTGTGAGGAGCGTACGGTGAGAGGCAAATAATAGCCAGGAGGCCAGAATAAAGTAACAGCCGTAAAAGTGCAGAATATCTGCCGGCCAGACAGGTAAATAAATTAACCCCAGGCAAAGTAGCAGGATGCCACGCATAACCACTTTATTTTGCATTTGTTTTCGATGCAGCAGGTCATGATTTTGCATCTTGCGAGCGGTTAACGTCAACCCGGCGCCCGCCAGGACAACAAACAGCGCAGCAGCTCGCCCTTCCAATAACCCACTCAATGACAACAGCAGCGGGCTGCCGGTTGTCGCACCCATAACGAGTTTAAAGTTAACGATCACCATACCAAAAATTGCCAATGCTCTGGCAAGGTCAATACCATGGATCCGCGCGCTCATCGTTGTTCCTTTGAGGATATCTAGTGTGTTTAAGTTAAGTTGAGCGGGCGGAATATTCCGTAAATAAATGTATAAAGTTGTAACAGAGACAGGTACAGCCTATTTGCACCTGCCTTAAATAAGAATGCAACCTGTTAGCTGATGGTTCGGATCTCTTGTCATCACCAGATAGCAAACTTGTCCCCCATATATTTGCAATAGCTGATGAAATATCCATTGATGAGCAAAAGCAAACCACCAACAAGGGCCGCCTCGCTTATGAGTCCCAGCAAGCAAAAAAGTAAGCCAACACCGTGCAGGATACGCTCAAGCCTGATGAGCAATGGCCTGTCAGGCTGACTTTGAAATGTTCCGAGAAAAAACCAAACCCGCAGCCACAGCGGTCCTGGAGACGCATGTTTATTGGTCATAAATGACTCCTGTTGTAACGTGTTGATGTCAGTGTCCAGTGCAGCAGCAAGGCATTTTAGAGATTCCAGGCTTGGAGTGTGCCCCTGCTCTATCCGTTGAATTGTGCGGATATTTAACCCGGACATCGTAGCCAGTTGGGCCTGAGTCAGGTGCTTGCTTAATCTGAGTTGTTTTAGGATCATAGCGTTACTCGCTGCAAAGTGATGTCGAAAAGTGTTATCCAGAAGCTTCAGTACAAGCAAGCGATTTGCACCGACTTTTTTGTGACAAAGTATAATTTTCAACTGGTTAAGTGACATCTTATATTTCTGCAAGGTATAAAATGGCGTCTTTTCAAGTGTGTTGAAGGCCGGATTTACAGTACGTTTCTTGGACTGAAATGATGAGTCAACAGGATTGTCAGAGCGCTTTTTGATCCGTTTTTGCACGGCAAGTGCAGGCGCGTTTTATTGCATACGTATTCAATAGACGTTTAATCGGATCTCTCTATATTGTTACCGTGATGTAAACATTACCGTTATGACAACAACAGAGAACATACAATGATTAAACAGTCACTCAAAGTGCTGAACACAGCACTCATCGCCGCGGGGTTGGGCATGTCTGCTCAGGCACTGGCCACCCCCACAACCTTTGTTCATTTATTCGAATGGTCCTGGCAGGACATTGCGACCGAATGTGAAACCTTTCTGGGCCCAAAAGGTTATGCCGCCGTACAGGTTTCGCCACCCAGTGAACATATCACCGGCGCGCCCTGGTGGACACGCTATCAACCCGTTAGTTACCAGCTAGAAAGTCGCAGCGGTAACCGAGCCCAGTTTATTGATATGGTGACACGATGTAAGGCCGCAGGCGTTGATATTTATGTAGACGCTGTAATTAACCATATGGCGCACGGCAGTGGCACGGGCGTAGCTGGCAGTACATTCGGCGACAAGCACTATCCAATATACAGCCCACAGGATTTTCATGAAACATGTGCAATAAACGACGCCGATTATGGCAATAACGCCTGGCGGGTACAAAACTGTGAATTGGTTGGCCTTGCTGATCTCAACACGTCAGCTTCATATGTCCAGAATACACTGGCTGGCTATTTGAATGACCTAGTTGGCATTGGGGTGGCTGGATTCAGACTGGATGCCAGTAAACACATGGCGTCGTCCGATATTGCCGCCATCATGGGCAAGGTGAATGGCGACCCTTTGGTATTTCAGGAGGTGATTGATCAGGGCGGGCAGGCAGTACGCGCAGATGAGTATTTTGCAAATGGGCTAGTCACTGAATTTAAGTACAGCACCAAGCTGGGTGATACCTTTAAGTCCGGCAAACTGGCCTGGCTGAGCAGTTTTGGTGAAGCCTGGGACATGATGCCCAGCTATCTCGCTGTGGTGTTTGTTGATAATCACGATAACCAGCGAGGTCATGGTGGAGCAGGCAATGTGGTGACCTATGAAGACGGTGCGCTGTATGACCTGGCCAATGTCTTTATGCTGGCCTATCCATATGGCTATCCTAAAGTGATGTCGAGTTATGACTTTAACCATGATGGAGATGCCGGACCGCCGGGCAGTGTGGTGCACCAGGGCAACACATTAAACTGCTTTGCCAATGAGTGGCAGTGTGAGCATCGCCGCAGCATGATTGCAGGTGCTATGGAGTTTAGAAACAACACTACAGGCCACTGGACGGTAAATAACTGGTGGGATAACGGCAATAATCAGATTGCGTTCTCACGCGGCGATGAAGGCTTTGTCGCGATTAACCGTGAAGGAGGGTCGCTCAATCAAACACTACAAACCGGTCTTACTGAAGGCGTGTACTGTGATGTACTCAGTGGCGGAAAAAATGCCTCAGGTAATGGGTGTCTGGGTAATCAAATTACGGTATCGCAAAATGGTTTGGCGAATATCAGTGTTAACGCCATGAGTGCAGTGGCGATCCATCATAATAGCAAAGTGGGTAACGCACCGGACGAGCCGGTAGGGGACTGGCAAAGAACAGTCGTGTTTATCAAAGCCGAAACGGCCGCTGGTCAGGATCTGTTTGTTCGTGGCGGGTTGGATCATACCTTCGCAGCCTCCCTGGGCCGCAACTGTGACCAGGATCCAATGCAATGTGCGATGCCCGTTCGTCACAACAACCTGAAAAACCCAACCACACAAGGCTGGAAACAGGGTGACAACTATCTGGACTGGCATGGTGCAGAATCAGGCCAAAGTGCAGGTGCTCAAGGGAGCGCACTGGACTGGACAACTAACTTGTGGCCTGCCGAATGGGGAGCCAAAGCAACGGTCGAAAGCCATGGTTATGGTGAAACACCGCTGAATCAGTGGGGCGCGCACTACTGGATGCTGGATGTTGATATGGATTGCGGCCAGACCCACAATGGCTGGTTTGAAATTAAAGCCTTTGTTAAAAACGGCCAGGGCTGGGAAGGTGATATTAGTCAGGCTAACACGCCCTACAGCAGCAATAACCATTTTGCGCGCTGTGGCCAGATCTCGGTGTTTGAATTCAACCAATCAACAGCGAGTTACAGCGCGTTCTAACCTTTAAACCGACAAACCGGTAAGCACACCTGGCGGTGGCCATACTCCCTGATGAACGCCGCCATTTACTCGTTCTGGTTTTTAAATTACGAGCTGATAGGGCACAGTGTTGAGAGTTATCGGCAGATAGAGCCAGACTCATGCAGCTATCAGGCTTGTCGCCCTCTTAGATTTCATTTTTTACATAACTTTGACTATGGATAGGCTACATCAGCTGAGCTGAATGGGATGTCAATCGACAGTTGTCTCTACTGTGGTTCCACCATCAAGTTGGATGAGGCTTAAATAAACTCCTTTAGTAGTAGATAGATAACGATTTCATAGTGAATTTGTTTACGAACATTTACTGTTTATAGTTGTGTATTTTGCAACCATAAAATAAAATCTGCGGCCATTTTGAACATATTGACTAAATTTAGGCCACCTTCTGCATGAGTTATAGACTAATTGTTTTGCTTTTTGCATTAAATTTTATTGCGGTAAACAATGTATCCGCTATGGAGTTTAAGCAAGCGTACGCCCCAATCAAAGTTGGGAAGATCATCACTTTCATCCCAATTGAACGCGCACCTGATGCACCGGTTTATGTTTCAGTCCAGCCTAATGATGCCGGTGACAGACTGGTGTGGACCGCAGTGGGTGATGCCGATTATTACCGTATTGAACAGTATATTAATGGAAAGTGGGTGCTCGTAAATGCCAATTATCGGGGGACCCACTATACCATGCCCAGCACCGCATCAGGTGTTTATCGTGTGACTGCCTGTGATGAATACGGATGTGCTGAAGCTAAACAACAAAACCGAGTGACGTCAGAGCTATTTTCAGTCAATGCATTTTATAGTGACCGCAGTCAGGTGGATGAATTCGGGCAGCTTAAACTTGGCTGGCAAATTACGGGGGCAGCCAGGGTATCATTAACACGTTACGAAAATGGAGCAGCGGTAGATAGCTGGCCAGTTCTTAACCCTCAGCAAGGCACACTGACCACTAAGGTAAATCAGAGGTCGCACTTTAAGCTGACCGCTTATGACTTTAATGGTCAGGCAACTACCCGCGCACTTTCAATTACAACCATGCCAGAGAATCCCATACAATTGGACGGGGTTAAGGGCCAGTACCATCAGCCTCACTTTTTATCGGGCCTGGACGTGGTGGAGCACTCTGTACTCGAAAATGAAGATAATCTCTTCTTTGCCACCCACGACCAATCACTGTACCGCTATTCAGTGAACAAGCAGGCAGGCAAAATTGTCGACTGGAAACCTGAATGGAAATTATCTCTACCTGGGGTGGTTAATGATACTCCTACGATCTTTGGCAGTGAGCTTCTCTTCTCCGTCAGCATGCTAGATGGCACCGGGCAAGTGTATCGAGCGCGATTATCCGATGGCAAAATAACGCAACGCAGCAAAGCCACAAACAGTAACCTGCTTGCCAGCCCGCTGCTCGTGCAATCGAAACTATCAACCAGTGATCGCGCTTTGCGTACCGTCTCTGGGATATTCACCCCCACCACAGAGGTTCAGGGTGGCATTTACGTTTTTCATCAAAATGGTCTAATACAGGTCTTAGACCCGAATAACCTCGAGGTCGTGCTAAGTGAATATAGCGTGGGCGATGCGCAAGTGCGGTTTATCACTACACCTGCACTGATCACTGAGTCTTCAGGTGAAACGCAGCAGCTTATTATGCAAAACGAAGATGAACTGTTTGGTGTCAATGTACCTACGCTGACATCACCCTCCATCATTAACAACACCATGGAGCAGCTTTTTGGCTCAGAGCAAACTGAGTCTCAGGCAGGTAACACAAATAAACAACCCCAAACGTTGCCAGTTGTCTGGAGGAAAAAGCTATGAATCTATCTAAGTTATTCACCATTAGTTTTCTGACTTTCCTGAGTGGTTCAGTTCAGGCATATAATGCGCGTGTACCTGTGTGTAATTCATCTGAGCTCCTTGCCATAGCTGGCGACGAAACTCATGTAACACTCGGTAGCAAAACCACAACGCTATCGTTTAGTCATACGCCTTATAGACAATTAACGTTAAAGCGCGGAACCACGGTATTAGAGCAGAGTAAAACAGCTACTTCATTGCGCTACAAATTCCCAAGTGCAGGAAAGTATCAGTTATCACTTGTGGTCAGAAATCCCAAAAGCGAACAGGATCCTGATTACTCGTGTTACAGAACAATTGTTGTGACGAAAAACACCAAGCCTGAGCTAGTGGACTCGAATTATCGCGGAACCAATAACATAGCGGACTATGACAATTGGAGGCTGTTTGGTTCTGCCTCTTTCAAGGATGTAAACCGTGATATCACGGCGCTTAAGCTGTCGTATGATGTCTTTGTTGATGGCGTCAAGCAGCCCTACAAGAGCTATGCAAAAACCTGCAGTGTTAAGAGCAATCAACAGGGCATTTATCAATGTAGTCGATCTATCTATAAAAGTAGTCTGGTAGCCAATGGCACCTATAAGTTTAAAATTGCGGCAACGGATAGTAAAAAAAATACAACCACACATACTTTTTCTGTTTTGGTCAAAGAGCAAAATACGCCTCCCAGTCTTTCGGTGAAGCGTGGTGGTGAAGAAGTCGCTGAAGGCAGCGAGATTGAAATTGCGCCGGATCAAAATCTGACCCTGGATGTAAACGCACATGATGGAGATGACGCGTCTTCGAACCGAATAGACAGGGTAGAGTTGAACACAGGTAACGGCTTTACCAATATTTCGGCCTACAGTGGCGGCTCATGTGATACGTCGGGGAGAAATACAAGATGTACCAATGTAGTGATCCCGGTCACTGCAGATATTTCGCCATTACGTGTCAGAGTGCTCGACCGGGCGGGAGCCAGTAAGACGCTGTCATTTAAAGTAAAGCTTGCGCCTCCACCCGCTGTCACTTTGACGGCTAGTACAGTGAGCCCGTTTATTGATGAACCCGTGACATTAACGGCGACTGCAAGCCATGCGTCTGGCTTAAAAGAGTACAAAATATGTAAAGCACCAGGTAATTATCAAAATACCAATAAAGGCTGCGCCACATCAGTGAAAAGCTGTAGTACCGGTGATTCAAATTGCTCCGTCACAATTAACGGATCCGGTACACCCGGTGAGGTAACTTACTACGCCTATGCCGTGCCTGAAATTGGCAAGCCAAATGCGGCTAGTCAGGTTGTGAACTATGTCAGCCATTTTGGCATCAGTGTTTCCAGCCCCACAAAATCATTGTTTGTTATTGGTCGGGACAAAGTGAACTTTACTGTGCACGCATCGGCATTTTCGCGCCGTACCAACAGTGGTGGGCTACCTAAACTGTCCTCTTTAACGCTCAAACGCAACGGGTCTCCTGTCTCTGGCGGAGTGACTATCTCACCGTCGTTAAACAGCTTTGTACTGCCGATGGCGAGTGACGAGGCGGGTGCAAAGATCGTGAACTTTAGCTGGAGTCCATCGCGGGCTGATGCCGGAGATAACATTGAGCTAACTCTGAGTGCACGAGACAATGACGGTCACGAAGTAACAGCCAGGTTACCGGATATCAGGCTATTTGACCCAATTCCGGCGGAGCCCAGTGTGCCAAATATCGCTTTGAAGGATTTAGGTGCAGGGTTAGTTGAAGTTAAATTTACTCAGTTAAATAACACCAATGACTTGGTTATGCGAGCTACTATGAGCGGCGCGCCGTATCCAATGAAAGACGGCCGGGTAAGTATTAATGGTACCGCTTACACAACCACAATACAGACTAAAGTGTCAGATCATGGCAAGTCATTGCGGGTATTCGCCCATGGCGTTGCCGAAAACTCACACCAAAGTGTATCGGGTGAGGAAGGCAGTGCAGCAATAACTGTAGTTAATCACGAAGCTAAACCTCACGGGCCTGTTTTTACAAGTTTAAATAAATCACAGGCGAGCGGTCCTTATTTGCTAACCTGGAAGCAGAACCGGGATGATGTAACAACAAGCTACAGACTGGTTTCCTGGAGAGGTCTCCCCAGCGACAAACATTCTTCTCCTCACACTTTGTTAATTGATAAGGCTGGTACCGGAAGTAGTCAAAGCTTTATGACTGCTTACTATTCTCATGGCGTAAATAACCTTGTTCAGGGGATGTATACATATGAGTTGCGCGCTTGTAATAGTCAGGGGGTATGTACTGCTGGTCAGCAACATTCCGTCGAACATATATCGCCCTATATAGACTCGGCCAAAATTGAGTCTTGTAACGGTAACTACAATGATTGTCCTGTTGGATGGGCGAAAGTCAGTGTTGCGGGGATTGGCATAAGTGGCAGTTTCCATGCACGTCTACGCAGAACAGGTGAGACTTATGCAATCAATAGGATAAGAACAGGTGAAGAAGAATTCCAGGGTCTAGTGTCTGAGCGTATTCTACTCGGATTATTGAATGCTGGCGTGGAGTTAATTGCACAAAACGAGGTGCGTGCAGATGACACTCCTGAGAGCCCTTACCTGCAAAACAAAATCATCCTTGACGAAACTGGTTCTGCGCAACGTCCTCGGTTGAGAGACCGCGAATTTACGATCAGTGATAATAACGTACTCTATATGGGCCAAGGGCCTAAATCTAGTGGGCTTTGGGCGTACAAGGTTCGCACTGATCAGGGCTTGGAGTATTTACGCAGATACAATGAGCCAGACGGTGACCTTTATGTGACCGCCAAGCCGCTGGTAAGGCAGGAGCCTGTGTCTGATGCACTCAATGCCAGAAAAGTCGATAATATCTACTTTGGCTCATTGAACCACCATTTTTATCGGGTGGAACATGATCCGCTTGCTAGTGTAAAAATGACTAAAAAGTGGCAGTTTAAAACACAGGGCGAGATCAAGGCCGGTGCGCAATTTGACCAAAACGGTGTCCTTTTGGTTGGTTCTATGGATGAGGCACTGTATTCGCTTAATCCAAAAAACGGCCTGGTGAACTGGCATTATACTTTCCCGCGTAGTGGGGGGGTTGTGATGCAACCTCAGGTGTCTGCGTCTGGCCATATTTATGTGACGACGCACGACGGTGAGCTCCATGTCATCGATGATCGTATGATCCATGCCAATGCGCTAACCTGGCAAAACATTAACGGCCTGGCCGATCAGTTTTCGGATGAACTCAAGCAATGGGAAACTCAGCAGTGGGCGCCTAATCAGAACACCGACAATGTTGTATTGCTTACAAAGGCAATGCTGATCCTGTTGCAAAGGACTCCCAGCAAAGCTGAAGTGAGCTTTATGGCATACCTGATGGCTAATGGTCATCCGTTCAATGAAGTGATCAATGTCCTGATCAAGGCAAACCCGGAATTGTCGGATTCTTCGAACGCGCAATTCATTAGTACCTTATTTGACTATCTGTTGGTTGATCCTGATACAGACCAGATACTGTATGGAACAACCTATGGTGCGGGTAACCAGGCCTACTGGGTTGGTATTCTTGAACAGGGAGTGACCCGGGCGAATGTGATCATCGATCTACTAGGTGCGGGCGCGTCTGCCTATGAAAAGGCAACCTTTAATTTACTCAAATATTTCTATGGCCGCTGCCTGATTAGTGATGGCTGCCACTTTGATTACGATTCGGACGGTGACGGTCTGAGTGATGAGGTAGAAAATGCTATAGGCTCCAACCCTGCTGATGGCCGAGATGGTCTGCCGAGCCCGACCCTGAATGCGACAGAGAACAGTGGCATTATTGATTTCACCATGACGGCAACAGGGCTGGTTGAGGAGTATGAATTATACGGATTAAAGCCTGGCAGCAACCAGTTTGTAAAGATTGGAACAGCTGATGCTGACAGAACGGCCGAAGGGAACCTGGGGACCTTTAATGAAGCATTTATTCATAACGGTAATTATCAGTTTAAGGCAAAAGCCTGTGTTAAATCTATTGCGACGCTGAAGCACAAGCAAACGTCCAGGTGTAGCAATAACTTCTCCGACGAAGTCATCATCACGATCACAGGCTCGGCAGTCGAGGGTGAGCCAAGTTTCTCAATGCCAAAGGTTGAGATTGAAAATCATTTACCTGGTGAGAATGTGTTATTGGCCCATGCCACATTACAGCCAACGACAGGCAGCTTCAGAGTGACAGAAAGTGGTGCTGCTTCTTATTCTGTACCAATCGCTATACCTGCTGGTATTACCGGTGTTCAGCCTGAGGTTAGTCTGAACTACAACTCACAAGGTGGCGATGGCTTAGTGGCACTGGGCTGGAGCTTGAGTGCAGCATCTGGTGTGACGCGATGCCGACAAACCAAAGCACAGGATGGCCAGTTTAGAGGACTCACGCTAAGTGATGAGGATCGCTACTGTCTGGATGGTCAGCGTCTGATCAGCAAAGCCGTTCATACGCACAATGGCAGCTTTGATGGTGAACAAATCGTTGACGAGTTTATGACTGAAATTGACTCATCAACAACCGTTTACAAGCTAGGTTACGGCAGTCAGACACAGTTTGTTGTACTTGCGAAGGATGGTTCTGTTAAACGCTATGGTGCCTCAGACAAGAGCCGACAAAACCTTACGGATGCAGATGGTGTTAAACACACAATGAGCTGGATGCTGTCAGAAGTAAATGACAATCTGGGTCAGGCAAGTACCACTATCAGCTATGTGTACAAAGAGCTGGTGGACACAAATAACGCTGCAAACACAGAAAAAGTACTGACAGAAATTAATTACAGCGGCAACCGTGTCGTGTTCAACCACGCACTGGGTGAGCTTCGCCATGTTGGTTATATCGACGAGGCGAGAACCACGCAATTTGCACGCCTGAGCACTATCCAGGTATTCAATCATCTGGGTAATGAACTGGCTAACTATCAGCTTGGCTTTGCTAACGCGACCAATGGTGTACGACTCCTTGAAAGTATTGCACATTGTCGAGGCACCGTTTGTCGTGCACCAGTGACCTTTAAATACGATAAATTTGCAACCAGCCTAAGTTTTGAATCGTTCAGCAAGGTGTATTCCAAAGAGCGAATGGATAATGCTCTGGCGTCTGTCACCTTAGCCGATCTTAAAGGCACCGGACGAACGCAGTTGGTCACATTAGAGCAGACCGACAAAGGCCAAAAACGATATAAACTCTGTGTTTATCAGGGGCATACATATAACGGTTCTGAAGAGCTGGCTTGTCAGAACATCTACCGTAAAGATGATCATGAAAGTGTAAGCCTGTTTGCTATTGATCATGATCTGGATGGCAAACAGACGCTGATGGTCAATATGCGCTCTGAGCATACTTCGGATGCAAATCCTGGCTACTGGGCCCATTATGCACTGAGTGACAACAATGTTCTGCAGTACCAGGCTCTGCCTGGTGGATGGCCGAACATTCAATATATGCGAGAGATCAAGCCCGCCGATATGAACGGTGATGGTTATGCTGATCTGGTATACAAGCAGAAAAAGGACGACCCTAATCTCTATGTCAGACTGACAAACCCACAAACCAAAGCGTTTGGTTCGCAGTTTACGCTGCACACGAAAGAGAATGGTATTGGTTTTGGTGCATATGGAGACTTTACCAGTAAAGGCAGCGACTGGCATGTAATTGACATGAACTTCGACGGTCTGGCTGATATTGTGTCGCTAAAATGTGAGTCGAGTCATTGTAATAATGACGATGCTAAACGCATTTCTGTGCACTATAACCAGGGACAAACTGTGTTTGGTGGGTTTGAGCGCTTCCTCGCACAGGACGTTGCATCAGAGGAGAAAATAGAACTGTTAACGCCAAGCGATGTGAATGGCGATGGTCTGGTTGATCTGATGTATCTTGCCACGGAAAAGTACAACCACAATGTTAAGCGCTGGCATGTTTTACTCAATCAATCCAGTGAGCGAGTGTCATTTAAAGATGTCTTTAATATCGTTGCTAAGTCATCTGGTAATGATAACTGGTCAGTCAGCGAGTTGATCCCGCCAATGTCTATGGATGTGGATAAAGACGGCAAGGCAGACTTGTTCTTTAAAGAGAAGACTAACAAGCGGTGGCGTCGTTATGAATGGTCGCCGGCAAAGGAGACATTTGAAAAGATCACTGACAATGCATTTGAGCTTGCGGTTGACACGCGTGGCGGTGATTTTGCCTTCTTCAGTGATTATGACAACGATGGCGTCGCTGACATTCTTGTAAAGCATGACTACGGCGTGAGCGTAAGATATAACCTGAACCAGCTTGCAACAGCAGGTATGCTGCGCGAGGTGAATCAGGGGTATGCGGGCCACACTAATACTACTCGGATCAACTATGGTTTCATGTCTGATACTGCGGTGTATACCGATCTTGAAGATGAGCTGACCTCAGATTTAGGACGTTTTAATGCTCAGCAATTGTTAGTCAGTAAAATGACAGGCGCTGGCGTATTGGTGCAAAGCGTTGAAACAGACAGCCCGAGTAATCGCGATGGCGCGTTGTCTGCTGATAAAGCGAAGGTGGAGTATCACTATCAAGGTGCGCGAGTTCAGTTTGGTGGTCGCGGACCGTTAGGGTTTAAAACGCTGAAGACGACCACACAAAAAGACGGTAAGTCTTTTGAGACAACTACACGTTATCACCAGGCGTTTCCGTTGACAGGCATGCCGTATTCAACGCAGAAGACAATGTTATCAGCTGGCAGTAGTGTGCTGCTTAACAAAGCAGTCAATGAATACTCTGTCGGTAAAACATCGCAATTGGATGGCGTGACAGCCTATCGTGTGTACAACTCAGACAGTCGTGAATGTAGTGCTGTAGTAAACACGGACATGAGTGTAGGTGCATACACTTGTACCGAGACCACAACACTGCAAGACGATCACAGTAATGTGAAAAACCTGACCGTGAATACCTATGATGTGAGTGCCTCAGGTGCTGAACACTTCACAGTTGTTGGTGCTGGAGGTGATCTGCAGCGCACTGTAACCACGGTAAACGAATACGGCACTTCTGACACGCATAAGCGCTTAGGTCGACTGTCGGACACCACTGTTACTTATGAAGGACAGGGTCTGGACTCAATCACTAAAAAGAGTCACTTTGAGTATTATCCGCTTGGACATACTCATGAAAATATGCTGTATAAAGAAGTGGTTGGCAAAGGTTTGGGTTGCGAATACGAGCTGACGACCGAACATACTTATGATGATCTCGGCAATAAAGTAAAAGTAGCGAGCACAAATACAGGATGTACTGGTGTAGAGCGTCAGACACGTACTTCTGAGACTATCTTTGATGCGCAGGGACGTTATGTACTCTATACCAAGCAAAGTGGCAGTAATAGTGCATTGTCATTGGTCTCGGGCAAAGTTGTGGAAAATGGCCAAGGGATTGCAAGTCGAAATGTGTTCGGCCAGCCCTTGTCGGTTATAGACAATAATGGCGTACAGACTGACTTGCTTTACGATCATTTTGGTGGAGAAATCGGCTCATTCAGCAATACAGGAGCTCAGGCCTACAGTTACTACACACCGTGTAGTGATACGGATAACTGTGCTGTACGTTTAAATAAAGTCGTAAACGGAGTACTTCGGGAACAGCACTTATTGGATAAACTGGGCCGTACTTACTCAGTGCGTAAACTGACCGTACTGGATCAGTGGCTGACTGCCTGGTATCAGTTTGATCAGTACAGTCGTAATGATGTGATTAAAGAAGCGGGCTCGCATGCCGTCACTAAGCACTTTGACGCGCTGGACAGAGCGACCATCGTGGTAGATAACAACAATGGTACAACATCGCAGACGGATATTTTTGGACGTGAGACTAAGGTTACCATTAGCGGGTCAGGTTTTGATGATCAGGTCAAAACGTCGTTAAGCAATGCGATTGGTCAGACTGTTCAGGTTATTGATGCGAACAACCATGTACTGGATTACACCTATAACGCACTGGGCGATCAGCTGACCGTGAGTTCGTCGGCTGAGTCGTACAGTAATCAGCTGCTGAGCACCATTCGTTATGACGACATGGGTCGCAAAAAGTCTGTGCAGGATTCAGACAGAGGCTATTGGCAATACGCATACAATGCCTTTGGTGAGCTGGTCGGACAGACTGATGCGCGAGGTGTTGTACTGACGATGAAGTACGACTTCCTGGGTCGTAAAATTAAGCAAGTACAAGCAACACCAAACGGTGTTGTTAATGAGGGCAACAGCGAATGGGTGTACGGTCAAAGCAATGACACTGTGCATCAATTACTGTCCAGCACTCAGGGAAGCAATTGGAAACAAACATACTACTATGACACCTTTGGGCGAGCATCCGCAACGCTGACGTCACTGGATGGCACTGCCCAATGTACAGGTAAACTGGTTAAAGTTGGTTCTGATAATAAAACGGCAGACTTACGTATTGCAGATGGTTCTAACCTGGATCCAATCGAAAATCGCTGTGTGATCCAGCAGAACTTTTACGATAGTTATAGTCGGTTAGCGTTGCAGTTTGACGATTATCGTGTTTCTGAACAAGGCAAGATCATTGAAGCCCGTGGTGTTGCAATGACCTATCACAATGGTCAGCTGTTGGAAAAAAGAGAAGCGCGTAATGACGGCAACTTGCCCCCATACTACCGTGTCACTGGGCTAAATGCGCGCGGTCAGGTCACCAAATATGAAAAAGGTGGCGTGACTATGACACTGGCGTATGACCAGAAAGGCATGGTAACCAGAATATTCAGTGAAACCATGCCGCACATTCAAAGTGATACCTATAGCTTTGATAGTCTGGGTAACCTGAAAACCCGCTCTCAAATAGGGATGGCAATGCGGGAGTATCACTACGACAACCTGAGCCGTGTGCTTGGAGTGAATAATGTCGATCTGTTTAAGTACTCCGCGACTGGCAATTTAATCGAGAAAGCGGATTATTTGGTTGGCAGTGAAATTGGATGCTCTGGGTATGGAGACTCTTCAGTAATGGTGTTGGGTCGCTGGACTCAAAAGTATGATGAAGGCAACGCACCATTACATGCTATTTCATCAAGAAGCCGTGCAAGTAACTCGGGTTGTTTTGGCAATCTGCCGGGCAAGACTGAGTCGTTTAGATATGATGCCAATGGTAATCAGGTTGAGCGTGCAGGCAGTGATGGTATTACCTCAATTGGTTACAGTGCGCGAAATAAAGCAGTAGAAATTTCGGGTAATGGTGAAACTGTAACCTTTAAATATGACGCGAATAACCGCCGCTTTAAGCGAGAGGATGCGACTAATACGGTTTATTACGTAGGTGCGCTGGAACTGACTATCCCCAACACCAAAGACAGTCAGCCTGTTATCAACCGATATATCGGCAACGATGCACAGCAAACTTACTATGGAACAAGGCGAAGCCAGATCAAGTGGATGTTTACCGACCATCAGGGTTCAACTATTGCGGTAACCAACTACAAGCACCAGGTACTGGTACGTTATTCATACGACATATTTGGCAAACAGCGCGAGGTAGAGTCGAATGATGAACTGATGAGCGGTGTGTTCAATCATATTAATGACAACCTGAGAGCTTACACGGGCCATGAGCCGGTCTCGCTAGGTGGTGATAAACGCATCATTCACATGAATGGCCGGATTTATGACTCGGAGACAGGTCGGTTTATGCAAGCGGATCCGTTTGTTCAGGCACCTTCGAATTTGCAGAACTACAATGCTTATAGTTATGTGTTGAATAATCCTTTGAGTTATACAGATCCGAGTGGATATTTGTTTAAGAAGCTTGGGAAGTTTATTAAGGAAAATTGGCGGACGATAGCGGCGATAGGAATTGCAGCAATTGGTGGCTACTATGCACTTGAAGCACTTAAGGCTGCTATAGTCAACGGGGTTGGATATGCAAAGGCATATGGAATAGCTGCGGCGTCTGGTTTCGCCTCAGGGGTAGTGTCTACCGGTACTCTCAAGGGAGGATTAACTGGTGCCGCAACGTCCATGGCATTCTTGGGTATTGGACAGGCAACTAAAGGTGCTCATGATGCAATTAAGATCCTGTCACATGCGACCGCTGGTGGGGTAATATCAGACCTCAAAGGGGGGAAATTTGGTCATGGATTTATAAGCGCTGGTATTACTAAAGGCGCTCAGGTTGGAGGCTATGTCCCTGAAGACCTGATTGCGGGCACTTTGGTATCTGCAATTATTGGAGGTACTGTATCTGAAATAACAGGTGGTAAGTTTGCTAATGGTGCAACTACAGCTGCCTTCCAGTTTGCAATGAATAAATTTGTTACTGATGGAATGAACTCCTATGAACCAAGCAAAGTGATCATTGAAGCTGGAGGAAAAAAGTTTGTTTTTGAGGCAAGAACAAGAGATCAGTTGTGCGCCGGTGCATCGCAATGTGAATCTACATTAGCGTCAACTCCATCGCATATGAAGATGGCTAAAGTAGGTGGCAACTTGTACATTAATGCTGCGACGGCCGAGTACAAGGCCCTTACCGCCGCGATTAAAGTTGATATGGCTGATTTTGTATCCAATACAGCGAATGCAGTAACGGTGATAGTACCTCAATTAGCTGTACCGGCTCAGGCTATTGGTACATTGGCAGATGGTGTGAAACTTATTTATGCAGATGATACTAATGCAGTTGTGTTCGATATATTGACGGGCAAGGCGATGAGTGGTTCTGCCAAAGGGTTGGGTCAAATGGGTCACGACGCTTTCAACAAAGAAATGGCTGCTGACATGGAAGAAAGGCTTTCGGCAGCAGGCGCGCTAATTTATGAAGGGATTAAAGCTGCGAATAAATAGACCTTAAACTATTCGATTTTACTTGGGCTAGTAATGAAAAAAGTAATAGCGTTAATTGTGGTCTTCGTTTTTTCTGCCAGTGCGTTAGGCAAAAGCGAAGATATACAAAAAGAAATAGAGCAACTACTCTTAAGTATGAATAAGTACTCTTTAAGCCCTTTAAGAGAGTTTATGGTAACGGATGAGAATATTGATTTAATAGGGAGTGCGATTAAAAAGTATGGAGAGCTGAGTTCTAGTAAGTGTTACGTTGCGCACTCCTCTAAATTGTTTTTTAGTATAGTGTGCCATGTAACATACTCTAGACATAAAAGTGGCAACTCGTTGAGCTTTTATGTTTTTAAGAATAAGAGTGGATATATAGGGACTAGGCTCGGAGTATCAAAAATGTTAGGGGATAAAGCGCTCTGCTTAAGGAATGTTCAAGTTGTAAAAGGTTTATCTGGGAAGTTATCTTTCCAAGTAGGTGAGTGTAGTTAAAATGACATGTGACTTTATATTTTCAAGTAAATAAACATATAAGGGGGGTGAAGTGTTATTTAGTTTTTTATGGGCGATACTTCTATTATTTTTAGCCGTTTATGGATTTTTCTCCGGTAGTATTTGTTTTCCTGGTTTTAAAGGGGAAGGATTATGCTACTTTGAAAATGGATTATACGTTATTGTTTTTGCTTTGTTCTTGGGTTTCATAAATATGATGCTTCCTTTGGTAGCATATTTAGATAAGAAAGAACGAGGTAGTTTTTATGTGATGATTGGAAATAAGCTGAAAATTGTATGTGTTGTATTTATTGTTATTGCGACAGCAATGGCGCATGGATACTTATGAAACATGCAGAAGGTAGACATATATGGACAGCCACCTAAAATTGGCGTACGGAATGTGTGCAGTTACATGGACTGCCACCTTAAAGGGTTACGTGGACAGCCACCTAAAATTGGCGTACTGAGGGTTACGTGGACAGCCACCTAAAATTGGCGTACGGAATGTACGCCGTCTACCTTTAGGTAATACTCAATGGATTGAGGATGACAAAGTATGCCAACTGCAAGGAAGAAGCAGGTCAGCTTATCAGATACTAAGTATTACCACTGCATATCCCGGTGTGTTCGCCGGGCATTTCTGTGCGGCAACGACCGCGTCACGGGCAAGTCTTATGAACATCGGCGAGACTGGGTTGAGGAAAAATTACTGACCCTTGCGAAGGTGTTTTGCATTGATGTGTGTGGCTATGCGGTTATGAGCAATCATACGCATATTGTGTTGTATGTGGATGATAAGAAAGCACAAAGGTTATCAGATAAAGCGATAGTGCTTCGCTGGCATAAACTGTTTAAGGGCAACTGGTTGACGCATAAGTTCATCGGTGGTGATGAGCTGAGTGAGTCAGAGCACAGTATACTTGATGCAGACATCAGTGAATTCAGAATACGCCTTGCGAGCATCAGCTGGTTCATGCGGGTGTTAAATGAAGACATTGCCCGCAGGGCCAATAAAGAAGATGGTTGCACAGGCCGGTTTTGGGAAGGGCGATTTAAGTCACAGGCCTTACTGGATGAAGCCGCACTGGCAGCGTGCCTGGCGTATGTTGACCTGAATCCAGTCAGAGCCAAAATGGCAGAGACACCGGAAACGTCAGACTACACCAGCATTAAAAAACGTATTGATTATGCACGGCAAGGAAAGCAACCTAAGAGCTTACTGCGCTTTGCAGGTAACCCAAGAAAGCACATGCCTAAAGGACTGCCGTTTGAGCTGACCTATTACATACAGCTAGTTGAATTAACAGGCCGATGCATGCGTGCAGATAAGCGGGGTTGTATCAGCGATAGTCAGCCACTGCTGACACGGTTGCAAATAGAGCCAGACAACTGGCTCAAACTGACTACGCAGTTTACAAAGGTCTTTCATGGTGCTGTGGGGCGAAAACAAGCGATGACAGATTACTGTGAACATCTTCATAAAAGGCGACGTGCCAACTTGACTCAGTGCGAGCGTCTACTGGGTTAACACCTTTCCGTAAGTACCATTTCGATGTATCTAAGTTGAGGCTGGATGCGAACTCGCATTGTCCAAATCTGATTATTTTCTAGAATTTCGTGCCTAAACATACGACTTTCATTGCTCAGAGCTTATAGGAAGCGCAGCCTTCAATAGTCTCGCACTTCAATCTAGAACATAGGGACAACTGGGCTGTGAGATTACGGGTGGGTGTCGCACAAAAGAAACACTGGGTGATGAGAGGGATTTAGAATATCTGCAGAGTGTTGCAAGTGAGGACGATGGTAAAGGGTATTCAGAAATAGCAAAAGTAGCACTCTCGATTCATAAGTCGGTGAATGACTATATGTCTAAAACTTCAAATTAGGCTGGGAGAATAAAGTTAAAAGTTACTTACACAGCTCAGAGTGGATGTCCTACTATCTCTCTTCGGCAGGTTGGCAGGCTCAACTTGGAAGTGAACCAGCTTAGGAAGGATGTCCTGCTATCTACTCTGCTATCTACTCTGCTATCTACTCACTCTTATTGAATAACAATGACGTTTGAGTGGTCGTGTCATATATACTTTATAGAGTGAGATTATGGAAATATATTTTGAATCTGAAATTGCATTTAGTTACTTTGAACTGTACTTCAGGGTTTTCACTTTATTAGTTTTGTTTTTTTCTTACAATAAAGTGAAAGCGATATTTGATGAGTATGTTTTTATTTATTTCAACGTGCACTTTTCTATCTTTTGGTCGTTGGCTATTTTTTTTAGTATTGGCTACTTGATAAGTATGTTGAATAAAAAAAGTGACTTTGAGCTTGTTTCTGAAAGTCAACATGAAGTTGTTAGGGGGGTTGTAAGTAATTATAAAGTTGAAAATTCAGCTAGCAGGAAAGAGTCCTTTAAAGTTAATGATGTAAATTTTGAATATAATAACGTTGTTACACCCCCATATTTTTTTGCAAATAGAAGGTATGATGAAGGGGTAATAAAAAATGGTCGCTATGTGGCAGTTTTCTATGTTAGTGACGGGAGAAAAAATTATATTACAAGGCTAGAGTTTGACTCGTTTCAGGAGTGAAAGTTACATGGACAGCCATCTAAAACTGGCGTACAGGCTGAGAGGCAGGTTCGACTTTGGAAGTGCGCCAGCTTAGGAGGGGTGTCCGGTAGAGGCTATGTGGACAGCTACCAAAAGAGTTACTGTCAGCTCTTACTAATATGCAAGACCTAGGCAGCAGTGAGTTTAATAGTAATGTGAAGGTAAGTTTTTAAGTTTGTAATGTGAAATTGTAATAATTGTCTGGTACGTTTTTCGGTGTTGTTTAGCCTCTACATTTTCCTTATCTAGACTTCTCTCATTGAAGTACATTGACTTTCTTAATATTGAATCTGAAAAATGCTTATGTTATTGTTTTAATTGGTTTTAAATGGGCTGGTGTTGAATGGGCTTTAGAGTTGGCACATATTTTCACCTGCTCTGTTTTCATCATATGGAAAATGGGAATGGAAAATGAAGATTAGATTATTATTCGCGCTTTTTTTGCCTGTAATGGCCAATGCTTCTGATTGGAGTGCTGTAGAAAAAGTAACAAGTATAGGAATTCGGGCTGACGGTACCCAAGGTATTGTTTTGAGATTAGAGAGTAAAGCACATAATCCCAGCAATTGTAGCTTAGAGGATCATTACTTTATTCGAAATACAAACCCAATGTATGACGAAATGTTCTCACTAATTTTAGCCGCTAAAAAATCAGGGTCAGAGATTTCAGTAAAGGTAAATGGCTGTGATAATGGCCGTCCGAAAGTAATCTGGGTTTCTGAGAGTTAAACCAATTAATTTCTGAGAGTTATTCGTTTTGATTTATTTCTGTTCAAAACAACAAATGAGTAACTCTCATTCCATTCATACATTGTCAAACTGTCAGATCAGGTTCGTTACTAGTCTAAAGCTCGAGTCTGGCGCGTATCGATATAAACTTAGTAATCCAGGTAAATACTTGGCGACCACTTTTTTGACTCCAGTGAGTCCTCACATACAAATATGAGCTGGCTACAAAATTGGCTAGTCGTTCTGGTATCCGGAATGAGCACTGAAGTTTTGGCTCTAGACAATACCATTTTCACTTATCTGATATGACCCATGCACAGGGTGTTCATATCTGTATCTAGTATTAAATTTTACCCCGGATGGAATTTATTATTACCTAATTTTTCTTCTAAGTGCATAATTTAACTACCTCTTGGTTTGTACATTTTTTTTCCATTTGTAACTCATTTACGCTTGTTTACGCGGTCTTATTGTCCTTAAAAACTCAATAAAGTAGTCTGCGCGCTTTTTGTCTGTTGAGTAACCTTTAGGCCTGTTTAAGTATGTCCATTCGATCATTCGTTTTGTGCGCTTCGATACTCACCTCTGCTGAGGTGATAGCAAGCGATTTCAAACAAGCATATGCGCCCATTATGGTGGGTGACATCATTACTTTTATACCCATAGAGCTTACGCCTTTGCGTGTTGCTCAGGTATGGAAATCACCTGCCAGTAATGGCATCAAAATAGCCTGGTCTAAAGTGGACGACGCAAAATACTACAAGCTCAGCTACACGGTAAAAAATCCGAATGGCAGTGAGGTTTCGCACTCAGTTGTCGTGACAGGCCTGTATCATACGCTGTCGTCCGATACTAATAGCTATACAAATATCACAGTGCAGGCATGTCACGATTATGGCTGCTCGACTATGCAAGTTGCACAGGAAAAAGCCCAACAGCCTCTCACTATTCAGTCTTTTTATGGTGGGGCCAGTCAGGCCGGAAGCAATGGTGTAGTTACATTACATTGGCAAACAAGTGGTGCAACAAGTGTCTCTATCAGCCAGACCGTCAATGGCAGAATTGTGTCGACTAAGCATGGCTTGTCACCAAATACCGGCAGTTATACCGTAAGGCCGACTCCGTTTACCTCTTATACACTGACCGCGCACCAGTTCGAAGGTCAGACAGCCAAGCGTACTATCAATATTGCCTCAGCGTATCATCAACCTGAACGGAAACCTGGCAAAAAACAGCCTGCGTATCAACAGCCATTCCATGAAAAAGGATATGACATTGTACAACGCACGCTTGTACGTCATGTCGATAGCCTCTACTTCTCAACAAGAGACTATAAATTGTATCGATTTGATATTGGCGATAACAACCGCATTCAGCCTGAACCAACCTGGGTGCTCGAAACGGATGGACTCATTGCAAACAAGCCTATCATCGAGGGTGATCATCTGTTTTACACAGCAAGCTATTCAGCGAAGAAGCAACTGAATGGTGAAAACCACAAAAAGGAAAATAAAGGTCAGGTGTGCTCAGTGAACATAGCACGCGGCATTACCACTCCAGCGCCGGAGTGCAGACAATTTGAGTTCAATGTCGTGGCAGGTCCTGTCATGGTCAGAACACCCGAAAGAACCGTGTCTAACCTCTTTCGACTATTCAGTGCTGCGCCGGCAGACGAAGCGGCTGAAGGGCTTTATGTATTTGAGAGAAACGGCACTTTATCTGTTATCGACCCGTACGACCTGAAGCGGAACATTGTCCGCAGACAGATCCCGAATGGTGACAGCGGCAATGGCATTTTAGCAACACCAGAGGTGTTTCTGTCTGGTAATGGCAGCAATGTCAACCAGATTGTGGTTAAGCAAGAAGGCAAAATCATGGGAGTACAAGTCCCAACCAGTAGCGAAGTACCAAGCCGGGTATCTGTTGCTGCGCGTTCCATGATGCAGTCTCTGGGTTTAAGTGAACGGGCTGAACCTGAGCCCGTTAAACCACTTGAAGTTATCTGGGAGAAGGAGCTGTAATCATGACTAAGTTTATCAATTTTAGTATTGTCTTACTTGCTGCGCTTTGGGGCTTCGGCGCCTCAGCATCAAACTTAAATTCCTGGGCGCCAATATGCGTAATTGACGAGCCAGTTATGTACGCAGGTGAAACAAAAAAAATAACACTTGCGCATTTCAACGCCAAAAAGCTAGGTATGCACCGAGTTGTTGTCAATGGTATTGAACAGTTCAATTACAAGTATGAAGAGTCGCCAAAAAGGACCTTTTATTACTTTACGCCAGATGAGCCAGGGTGGCATTCAATTAGGGCACAGTGGAACTATAAAGTTGAAATTGGGCGTAAAGGCTATGTCACGCATGAGTGTGTTCAATCTGTTTATGTAAAGGAGAAGCCAAAGCCTGAGCCTAAAGATCCTACTATTGATGGGTTTTTATCGACCAACAAAAGTACGGTACCTGAAGGCACCAGTGTCACAGCTCAGTTTACTGCGACAGACAGTCAGATGATTCAAATCATGTACAGACTGCCTAAAGGCCCGTTTATACCGAGGCAAGTCTGTGAGACCAGTAGTTGTGTATTTAAAATTGACCTCAATGAGCCGGGTCAACATCAGTTTTATGCTTGGGCGGCAGGTCACAACTCGCCATCGGGTAAAGATACAAAGACGGTAAACAAAACACTGAGTATTGAGGTGACGGAGACCAACACAGCACCTATCATATCTTTGAAATTCAAAGAGAATAATAAGCAGGACCTGGTGCTAAGCTCCGGGGAGTCTGCCACGGTGATGATTGCCGGTACAGATTTAGACAGTCAGTCTTACAACCAGATCACGAAGGTGGAATTTACCGATGCTCAGGGTCGAAAAACGGATCAAACCAACGCCTGTAAACAATCCGATGGTTCAGTATCTTGTGAGCTCAATACGGGTAATGTAGTACAAAACTCAATTGTGACAGCTACCCTGTGGAGCGGAAATCTAAAAGCGTCCATGCAGGGCCGGATTGCCATTAATCGTGCTCCTGTTGTGAATAAACTCTCTGTGACCCAGAATAACCAGCCTGCGCAGTTTGTGCAGCGTGGTAGTCAAGTCAAGGTTACTGCCAGTGCCACAGATGCCAACAACAATATTAAAGATCTGCAATTATGTATGTTGCCAGGCACTCAGGTTGATTCTAACCAAAGGTGTAATGGGAAAGCAGTATTAAAGACCTGTACGACAACAAGCTGTAGCGCCACAACGGCACTCAGTCATACTGGCCCTCAAACGATATACGCCAGAGCCGAAGATACGCTGGGACTGCATCACCCACAGGAAAAAACGGTGATTGTGCTCAGTGACTATTATTTCCAGGTTGAAGCGGGATCGGTCGCCAAACAATACGTTGTAAATGATCCGAAAACACCGCCAACGATTTCCTGGCAAGTGAATGCCAATAAAATCTACGCATCTGGTCGCACAATTAAAGGGTTCAGAATATTACCTGGGGGTGTTCAGGCGCATGCAATTGATGCTCAGATAATCACAGGAGCAGACAAAAGTGCGCAGGCTGCTAAGTTATGTGCAACGGGTAAATGTGCCTTCACATTGAACTGGAAACCTAACCAGGCGTCGTATGGCACTGCCAGAGCGTTCAGAGTCGAAGCCATTGATGATAAGGGCCAGCGTATTGTCTCCGACGAAATTCACGCAAACATTATTTTGGCGCTGCCGAATAAGCCTACGACACCGCGTGTAGGGTTAGAGCTGAATGATAATAAGTACTACGCAAACCTGAGTAATTTGGGAACGGCAACGAAAACCACTTTAATTATGTACGTTGATGACCAGGTTATTGATCAGTATACACATGATTTAAAAGCAAAAGCTTTAATCAAGAATATCAGTAAAGCCAACAACGGTCAGCAGCTTAAAGTATGTGTCATTGGCACTGTTGAAGGCGCAAATGGGTCTGTGGATAGCGACCAGGGTTGCTCTGCCAATGAGACGATTGCATTTGATAACACGCCCGCCAATCCAGTGATGGATATGGCATACACGCAGTTTGGTGGTTCCTATAAGTTGAAGTGGAAAGCCAATCAGGATGACAATGCTACGGCCAGCTATTCTCTTAGATACTGGAAAGGCCATATTGCGGACGAAGAGACATCTGCTATTCAGTACGTGCGTGGGATCACTGCCACGGAATATGAGCAAACGAATACGCAATTAGGTACCCATACTTACATACTGTCTGCGTGTAATGCCCAGAATCAATGTGAGGAAGCCCCCCCCATTGTAGTTGAACATCTGGCACCAACCATTGCAGGCGTCAAGGTCGACGAGCATGCAAAAACGTTAACACTTGGCGGTGTTGCGCTGCATGGCAGTGCCGGGCGCTTAATTATCCAGCTACGTAATTCTGCGGAAACAGTAGAGATCAGTAATCGCGACATCCAGGTTACACCATCGGGTGGCGTATTAACGGCTAAGTTGTCTGACAGGTTAATCACAGGCTACAAAAACAAAGGCCTAGTGGTTGAATTCCGCAATGGCATTCAGTGTCCTGAAAATAGCGCCAAATCTAACATTCCGGGTAAAGTACTCTGTGTTGATGGTATGTCGACCTACAAAGTGATTGCAGACGATCAGCATCAGGATGACATCGTTGATATGACTGAGAACAATTTCAGTGTCAGCGACAATGGTTATGTTTACGTGGGTGCTAAACGCAAGCACAAAGATGCTGGCGGTGCGCCTTTCTATCACGATGCAGGTCGCTATGATGACAACTCTATAGGTGCTCATCCGAGTCAGGCCCGTGCGGGATTGCACATCTATAAACATGGTGGGGGTACTAATAACCCAGGTTGGATCTTCGCGACGGGTGACGATGCATCTGAACACAATACCGTCGTTGGTAAGCCGTTGGTACTGTCCGACGGCGACATAGACAATGTGTACTTTGGTGCACAAAACCGCAACGTGTATAAAATTTCACACAATACGGTTAGCGCCTCAGAGGCCAATTTAAACTATGTCTGGAAGCAGGCAACGCGTGGTGCCAACACCGCGGCTCTGCAGACGGATAAAAATGGCAATATCTATGTTGGATCAATGGATGAGAACCTTTACTCGCTTCGTCCGGACACAGGTCAAATCAACTGGCATTACAAATTTACCGGTTCAGGTGGTATTACCTCACTGACAGGTGTATCTGAGAAAGGCCTGGTTTATGTCACCACGCAAGACGGTGAATTTCTCAAAATTGATCGCAACCTGCTTGATGCGAATGCCGTCGACTGGCGCAAACACTGGGACTATAACAAGCACATCCAGCCTGGCTGGGAGCCTGACGAATCCCTGATAGAAACGCGTACAATCGCTTATCTGATTGGTGCTCTGCACGATAAGTATCCGAGCAAAGTGAGTATCAGTGCGATGGCCTATGCTTTCGCAACGGGTCATTCTCTTGAAGAAGTGGTGAATGCGATTTTGAACGCTCCGGTCGGTTATAGCGAAGATGATCTGGCGCTCAGAGGAGCTGACAACAATAAATTCACCAAAGTGTTGTTCAGCCGTTTGTTGAATAAGCAGGCAACAGCTAGCGATTTGATCAATGGTAAGTCGGCCGCAGACTGGGCGTTGCAGTTAAATGCAGGAGACGTGAGACGGGCCGAGTTGGTACTGATGCTATATGGCCACACAGCGCAGGTTTATCAGGATATGGTAAAAGAAGTTGTGGAGTTATATTACGGTCATTGTTTTGGCGTCGCGTGTAACTACTCAAGGGACAGTGACGGTGATGGCGTAGGAAATTGGCTTGAGAATCAACTTGGACTGGATAAAAATGATCCAAGGGACCGTTTGCAAGCTCCTGAGCTTGCTCTGGTATCCAATGATGACGGCCATCTGTCGTTCTCTTTAAAGAGCGATACCGTTGCGCATTTCTACCGTATTTCTCATCAGGTTGGTAACAATGAGCCTGTGGCCTATTCGGTCATTGCAAATCGTTCACACCCTCAGCGTATAGCCAGCTGGCGCAAGAAAGTCATGAATGGCCAGCATACGTTTACTGCTCGATCTTGTGTATTCGGTTACATTCAGGGCGAACGTCAGGAAGCGTGTAGCCAGGATGCGTCTGAGCCAACAGACGTGACGATTAACGACAGCACCAGTGAAGATCCAATCCATGTTGAAGCGGCAGCCTTGCCATCTGGTCCTATCAATTCTCATATTGATCTGGCTGCCAGTGCAGCATTGTCGCCAACTGTGGGTAGTTTCCGGGTAAGCGAAGGCGGTAGTGCGACTTACACTGTGGCGCTGCCACTGCCTGAAGGTATTGCAGGTGTGACGCCTCAGGTTAGCCTGAACTACGACTCTCAGGCAGGTGATTCAAGCATTGCCGTAGGTTGGTCATTGAATGCCGGGTCTGCTATTGCTCGCTGTCGTAAGACTGAAGCGCAGGATGGTGAATTTGCCGCATTGCAATTCAATGATTCAGATAGCTACTGTCTGTCGGGTCAGCGCTTGATCGAGGTGAATAACCTTGACTGGCCTATGTCAGAGAGCAACGATGTACTTGCGCGCTATGTCACTGAACTGGATAGCCAAATTTTTGTTGAAAGACAAGCCTACCTGGATGGCCAGCGATTTGTTGTATATGGCAAAGATGGCTCGAAGAAAGTGTATGGCGGTGATAGTAACTCAGAGATCCGTATCAGCCCTAATGGTGGTTCGAACACAGTGACTATGACCTGGCTGTTAACTCAAGAGAGTGACAGCATAGATCACCCGGATTCACGCATTACCTACAGCTACACCACAAAGCATGCTGGTGAAGGGGCCTTGTTGTTAAGCAATATTGCATACAGCGGTTATCAGGTAGTGTTTGAATATGAAAGTGGTGAGGTGAGAAACCGTAGCTATGTGTTCTTCGATTCGCTTACGCAGCGTGCCAGATTAGCCCGGATCAAAATTGAGAATCACAATGGCTTCAAAACAGAGTTGAGTCGTTACGAGATTTCAAAGCACACCAGCGAACCAGCGTATAACGGATTACGCCGACTGGACAGGCTTCAGCAATGTCGCGGAAGTGTGTGTAAGCGACCTATTGAGTTTAAATACAATGACTTTGCACGTATGCATAATTTCAGTGATTCAAAGCCATTATTTGACGCAGGACACTCAGGTACCGGACGCAGTAAGCTGGCCGCCTTTACTCTGATGGATGGCAATGGCGATGGGATTGTTGAACTGGCGACGGTTGAAAAACTTCGCGACAGAGATAAGCAGTATCAACTGTGTTTCTGGGGAAGCACTGACGCCTATGATGCACAAAAACTGGCATGCCGCTCATTCAGACGAGAAGATAATGATGAGAAGATCGCAATTATCCCTGTTGATCCTGAGGGTGACGGTACTCAGTCGCTGTGGATCAACCTGAAAAGCGAACTTGACCGCGGCTACAATCGTGCTTACTGGACAAGATTTGACTTTAACGGCAGTTCGGTTACCCAAAGTACACCGCAAATTGCCGGGCTCAATGGTCATTACATGCGCGAGATTAAGTTTGCCGACTTTAATGGTGATGGCTATGCGGATCTTATTTATAAGGGGGCGACAAATGACGGTCAATTGGATGATCAAAACCTCTATGTGAGCTACTGGAAAGGGTCTCGCTTTGCAGGTGACCAAGAGCTGGTGCTGTCGTCATCGGCGTATTTGTCTAACTTCACCGAAAAAGGCACTGACTGGGTTGCCGCTGATGTGAACTTTGATGGTCTGGCTGATGTTATTTCTCTGAAGTGTGCGAATAATCGCTGTGAAGAGAATGAGGCTAACGCTATCTTTATTCAGCTAAATAAGGGTGGTCAGGCATTCTCGTCGCGCCGGGTGTATGGTAACGGCAGAACGATACGTTTCTTACAGCCTGCTGATCTTAATGGCGATGGTTTAATGGACCTGATATTCCAAGAGAAGAACAGGCAAGACCGCTGGCAGTGGCATGCACTGGTTGCGCGTTCCGCCATTGAGTCGCAAACGTATGGAAGAAGTCGTTTTAAACCTATTCCGTTTACGACGGTGGGAGAGACTGTTGATGCACTGGACACCACTGACGATAACATAAACGAAGATGTCCCCCCATTATTGATGGACATTGATGGTAATGGCATGGTTGAGCTGTACTTTAAATCCGCAAGTGCGCGTGATGGCAGCTGGCGTCGGTACGTCTGGAATCCAGAGAGTGAAGAGCTCGACTTCAATGGTTTTGGTCCGAATACGGAGCATCTGGATTTCGCTGAGGGTGACTTCGCAACATTGGCTGACTTTGATAACAATGGCACATCAGACTTGGTTATGCGCCATGATGACGACATCTATGTCAAAATGAGTACCGAAAAAGTCAGTATGCCCGGATTGCTTAAAGAGATCCGTCAGGGCTATGGTGCCAAAACAGAGATTATTTATGGTTTCATGAATAATGGTGTGGTTGAAGGAGCTGCCAGCACAGGTAAGCCAGTCTACTCTCCTGAACTCGCTGGCCTGTCTGCGTATCAGCGCGACCAGCGAGATGATCAGGCGTTGTTTACAATGCAGGGTTTTAAGGTTTCTTCGCACATAGGTGCCATGCCATTGGTTGCGTCGGTTACAACCCAAAGTCCATCGTGGCCACTGTCTGATAACGTTGCGGATAACGAAGTCACGGTAAATTACCATTACTACGGCGCCAAAATGCAATTTGGTGGTCGCGGCTGGCTCGGTTTTGCAGCGGTGAAAACCTCGACCGAAAAAGACGGTTATAACTTTGATACGGTAACCCGTTATCGACAGGCTTTCCCATATACCGGGCTGCCTAAATCTACGGAGAAGCGGTTTGATAATATCTTGCTGAGTCTGGCAAACAACCGGTACTCCTCACTAGACGGCAAGCATGATAAATCGGTTTACACCTATATGGCCGGATCATGGCAGTGTTCTGCCCGGGTAGATGATGTAAGCAACAGTTATGCCATTTCCGGACATAATTGCCAGAGCGTTACGACTTCTCAGGATAAATGGGGCAATGTATTCAGTAATGCAGTCTCGCAGTTTGATGTGTCGGCAAGTAACGTTGAAGACTTTGTAAGTGGCTCAGTGAGCACTGGCACTAAGCTTTCTACGGTGGCTACGAATAACTGTTACGGTAATTCGTGCAGTGTAAACGAGGCCGGAGATAGCGATTACGAGATGCTTGGCCGCCTGACCGATACTAAAGTGACGCACTCAAAGCCTGGGCTTGCAGCATCAGCCAGAGAAAGCCGCTTTGAGTATTTTGACTCGGGCGATACGCGATTCATGTTATCAAAGGAGATCGTTAATGAAGGCAAGGGCTGTGATTTTGAGTTAACGACTTCATATACTTATGACGCATGGGGTAACACTCAAAAACAAGTAGCTACGCCTAGCGGTTGTGAACAGGCACAAGTCACGCGCAGCAAAACTTATGAGTATGACAATGGTCACCACTTGTCTCAGGTCGTCAATGATTACTTTGGAGAGGGTGAGGTTAAGCAGCGTAATGAGTTTGGCTTGCCAATCGAGTCTACCAATGTCCATGGTGTAGTAACGACCAGTTTGTACGACACATTTGGCGTTGAGATTGGCTCATATTCAGAGACTGGTGCACAAAGCTACAGCTATCTTGAAGCCTGCCATGGTGTTAACAACTGTGCTGTCCAGCGTGTCAAAGAAGTAAATGGTGAGGTCGTTGAAAGGCAGTATCTGGATGTTTCTGGCAGGGTGTTCCGGGTTAAAACACGTGGTCTTGGTGACGGCTGGTATGAGTCTAATATTACCTTTGACAAGTATGGTCGTGAACTGACTTCACAGGCGCCAGGTAGTGCTGCTGTTTCAACTCGGTATGATGCCTTTGACCGGACTATTGAGATTGCTGATCCGAATGCCGGGACTTTGTCAAAATTCACGGTTAATGATCTGACCACCACTGTGACTGTGTCTGCAATGGCACTGGACTCTATGCATGGCGGTTTGTCTGCAAATCAGGACAAAGGGTTACCGGGGGGCTACCAGCGTCAGGAGATTACGGTTTCAGATGCCCTGGGTAAAGTGGTATCCAAAACCGATAATGCCGGACATACCCTAACTTATGGTTATGATGTGTGGGGGAACCAGATTGAGGTGTTCTCGTCCGTGGATAATAAAGTGGTTGCGAAATCGCATTATGACTTGCTGGGACGCCTGGAATACCGCCAAACGCCAAATGCGGGTAAGTGGCAGTATGCATTTAATGCGTTTGGCGAGATGCGCAGTCAAACTGATGCCCGTGGTCTGGTGACCCGATTCTCTTACGATAAGTTAGGCCGTAAGATCGCTCAGGGGGCGGATGGTCTTCAGAGATGGGATTACAGGAACTCACCAAACTTGCAGTTCGCTGAAAACGCAAAGTGGCAAGAACGTTACTTTTATGATTCTATGGGCCGCCCTGCGGGTAAGGTAACAGGTGTTGATGAGCGCTTGAAAGGCATCTGTACGGGTAGCGTGGAGTTTAATACTGAAACTTCTGATATCCGAATTAATAGCACTGTAAGTCTTAATCCTGCAAGGTTCTTGTGTGTGGTTCAGCAGAATTTCTACGATGAGTTTGGTCGACTTGAGCGCTCTTTTGATGACTATCGTCGCGTGAGTGACAACACAAGCCTGTCGCTTCCGCTGGGCTATCATCATGCTGCTGGTCAGTATGTTGAAGCAAGAGGGGTTAAACGAACATACAACCGTTACGGTAAGCTCATTGCGATTCAGGAAGCGCGAAATGCAGACAATGGGGTTAAGTACTATGAAGTCACTTCTGCAAACAGCCGTGGCCAGGTTACGGGTTACAACAAAGGGCTTGCAGAAGTGTCAGTGGGTTATGATAGCCAGGGTATGGTTGCGTCAATTGAAGCCCACAAGATGGATGAGCCCGGAGGTGAAACTTACATTCAGGGCGATACCTATCGCTTTGATAGTCTGGGTAACCTGACTTATCGCAGCCAGCTGGGTGGTGGTCAGGAGCGTTTCTCCTATGATGCGCTAAACAGGTTGACTCATGTTAACGATCAGCAAAGGTATCAGTACTGTGACAATGGCAGCTTAAAAGTTAAAGATGGCTGGTCTCAGTTTTATGGGACGGGTCAGTGCGATACACATCGACTGGAATCACGCACAGCTCAGATTGATACCGTATTTGCATCAGCCATGGGCGGCAGTGGCCTCAAAAGTGCCGGCCCCATGTCATTTGCGAGTGGATCTTTGCCTTTAGGCACTGTTACCGAAACATTTAAGTATGATGCCAATGGTAATGAAACTGAGATGGTACGTCAGCTTGGAGACGGTGAAGCGGCTAAGGTATATCGTACCCAGACATACAGTGCACGGAATAAAGTAACTCGGATCACCGATCAGGACGGTAAGCATGTCACATTTGATTATGATGTAAACAATAGAAGATTCAAACGCTGGGATGGTGGTGACCAAACGGTTTACTATGTTGGCTCACTTGAGTTGACCTGGTCGAAGGGCGAACGGTTTATTCGACGTTACATTGGTAATGATGCAGTTCAGATTTATCGCGATGAAGGAGCTAGTCGCTTGCAGTGGTTGTTTACTGACCATCAGGGGTCGGTCACAACGGTGACGGATAACAGCCTGAAGTTATTGAAGCGCTTTAGTTATGATGCCTTTGGAAAACGCCGTGAAGTGCAAGAGACAGAAGCTTATATCACCCAGCACTATGCTGACAACGTGGGTACTTCGATCTTTGATGCGATAGCGCCAAACCTGAGATCGTATACCGGCCATGAGCCAGTGTCTCTGGGCGGCGATAACCGTATCATTCATATGGGTGGGCGAATCTACGACGCGGATACCGGACGGTTTATGCAAGCGGATCCTGTGATTCAGGCGCCGGGTAACTTGCAAAACTACAACGCCTATTCGTATGTACTGAATAATCCGTTGTCATATACAGATCCAAGTGGATATCTGTTTAAGAAGCTTGGGAAGTTTATCAAGAAACACTGGCGTCCGATCCTTGCTGTGGCTGCGGCGGTTGTAACATATGGTGCGGCTGTTAGTGCATTTACCGTTTCGTCATCAATCACTTTGGCAAATGGCGCGGTGCTAACTGCAAGCTATGTTTCAACTGCTGGCTATATTGCTGCCGGGGCGATATCCGGTGCCGTTTCAGGGGCAATAGCAACTGGCAGTGCCAAAGGTGCGCTTTCTGGCGCTCTATCCGGCGCTGTATTTGCTGGTATTGGTCAGGCATTTACTGGGAATTCTGGATTCTTCAAAACGGGCGGTGCTGGTCATATTGGTACGCATGCAGTAGCAGGAGGCATTCTGACCGATATACAAGGGGGTAAGTTTGGTCACGGTTTCATTAGTGCAGGAATAAACAAAGGTGTCGGAAGCCGGTTCTTGCCTGGTAGTGTGAGGACGCTGGGTGAGGCTGCGAGAGGGACGGTTGTGTCTGCGATGATAGGAGGCACTGTTTCACAGCTAACTGGAGGCAAATTTGGTAATGGTGCACGTACTGGTGCTATGCAGTATTTGTATAACCGGATAGGCAAAACGGACTATGGAAAAATATGGAAGGATGCTAAACGTACATGGAGTGATTATTGGAGCAGCACAATTGAGTCCGAGCATAAGAATCTTATGAATGCTAATGGAACCGTACAGGGGGCTAGTACAGCAGGAGGTTCAGCGATGGTCGGAGTAGTTGGAAAGGCGATGGACGCTGGGGTTGTTTTGGATAGTCAGGGAAACATGTGCTTAATTGCAAATGATTGTACACGGCTAGGTGTGGGGTTGGGTGCATCAACAGCCGCTATGTGGTCCCTTAACGTTGCTGACGCCCCATTACAAAGCAGTACTTCAGAAGCCTGGGGAGCTTTTGTTGAGCTCCCAGTCGCTTCCGGCCAAATATTATTAAATGATAATAGCTTAGGATTGGGGAGAGCAAAAGGAGGGCTTTCTACTCCAACCGAATTATCTATTGGTATACAGCACTGTACAACTACGGTCGTATGTAAAGAGTAAATATAATGAACAGACAGAAAATTGGCGTGTTAATGATAATTGGGTCATTCTTGACCCTTATAATTATGGCACTTCTTGGAAATGAAGCGGTCCAGTCCGTTCCGTTAATTTTAAAATGGTTTTTGTTTTTTATTTTTGTTTTGGGTATAGCTCTTGTCGGTAGGTATATGAAGCTCTAGCCGTGAACTTTAAAGTAAAAAAGGGTTTTTATATTCCCTAACACTTATAGCCGGAGAGTGCCTTTAGCCAATTAATAGTATGTGGGTAGAGGTAACTTTCGGCTAAATTATAGGGGGGCGGCGGTTATAATGCTTCACCTAAAATAAAAGTAGTAAGGTAAAGGTTATGAAAAACATTATGTTTTTATTAGTTTTAATCGCATCTGGAACTGCCAATGCAGTAGTACACGTAAAAGATGCGGCGATAGAGAGTGTGTATTGTGGTTATGTAGATACCTATGATATGTGCTCGGTTTTATTTACCTCGGATACGGTAATGCATGGTCAGGAAGGAAGTTGTCATACATTACCTGCCAAACGTATGCAGTTTAAAGGCGACACCCCAATGGGACAAGCTCTGCTGTCACTGGCGTTGACCGCGTATGCAACTAAAGCCAAGGTTGATGTGTATGCCAGAGATAAATGCACAATCTATCCGGGCTTGTCAGACGTAAACTTCATCACGATAAAGTAAAGCCTGGTTTTGCTTATCACGTTTGATATTTTTATTCTCGAAAAAATGTAAAGTGGAGTCGGCCAACTTGAGGCGGCCGACAACTTAACTTGCATCATTTAAACGAGTTCAAGGCTTTTGAAATACATATCAAGGCTCTTTTGCTGAGCGTCAGCCTATTCCGATGAAGATTTGATGCTGATTATTATGGCTAACCCTGTAAAAGTAAATCCTCTTTAATTCTGTGTTTTTACACTCTGTATGCTCTTGGAGTTTAGGGGGAGTTAGCTTTTTGATTTGTCAGCAGATTTTGAAAGTGAATGTGTTTAACTATTTCCCAATAGTGATGGCTGACTTAAACCTGTTAAATAAACTTAAAGGTAATACCTATGAAAATCTCAATATTTATATTGTTTGCCACTTTTTTTACCTCACTGTCATATGCCTATGACGGTTGGAGCAGGGGCCCCATCGATAAGATTCGTATTCAGGGTAGCCGAATACTGATCACTCAGAGCGGTGCGACTAATCCAGGAAAATGCTCAAATACAGACTATTTGTATCTGAAACAAGATGAACAAACACATAACATGAACATGTTCTCAGCGTTGCTTATGGCGTATGCATCTGGTGCACAAGTTCAACTTGCTTTAAAAGGGTGTACTGGAGGTGGAACAATTGGTTACCCATTTATCTCTGAAGTGTGGGTACAGTGATATCCAATTTAGATGGTGCTTATACTAAAGTGACGTACTGAAGTGCAGTGCTTACCTTTTGAATATAATCAAAAGATTGGGTAACAGAGTACACCTATGGCAAGGAAGTGCCAGATTGGTTGAACAGATGTCGAAGATAACATGTTGACGGAGAAACTGATCTGCTCTTCTCTATCCGGACAGCATCTTTAATAAAAGTACTTCTGAGCGAGCTGTCTGGAAAAAGTGGATGAGCATGCTACAAACCAGGAGTAATCAACCCTTAAATGCCCGCATTTAAGGGTCCTTTTGTGTGTTGTGCAACTAAAATAAACCTTAAGGATGATGTTGATGGGTCGTTATATGTGTCGAGTCAAACGTTTATATGAGTTTGAAAGTTAAAGTATCTTTCTGACTTATGAAGTTTTATTTAAATTTTTACAACATTGTGGTTTCTTTTCAGGTAGTCATTTATACTCCTTCCCTTTTTTAAGTACAGTAATCTAGACACTTGGCTCAATGTTGGTCACCACGTGAGACATTGAGGCGAATTATTGGACGCTAATTTTTTCACATCATATGGAGATTTTGATGGTGGTTAATTCTCGCTGCTTCGTTGTATTGTTCACTTTGTTCACACTGGCTGCATGTGGCGGTGGTGGCGATGCTGCGACGAACACAAACGCAAAAAACACTGCGACTAAGCCGCTGGACAGCGATGCTGACGGTTTACCGGATAATGTAGATTCAGATGACGATAACGACGGTGTTGAAGACGCGCAAGATGCATTTCCCCTCAATGCAGCAGAGAGTGTTGATACGGATGGTGATGGCATTGGAAATAACGCTGATAACGACGACGATAACGACGGTGTTGAAGATGCGCAGGATGCATTTCCTCTCGATGCAGCAGAGAGTCTAGATACAGATGGTGATGGGGTCGGAAATAACGCCGATAACGATGATGACAATGACGGTGTTGAAGATGCGCAGGATGCATTCCCGCTGGATGTAACAGAGAGTGTTGATACTGATAACGATGGCACAGGGAACAATGCGGATAAGGATGACGACAACGACGGTATTGAAGATGCGCAGGATGCACTCCCGCTGGATGCGACAGAAAGTGTCGATACTGATGGTGATGGCATAGGTAACAACGCCGATAACGACGATGACAACGACGGTGTTGAAGATGCGCAAGATGCATTTCCGTTGGATGCGACAGAGAGTATTGATACAGATGGTGACGGCATAGGCAACAATGCCGATAATGATGATGACAATGATGGGATTGAAGATGCGCTGGATGATTACCCTCTTGATCCTGTTAATGGTTTAGATTCAGATAATGACGGTATTAATGATCAGCTGGATGCTTATCCTTTTAACAGCGAGCCAGTCTTATGGTCTACCTTTCAACAGTCTGAAAAACATCAAGGTAGTGTAAAATTTTCTGTTGCACCAGAGTACTTTTCTGAGTTGTGGCATGTTGAGTTTTCAAATGGGTCTAATAATAGCCAAACTTTTATTGCTGCAAGTGAATATCATGTTTTTAGGTCGGTTGGTACCAAATTACACACGCTTGACGCTTACTCGGGTGAGGAGATTTGGCATGCTGACTTCTCAACTAGAGACTCACTAAACCCTCCGGCCTTTGCAAACGGAAAAGTTTATGTGCAAACCGGTGGGCATGATAACGCTTATTTATGGGCTTTAGATGAAACAGACGGCCATATAATTTTTAACTCACGATATGGAAATCAATGGTCCACGTATTATGCGCCAACAATTGAAGACAACATTGTTTATATTGCAGGTGGGTCTTATGGCGGGATGTACGCATTCGACGGTACCTCAGGTAACGAGTTATGGTTTAAAAGCTTAAATCAATACGATCAATTTACGCCTGCTATTTCTGGTAATTATGCAGTGGCATATACCGGTTCTTATGCTCCAGCGTTAACCGTTGTTGATAAACTAACTGGTACAGAGGCGTTCTCCATAGCGGATCCCGATTTTGAATGGCATGGATGGAGTATGGATGCAGTGCCATTAGTTGGTAACGAAAACAATATTATTGGCTATCAAAATAATCGCCTGGTGAATTTTGACTTAGAGCAACAAAGTATTGGCTGGGATCTAAGCGGAGATTTTGTTGGGCATCCCGCCATTTCCGAAGCAGGTATATATGTTGTAAACAACAATCAAATTGAGTTAATCAGTGAAACAGATGGTCGCGTTTTATGGAACTGGCAAGCAGCCGCAAATACTACGTTAACAGGTCAAATTATTCCTGTAATCGATCACCTTTTTGTGTCTACAGATCGTGGCGTTGAGCTCATTCATATTGCTACTAAGGAAGCTGTCTGGAGTTATGACAAAACAGGTATGTTAGCGCTAAGCAACGGCGTGTTATATGTCTCCAGCCGGAGCAAGGTATACGCGATTGATGTTGAGGGTGACAGAGATAGCGATGGATTGCCACAGGGGTGGGAGCGTCGTTATGGTGGTGACCTTGACCCGGCTTCAGATGAGGATGGCGATGGCCTCACGGCACTGGAAGAATATACGGCAAATACATCACCGCTAATCGCTGATACTGATGGTGATGGCCTGTCAGATGGTGACGAGGTCAATGAATATGGCACTTCACCCCGTAAAACCGATAGTGATGGCGATGGCCTGAGCGATGCAGCAGAAGTACTTGAGTGGTTTACTGATCCCTTGTCGATGGATTCGGACAGCGACGGAGTTGACGATCAGGCAGAAACACGTGCAGGTCTGGATCCCAACGATGGCACTGATGCGGCACTGGATAACGATAATGACGGCTACTCCAATGCCCATGAAATATATGCCGGCTCTGATTTGAATGATGCTCAGTCCATTCCTGTGATAGGAGACTGGGCGATGGTGCAGGGGAATGCCAGCCACAATGGGTTTCAGGCCCTGATGCTGGATGCGACTAATTTCACACAGCGCTGGACTCAGTCATTTGGGTATTCTTTGTCTATGCCGGCCATTGCGTCAGGTCAGATTTTTGTCACAGGTAATGACAGCGTACTGGCTTTGGATGCCGGGACGGGCACAGAGCGTTGGTCGAATGCCTCTGTCGCAGGCAGGGTCAGTGCACCGAGCGCGGGTAATGAGCTTGTTTATGTCCATACGGGTGGGCATGAGGATACTGCCCTGTGGGCATTCAATGCGCAAACGGGTGAGCAGGTATTTCGGGGTACACACGGCTCGCAGTGGCCGAATTACAGCGCTCCCACCATTTTCAATGACCGTGCGTATATCAACGGTGCTTACTACGGTGGTATGCAGGGATTTAATGCCCTGACGGGAGAGCACTTATGGCAAGGCAACGCTACCTGGGATAATTACTGGGAGCCAGCCGTCAATGATGACTATGTGTTTGCTCCGTATGATGATGATATTGCAGTGTTAAATCATGACGATGGTGAGATGCTGTTTTCGATTGATGCTAATTTCGGTTCACAAACACCGGTGCTGGGCACACACAATAATGTGATTACCTATGGGGCTCAGCTCGCCAGTTATGATATTGAGACCCAGGAAGTACTGTGGACCGTAAGTGCATCGGATGGCGATTATCAGATGCCGGCGGTAGGCGCTGGCCTGGTGGTTACAGTGCAGGACAATATACTGAGAGCCTTTAGTGAACTCAATGGAGCGCAGGTATGGCAGTGGGCTCCGTCGCAGCGTCTTCAGTCCAATATCATTCTGACAGCAAGCCATGTATTTGTTGCTTCCGATAGTACAACGTTTGCCATTAACCTCCGAACGCAGGAAATCGACTGGGAGTACAGCCAGGGCGGTCAGTTGTCATTAGGCAATGAAGGGGCACTGGTCATTAGCAGTGGCACAGTTATTACGGTAATTGAGGTTGAAGGAGATACCGATCAAGATGGTTTGCCACAATGGTGGGAGCGTCGCTATGGTGGCGACCTTGACCCGGCTTCAGATGAGGATGGCGATGGCCTGACGGCACTGGAAGAATATACGGCAAATACATCACCGATAATCGCTGATACCGATGGTGATGGCCTGTCAGATGGTGACGAGGTCAACGAACATGGTACTTCACCCCGTAAAACCGATAGTGATGGCGATGGCCTGAGCGATGCAGCAGAAGTACTTGAGTGGTTTACTGACCCCTTGTCGATCGACTCGGACAGCGACGGAGTTGATGATCAGGCAGAAACACGTGCAGGCCTGGATCCCAACGATGGCTCTGATGCGGCACTGGATAACGATAATGACGGCTACTCCAATGCCCATGAAATATATGCCGGCTCTGATTTGAATGATGCTCAGTCCATTCCTGTGGTAGGAGACTGGGCGATGGTGCAGGGGAATGCCAGCCACAATGGGTTTCAGGCCCTGATGCTGGATGCGACTAATTTCACACAGCGCTGGACTCAGTCATTTGAGTACTCTGTATCTACGCCGGCCATTGCGTCAGGTCAGATTTTTGTCACAGGTAATGACAGCGTACTGGCTTTTGATGCCGGGACGGGCACAGAGCGTTGGTCGAATGCCTCTGTCGCAGGCAGGATCAGTGCACCGAGCGCGGGTAATGAGCTTGTTTATGTCCATACGGGTGGGCATGAGGATACAGCCCTGTGGGCATTCAATGCGCAAACGGGTGAGCAGGTATTTCGAGGTACACACGGCTCGCAGTGGCCGAATTACAGCGCCCCCACCATTTTCAATGACCGTGCATATGTCAATGGCGCATACTACGGTGGTATGCAGGGGTTTAATGCCCTGACGGGAGAGCACTTATGGCAAGGCAACGCTACCTGGGATGATCACTGGGAGCCAGCCGTCAATGAGGATTATGTATTTGCCCCATATTATGGTGAGATTGCGGTGTTAAATCATGACGATGGTGAGGTGCTGTTTTCGATTGATGCTAATTTCGACGCTCAGACACCGGTGCTGGGCACACACAATAATGTGATTACCTATGGGGCTCAGCTCGCCAGTTATGATATTGATACCCAGACAGTGCGCTGGGCCTCGAATGCATCGGGTGGCAACTATCAGATGCCGGCGGTAGGCGCAGGCCTGGTGGTCACAGTGCAGGACAATATACTGAGAGCCTTTAGTGAACTCAATGGAGCGCAGGTTTGGCAGTGGGCCCCGTCGCAGCGTCTTCAGTCCAATATCATTCTGACAGCAAGCCATGTATTTGTTGCTTCCGATAGTACAACGTTTGCCATTAACCTCCGAACGCAGGAGGTCGACTGGGAGTACAGCCAGGGCGGTCAGTTGTCATTAGGCAATGAAGGGGCACTGGTCATTAGCAGTGGCACAGTTATTACGGTAATTGAGGTTGAAGGAGATACTGATCAAGATGGTTTGCCACAATGGTGGGAGCGTCGCTATGGTGGCGACCTTGACCCGGCTTCAGATGAGGATGGCGATGGCCTGACGGCACTGGAAGAATATACGGCAAATACATCACCGATAATTGCTGATACTGATGGTGATGGCCTGTCAGATGGTGACGAGGTCAACGAACATGGCACTTCACCCCGTAAAACCGATAGTGATGGCGATGGCCTGAGCGATGCGGCAGAAGTACTTGAGTGGTTTACTGATCCCTTGTCGATCGACTCGGACAGCGACGGAATTGATGATCAGGCAGAAACACGTGCAGGTCTGGACCCCAACGATGGCTCTGATGCGGCACTGGATAACGATAATGACGGCTACTCAAATGCCCATGAAATATATGCCGGCTCTGATTTGAATGATGCTCAGTCCATTCCTGTGGTAGGAGACTGGGCGATGGTGCAGGGGAATGCCAGCCACAATGGGTTTCAGGCCCTGATGCTGGATGCGACTAATTTCACACAGCGCTGGACTCAGTCATTTGAGTACTCTGTATCTACGCCGGCCATTGCGTCAGGTCAGATTTTTGTCGCAGGTAATGACAGCGTATTGGCTTTGGATGCAGGGACGGGCACAGAGCGTTGGTCGAATGCCTCTGTCGCAGGCAGGATCAGTGCACCGAGCGCGGGTAATGAGCTTGTGTATGTGCATACGGGTGGGCATGAGGATACAGCCTTGTGGGCATTCAATGCGCAAACGGGTGAGCAGGTATTTCGAGGTACACACGGCTCGCAGTGGCCGAATTACAGCGCCCCCACCATTTTCAATGACCGTGCATATGTCAATGGCGCATACTACGGTGGTATGCAGGGATTTAATGCCCTGACGGGAGAGCATTTATGGCAAGGCTCTGCCAGCTGGGCGAATCACTGGGAGCCAGCCGTCAATAAGGATTATGTGTTTGCCCCGCATAATGGTGATATTGCGGTGTTAAATCATGACAATGGTGAGGTGCTGTTTTCGATTGATGCTAATTTCGACGCTCAGACACCGGTGCTGGGCACACACAATAATGTGATTACCTATGGGGCTCAGCTCGTCAGTTATGATATTGAGACCCAGGCAGTGCGCTGGGCCACGAGTGCATCGGGTGGCAACTATCAGATGCCGGCGGTAGGCGCTGGCCTGGTGGTCACAGTACAGGACAATATACTTAAAGTCTTGAATGAACTCAGTGGAGCGCAGGTTTGGCAGTGGGCCCCGTCGCAGCATCTTCAGTCCAATATCATTCTGACAGCAAGCCATGTATTTGTTGCTTCCGATAGTACAACGTTTGCCATTAACCTCCGAACGCAGGAAATCGACTGGGAATACAGTCAGGGCGGTCAGTTGTCATTAGGCAATGAAGGGGCACTGGTCATTAGCAGTGGTACAGTTATTACGGTAATTGAGGTTGAAGGAGATACCGATCAAGATGGTTTGCCACAATGGTGGGAGCGTCGCTATGGTGGCGACCTTGACCCGGCTTCAGATGAGGATGGCGATGGCCTGACGGCACTGGAAGAATATACGGCAAATACATCACCGATAATCGCTGATACCGATGGTGATGGTCTGTCAGATGGTGACGAGGTCAACGAACATGGCACTTCACCAGGTAAAACCGATAGTGATGGCGATGGCCTGAGCGATGCGGCAGAAGTACTTGAGTGGTTTACTGATCCCTTGTCGATCGACTCGGACAGCGACGGAGTTGATGATCAGGCAGAAACACGTGCAGGTCTGGACCCCAACGATGGCTCTGATGCGGCACTGGATAACGATAATGACGGCTACTCCAATGCCCATGAAATATATGCCGGCTCTGATTTGAATGATGCTCAGTCCATTCCTGTGGTAGGAGACTGGGCGATGGTGCAGGGGAATGCCAGCCACAATGGGTTTCAGGCCCTGATGCTGGATGCGACTAATTTCACACAGCGCTGGACTCAGTCATTTGGGTATTCTGTGTCTACGCCGGCCATTGCGTCAGGTCAGATTTTTGTCACGGGTAATGGCAGCGTATTGGCTTTGGATGCAGGGACGGGCACAGAGCGTTGGTCGAATGCCTCTGTCGCTGGCAGCATCAGTGCACCGAGCGCGGGTAATGAGCTTGTTTATGTGCATACGGGTGGGCATCAGGATACTGCCCTGTGGGCATTCAATGCGCAAACGGGTGAGCAGGTATTTCGAGGTACACACGGCTCGCAATGGCAAAATTACAGCGCCCCCACCATTTTCAATGAACGGGCATATGTCAATGGCGCATACTACGGTGGTATGCAGGGATTTAATGCCCTGACGGGAGAGCACTTATGGCAAGGCAATGCTGCCTGGGCGGATCACTGGGAGCCAGCCGTCAATGAGGATTATGTGTTTGCCCCGCATAATGATGATATTGCGGTGTTAAATCATGACAATGGTGAGATGCTGTTTTCGATTGATGCTAATTTCGACGCTCAGACACCGGTGCTGGGCACACACAATAATGTGATTACCTATGGGGCTCAGCTCGTCAGTTATGATATTGAGACCCAGGCAGTGCGCTGGGCCACGAGTGCATCGGGTGGCAACTATCAGATGCCGGCGGTAGGCGCAGGCCTGGTGGTCACAGTACAGGACAACGTACTTAGAGCCTTTAATGAACTCAATGGAGCGCAGGTATGGCAGTGGGCCCCGTCACAGCGTCTTCAGTCAAATATCATTCTGACAGCAAGCCATGTATTTGTTGCTTCCTACAGTACAACATTTGCCATTAACCTCCGAACGCAGGAAGTCGACTGGGAATACAGCCAGGGCGGTCAGTTGTCACTAGGTAAAGAGGGCGAGTTATTGATTAGCAATGGGTCAGATTTGACCTTAATAGCAGTGCAACCAGGTTTATGATGTTTCTTAAGCATAAGTATACAATTTTAATTGGTGTTTTTGTCATGGGGGGGCTGCTCTTAGTAAACTCTCAGAATAATGAGGAGGCTGAGCAAAACCAGAGGCTGGAGCAAGAACATCATCTCAACAACTCTGAGAAAGGTGTGCTAAATGTGTATCAAGAAAGCCATGGGACAGAGTTGAGCGGTGAGCAGTCAGGGAATGTAATACAGCCTGCTCCCCTTCATTTGTCATCTGGAAAGCCAGAAAGTAAAGTCCCGTTGACTGATGTGCTAGATAGGCTAAGGGCCTTAGAGGCGAGCTTGGATGACCCGGATAAGAGATTGATCGTAAAACGAAGCGGCAATGAGATTGTAGAGTTAGAAAGTAACGCCACAAGCAGTTATTTTAATCAGCCTGTCGCTAAGTATATGTATCAAGAAGAGTTGTTGGTGTCTTATACCGAAATTTCATATTCTTTGGGTGAGAAAAAAGCACATACTATTTATCTGGTATACGATGAAAATAAGGATGTGATTGACTATAAAGAACGTTGGCAGTGATTGGCTGAACAATGGTATGAATTACCTTAGCTCAGTTTCACAGGTATGTTAAATTATACCTTTCCAAAACAGGCGTGCAGACAGCACGCCGATTCCTTTGTATGACGCTCAGAGCGATGCCAGGTTTCATGCTCCTCTGGCAGCAGCCACACATATTAAATGACCATACAGCCTTTGCAGTTGGCACATCACTACATTGGATGCATGTGCTCTGAGGTATTATTGTAAATAGCTTTGCTCAGATCTCCAGCTTCAATAATGCGCTTAACCGTATCGCGTGGTTATGATAGTCAAAGAAAAAGTGAAGACTATCAAAGCTGTGTCTTTCGTTTCCCGGTGGCGCTTTTACTAGATTGATATATCGGTAATTCGCATGTAGCCAAGGTTACCGCTGATATCCCCACAGATGCCAGTGAATTTTACCGGGATCTGGGCCATTCTCGCCGCTAAAGCGACGGACATAATGGAATTTGCACCCGCTTCACTTTCCCTAATATAGGCAAATTTTGTGCCTGGGCAACCCGGTGCGGACCAGTCTTTTTCTTTAGGTGAAAAATACAGGTAGGCGTCCCCTTTGTATAGTTGCACTCTTATATTCTCTATCGGCAGTGTCTGCGTATTAACACTGTCTCCTACCGCAGCAAAGGTGGGCAGGCAGAATAAGCCCATCAAAATAAAAAATAGCTTTTGCATAAACTAGCACTCCAGAATTAACCATATAGGGTTGAGCATGTTAGTAATTTATTAGGGTATCAATGTGGGGAGCAAAAAGTAAGCTCTCAAGCATAGCAATTTAATATAGCTGGACTGTTTGCTGCCACTTTATGCTTGTTTCGTTCTGTCGATTCGCATTAAAGGTTATTGAGCTCAGCGGCATAGGAGATTGCATTGACTTCGTGTTGCATCAGTTCGATTAACTCTCTGGCATTCTTTTTAGTGATTGATGTGATGAGTCTGACGCGTTTGTTGCAGAATAACTCGAACAACATGCCGACCCGGGCTGCGTGAAAATCAGAGGTAATCACATACGCATTGTTATAATCCAGACTGCCCAGAAGTTCACTGGTTTTTTGCGCATCCTCGAATGTATTGGCTGACGATATTCCCTGAACAAAGTGCATCGGCTGGGGAAGCTTGCTGTCGATGTAGCGTCGCATATATTCGTAGTGTGGCGTTGTTGTGACATTAAAGTGTGCACCAAAGCCACCAGTAAGCACACACCGGATGTTATGCTTGCTGAGCACTTCAATTGCTTTGTCTGCACGCTCTTTTGCCAGGCTGGAAAGCACGCCGCTATCATCATTGGTACAGCCTAATACAATTAACACATCTTTGTTTGTAAACGCCATTCCTATCCTCTTTGAACCTGGGCCGGTCTTTAAACAACTTAATCTGGTCGAGTAATAGTACTTAAATGCACAGTACAGATCACCCATCCTTGTTACATGAGGTGTGTGACAGTTGTTTGTAACTATGTTGGTTTTTATTGTTTTGTATTTTGCATCATTCTGGTGGGTGGCAGTCTGTACATTTTGCAACTGGCACCTGAAATATAGCCTGACATCTGCTTTCTAGGCTAAAAACTCTAGAAAATTCAATTGAAAACACACATAAAACTAAAGTGTTAATTCTTCATCCAAAATACAAACGAAAACCTCATTTACCACAAAAGGTAATTTTGAAAGTAAATTGTAAAGAAAAAGGTGTAATTTGTCGGTGTTGCGCAACATATGTAGAAATGAAATTTTAAAACTCGAATAAAATAATGAGGAAATTATGAAGTTTAAATACGCTGCAATGTTGAGCGTTATCTCTGCGATTACATTGTCACCTGTTGCAAATGCTTACCTGTATAAAGATCCTGGTTATGTAGAGCGTAATGCGCGTTCGATACAAAAGAACAAAGTGATTGGCCAGTCTCATCAGTATCGTGATCAACAGGGCTGGATGTACGTTGATCAGGTGCAAAATGGTGCTACACAAGGCTTCTATCAGGCTGGAAACTGGCTAAAGCTGAATAACCGTAACTTTAAAATGTCCATCGGGGAGCTGGAGTTTTCGTTTAACCCCAGCAAACTGGATTGTACACAAGGCATGAGCTTTAATTTTACTGTAGGTGAAGACACTGTCGCAGCCTTTAAGCCAAACTGCGACGATCTGTTAGATGCTTCGATCACCTATCCTGTCGAGTACTATTTTGATCTGATCCCTGAACCCATTAAGCCTAAAGTTGAGCTGCCGCTTGACCCTCTGGGCCTGCTCAAACTAGGCGTTAAATTTGGTGCGGGTATTGAAGCCGGTGCTGAATTTACCGTGGGTGGTGTGATTGGTGGACATGGCAATGAAGAGCCATTTGAAGTAGACGGGATAAGACGCCCAGATTATGTCTATGCTGCTGTAGAGCCGTTTGTTGGCGGTGTAGTGTCTAGCTCGGCGTATGGATCGTTTGGTCATGGTATCTCTGAAGCCGGCGTTAAAGGTAAAGTTAATCTATTGAAAGTGAAGGGCAAGGGCTATGTAGAAGCCGGTATCCGTCGCATTGTTCAGGATGAACAAGTGATTGAACAAGGCTTTTTGGAGCTGAAGGTAAGCACTAAGCTGACTGGTGGAGATGGCAAGATCCAGGCTTACTGCAAAAAGCTGTGGGGGTTGTTGCAGTTTAATGTGGATGTCCTGAAATGGGACCCGCTGTATACGCGTGAAACCGTATTGTACGAATATGCAAGCCCTGTTTGGGAAGATCTATAACCCGTGGATGTTGGTGGCCTGAATAAGGCCACCATTTCGAGATAGCTTTATGAAAAAAATAACGATTACGCTGGCTTCTTTTAGTCTACTAGGCATCTTGGTTTTCGTGGCTAATTTGTCATTTAAACAGGCCTATCAGAGCCCAGACGCTAAAGCCGTGCGCACTGCTAACCCCAATCACGTCAAGAGCCAGGAGCATGTCTCTGGATATCGGGTCCATATACAGTCTGCTGTATTGAGTGATAAAGGCACTGCGTTTGCTCACTCTGATTTAACCTGGAACATGTACTTTCATCAGGCTTTAGGGAATGCTTCAAGGTCTGCCGCGCTGTTAACCGATATAGAATTTGTCTCTGATAACAAAACTCAGCACATGCCGCAGCAGTTACCGTTTTACTTTTCTTATGACGGCCAGCAATTTGTGCACTCTGACCTATTGGGATTAGCTCAGTCTCATCCGTTATCCGTGTTGCCAAAAATACTGGATCTGATGAGCTATTCACTAACAGAAACGCTAACCTTCAATGATGCATTGGGATCAACGACATATCGCTTTGAGCAAGATGGTAATGCCATTGGCAGAGAAATTGTGAGGCAAGAGAGGCAAACCAATAATAAAGCGCAAGAAAGCTGGTTGCTCACATTAAAAAACGCTGATCAGACTATGACCAATCAGCCAGGTCCGCTCACGCTTGAGTATAGTCATACGCAAACTTTGCAGCAAAACACGCAGCAGTATCAAGTTGTACAAACTGTGAAAATACAGCCTGTAGAATACCAGCCATTTGCTCTGGCCAACTGGATCGCATCTCATAATGCGAGTGTCCCCTCGTTAGATAATAACCCATCTGCACCGATTGCGATCACAGCGGAAAACTTTATGGCACAGTTGGAGCAGTTAACTGGTTCTTTGGATCCCATGCTGGCAAAAGAAATTGGCAAATTCATGTTAGAGAACTACGATCATAGCACCATTAAGGCCTACCTGACGGAGCATGCTGGTCTGAACTCCGCATTGATCTATTCGTTGCAAAAAGCCCAAACACCGGAGGCCGAACAAACCCTTGCTGACTTGCTGATTGAACGCGATCTTGACCATCCCTCTTTGCAAAAGGTCGCAATGGCACTAGGCAGAATCGAAAATGCATCTAATATTGCATTTACCAGCCTGCAAGCTGTGGCAGACGATCATTCTGACCAAACATTGTCAGGCGTTGCATTGCTGAGTATTGGCACGATGAATAAGTTTTCGCCAGCTCAGTCACAGCAGGTGGCGCGATTATTGGAGCGCAAACTGACTGAGCCGCAACAGCTGCCAACAGCTATTTTGGCAATCGCTAATAGTAAAAACCCTACTTTGGTGAACAGGCTGCCCGAATATCTAACTCACACAGACGGACAAGTCAGGCGCAATACAATCAAATCGTTGGCGAACAATGAAGCCTATCAGGACCAGGTTGTCACCAGCCTGACCGGTGCACCAGATGTGAATACAGTGGATGCGTTTGTCAGAACATATCAGCGTGCTGACTACACGTTATCAGAGGAGAATATCGGCAAACTGACGGCGTTTTATCAGGCCACAACGCACCCAATAATCAAAAAACGACTTGCTTCGATCATCCAGCAGTAGTCATAGGGTGAGCGTGTGTTTATGCCACTCTTTTAGCAATTAACAAACGCTAAAGAGTGGCCAGCTAATTAACGTCTGTCCATACAGTCATTAAGACTGCACGTAATATCATGTAATACCAAGCTTACCCCGGGACTTCTAACCTTTCATCACTTATTAAACGGTCAATATGAGGAATAAACCGATGAAAGATGTATTTTTTGGACTGGCAGAACAATACGACACAGGCAGTATTCCCAACGTAGCAATCAATGCTTCTGGTCAGGTACTGGAGGTACACAAGAACGAAGAAGGTTATAAGCTTTACTATCGGTTCGGCAACTTAAACAAAGCGACTGTAAGCTGGGGACCCAGTCACCACTATGATGACGGTAACACGCCTGCCGTAGCAATCAACAACCGCGGTGTTGCGGTTGAAGTGCATAAAAACCAGGCTGGCTCTACACTGTACTATCATGTCGGAGATGTGTCTTCAAACGGCGTAAACTGGCATAGCTCTCATAAGTACGACAGTGGTATTGAACCGCATGTTGCAGTCAATGACGATGGTATAGTGGTAGAAGTTCACAAGACTCAAAGCCCCTTTAGCAACGGTCTTTACTATCACGTGGGACAGGTAAACGGGAGCAAAGTTGATTGGCATTCCAGCCATGAATACGACTCAGGTTCTGTTCCTCAGGTTGCCCTGAATAATAATGGCTACGTTGTTGAAGTGCACCAGTCTCAAAGCAAATCAAAAGTCTGGTATCACGTGGGTCGAGTGAATGGCAGCAAAATTGACTTTGGTAGCAGCCATGAGTTTGGGTCGGGTACGGCGCCAAGTGTCGCGTTAACCGACGATGAGATAGTGATAGCAGTATGGAGTCAGGGCGGCAAGCTTTATCAACGCCAGGGCCAAATTAGCGGGACTCAAATTGACTGGCAAAGTGACGCTGTTGAATTTGATGATGGTCAGCGTCCTTCTGTTGGTATTGCTAATAACACAGCAGTGCAGGTGCACCCTTCAGAAACAATTTTATACGGATTGTGGTATTCCACCTCCATGCTCACAAACCGGGCTTCATGGATGCAAGACAGGTTAAGTGAACTGGGTAACAGAACCATCTCAGATTTGGCCCTGCCAGCTTCTCATGATTCGGGGATGTATAAAGGTGGACTCGCCGTCTTTGGTAAAACGCAAGACTTGTCCATTAAAGGTCAATTAGAAGCTGGAGTCAGATACTTCGATTTGCGCCCCAAATGGACAGGCAGTAAGTTTGTTATATATCACGGCCCAATTACCGGGCCTGACTTATCCGAGGTACTGTCCGACATTCGTGCTTACTGTGAACAAGGTCACAAGGAGCTTGCCATCCTTAAGTTTTCTCACTTTGATGGCATCAATAGCACTAATTACCCGGCATTTCGTCAACAAGTTGAAGATGCAATAGGTGCATGGATGGTTAAAACGAAACCTGAAGGCAAGCGTTTAGCTGAGGGCACACTCAGTGAATACGTAAACGAGGGTACAGCAATGATGGCCGCCATTGGCAATGATTTAGCGATTGATCAGCCACAGCAAGGTTTTTGGGTTTACAAAGACTGGGATTCGCAAGCCGTTGCTGAAGCTGATCTTACCGTATTCGATGAGTATTCCGATAAAATTAGTTTTAGCGCGATGAAACAAGACCAGTTCAGGAAGTTCGAGGAATTTACCGGCAAATGCAAAAAAGATCCAAGCGTGCCGTGCGATCTCTTCTTACTTTCATGGACACTCACCCCGCCAACAGCCGTATGGCCAGTCTCCAAAGAAGCAAACCGGGCATTAGGCAGTGCAATGGTCGAGCTGCCTGAGAAAAATCAGTACGGTAAAATAGTCAACTTGCTGTATGTCGACTATGTCGAATACGCGCGGGCGACCGATGTGGCGATAGCGCAAAACAACACAAACCAGCTCTAAGAGTTTGCCAGACTCACCGGGGAAGAAATAATAGGTGTTTTTCTTTCCCTCTTTCTACGAGCAGCGTGGTAACCAATTGGTATGCTTTGATCTTATTGTTTCTGGTCTTTTCGTTCTTACCTTATGCATTTATCATTGCAGAACACACTGATCATGCCTTTCTTAGCGTATGGGGTAATTGTACTGTATGTTTCTGCAAGTTCCTCACAAGGGGCGGCCTCGTTGTTGTGATTTAAGTGCTATTGTGAAGAGACTGCACAGGCCTAAACAGTAAACAGACTAAGAGAATGAACGATGAACACAGAACAAGCATACAATATTCTGGGAAACGTGCTTTGTGCCTACTTCGACCCTGACGAGCCATTTGATAAGCTGGAAATGATATTAGAAATTGGCGATGGTGCGACAGCTGAAACGGTATGGAAGCACTTTAAAGGCCAGAAAACATGCCCTTCCCTTAGTGTGGATATCCCGCTTCAGGCTGCAATTGATTTACACAGTGCCGCCTTTTTCCTTCGTGATAACCTGCTCGAAACAAGCAATGAGCAGATCTGGGGGTTGGTTTTTACCCTCTACCCGGATAGCAGCTTTAATATAGAGTACACCTATGAAAAGTCTGACTGGTTAAAAGGCGGAGAGTGATCTTATACCAGTTTCACTTAATACCTGGTCTATTTGAAGGAGCAAATAGGACGCTAACAGCGTTAAAAATTTCTCATTTAGAACAACTAAATAGCAAAATTTTTGCCTTGTTATCGACCCTATTTTCTCGCCTCAAAATAGATCACTTAATTAAGCAAATTGGTATTACTGCCGGATTAGCTAAATTTTAAAACTAAAATGCCCGACTTGGCGGGCATGTTTGTTGATTATTGAGTGGTAACTTGTATTACCGTCAGCTTGCCCGGCGTTGCTGCCAGAATGCGGCCTCATGCCAGCGCTGTTCTTGTTGGTAGAAGTATTCTCTTTGGCTGAGGTAATTAATAAACTCATTGCCTATGTATTGTCGATACTCAGCCAGTGTAGTTGGCTTATTATCCAGCCAGTCTGCGATGGCGTGTGCGGCTTTAAGCCCGGTTGCCAGCGCTTTATAAACCCCCTGAGAGCTGATAGGGTCATAGCAGGATGCGGCATCGCCAACCGCCAGCCAGCCATTGCCTGCCGGCGGATTCAGCAAACTGGAGGGGGTTTTCCAGTAGTGTAAATGTGCAGGCGGGGCGAGGCTGTGCACGCGCTCTGCAACATGTGCGCTTTGATTTAACAGGGCGAACCAGTTTCTTGGGTCTTTCAGCCCATGTTCTTTGGCGATATGGGCATCGGTTGTCAAACTGACCACCAGCTGGTTGTTCGGAATAGAGGCGCAATACCACCAGCCAAGGTCGATGGCCTCAAGCAAAGTCAGCTTGAGTGTATTTAAGTCAGTGTCTTTGCAATCAAAATAAGCGGCAATGCTTAGCATCGTATCCTGCATTTTGGGTTGGGCGCCAAATCTGCGGGCAACAATGGCAGACTGACCTGTGGCATCCACCACAAAGCGACATCGCACAGGCGGCTGGTCGTCAAAAGATAGCTGCAATGGATAGGGCGTGTTGTGCTCAACAGAGACAGACGCAAAGCGCGTTTCACAGGCAAGGTGACCACCTCTTTGTTTAAACTGATCTGCCATAAACCGGTCAAAGCGACGTCTGTCGAGATGCCAGCCTGCGCCATAGGGGTTGAACAGGTTATCATTAAACCCCAGTTGTGCGCTGCCCCAGCTGGAGAAACTGCCCAGGCAAGGCTCATGGTCTTGCTGTTCAAAGGCATTAGCAATGTTCAGGCGTTGAAATAATTTTCGGGTGTCAGGCGGAATACTCTCGCCAATTTTGGGTTTGCTGTAACTACCAGCTTCGGCAAGGAAAACCCTGCCGACGCCGATATTTTGTAGCGCGATCCCTGTCGCTGTCCCTGCCGGACCACCACCCACAATGGCCACGTCAAATTTCCTGCTGTCATCAATCGCGCTCATTATATTTCCTTATTTCTTTTTCGTTGCTGTGCCATTACCACCTATCATTGGCCAGGGGGTTGGATCGGCTAACTCAGGTTCACAGCCCTTTAATCTGCTTTCTACTTCAAGGTAAACATGGTCAGCGTACTGCTTGCCATCATCAATCACCGTGCCCTGAACTATTACGCCAATGTCGTCCCACTTGGTCAGCATTTCCCGGTATTCCCAGAAGCGCCCTGCATTGGCTAAATCATGTTTATCCTCTGGAGAGTTTTCCTGCGGATAAGTGCCGGAGCCTCGCACCGAGTAACGCTGTGCCGGTAGTTCTTTGCTATTGATATCATAGTCTTCCGCTACATAAACTGTAACCGGGCGCTGCGCCGGCCATGACCAGTAGAGCGTTTCAGAATTGAGGTCATTCGGCGAAGTCTGGTGAATAGCACAGGAGTTATAATCTGCATGCCAGGGCAGGGCCATAAACTTAGTGGCATCACCTGGCTCTAAACCCAAATGCTCGACGTCTTCATGTTGTGGGATCCAGCCCAAGCCCAAAAATGGCTTTTCGGTTTGCGCTGTCGAGTAGTTAAGCGGTTTATGCTTGATCCGAAATGGTCCTGCACCGGTCAGCCAGTCCTGATACATGGCGGGCTCGCGAATGATCCAGGTCATATCTATGCCCGGGCTAAAGCGTCCACCTAAGCAGTTTTGCAGAGTCGCCCGATCCAGGTATTCGCCCTCATTGAGCTTTTGCGCGCTGGTGTGCACATAGTTATGATTCGACCAGCAGTGCAGGAACTGATACTGAGTAACTGTGGGGGTTAAAAACGGTTTACCACCTGCAGCACTGGAATCACCTAACGCCAGCGGCATCAGTGGTGCGCCTTCGTCAATCGACTGCGAGCGCCAGGTTGCCTCAGTGCCCGGGTTAGGCTGACGAATATAGGCTAAGCCAGCTAAAATGGTGCGGTCCGGATCATCCTCTGCAACGATCGCGTCTACCGATTTGTGAGCCTGGATGGCAATTTCAGGTAAGTAGGCGTTCCACAGTTGCTGCCCGGTCGCTTTAAAGATCGGTTTAATGTGGTCATCAAATGCCGGTTTATAATCCGGATTAAATTTACCATCGCGATATAACTCAGGTTGTAAATTCAGCTTTCTGACAAAGGTATCGTAGGCTTCATCAAACAGAGAAACCACATTCAGCGTTTGTGGCGCGTAACTGGGGTCGGTCACAACCGCCCAGCCGCCAAATACTTCCTCGATGCTGCCATCGTCAAATTCAACCACAGCCGTCACCGGGCCGTCTGACGTATCGTCAAACCACTGGTCGTTGTTGACAGGTCCTTCAATCGGCACTGGCTTGTCTTTGCTATCGAGTCTCCAGCCAACAGCCTTACCATAACCACCGGCAACAATTAGACGTCCTTGTGCATCTGTGTGTAGCTCACCCAGGCTGGTGATCCCATAAGGTGTGCGTGCTTTATGGATGTCGCTGCGATCTACCACGTCCTTAATCTTGAACTCAGCACTTGTCACTTGTTCGTTTTTCTCTGGGATATCCAGGTAGTCAAAGTGCATATACGGGAAGGATTTAGGGTAATCCGCGACTTCAACTTTGTTACCGTCTTTCAGGTAAGCCGCTACTTCGCTGTTATCAAACTCAGCCTCGGGCGTCTCCCGGTCAACCACGCGTGGGCCTGCGTCTATGACCAGTCTGGATAACCGGCTTTCATTGTAAGGGTCCAGGCCCTCAGACAGGTTACGTAACACCGGGAACTTACCATTTTCGTAGGCAACGACACCGTGGTCGTCGTCGTTTACGAACCAGGCCGATTTCTTATTGGCCAGATGCACACACCATTTGATGTTAGTCACGGTTTTGCCCTGAAAGCTGGCGCCCACAGTCAGCTCCTGGCTATGGCCTTGTTCAGGGTAGCTCGGCTGATCAACGTCAGTGTAAGCAAACACACGAAAGCGTGCTGCCTGGCGTTTAAAAGCACCTTGCTCATCGCGCAATTGAGAGCTGGTGATCACTTCACCTGTAGCTGGATCGAGCGGCAATCCCCCCGTGGTTTTCTGTGGTTTGCCTGGCTGAGGTAGTGCAGCGATGCTCTCAGGCGCCAGGTAATATTCTTCACTGTTACCAACGCGTGCAATGCCAATAGCAGGATGAATTTTGAATAGTGTTTTAGACATGATGGCATTCCTTATTGATCATTTGGCATTGAAAACAAAGGCAACACGCCATTTTGCCAGCAGGCTGAGATTGCTGCGCCATTTTTGTACATCACTACCGCAAAGTCATCCGGAGTGTTCCCTGTCGTAAAGGTCTCATTCATGATTTCCAGAAATTCGCTAAAGTGTTGCAACTGAATTTGTTGCAGGCTCTTTTGTCGTTCACCGTAAGGCACAATCGCGTGGGTTTCTGGCAAAGGCTGTTTTAACAGGTAAGTGAATTTTTCGTAGTGATCCCAGGTAGGCTGAATATCATCCGCACGATTTTGATATTCTGGCGGAATATACTGTGCTGTTTTTTCATACCCTTCTCCCTGATCGGTGATTAAATCAATGAGGTTGTAAGCCTGCGTCAAACCATCAGAGCCAGCTTCGGTGATTGTCAGCTGCGTATCAGGGTAAAAGTTTCCAAAGTGGTTTACCTGTTTTGCGTTGGCCTGAAGTAAATCAACACGTGCTTCACAGCCAGCTTTGATTGCAGCGTATAACTCGCCAATGGAGCCATATTCATCTGTGGCACCGGTGCCGCCTTTCTCTTTCCAGGTGGGGAATTCGATAATACACATGGTATTCAGTCTTTCCACGTCAAACGCGCCGATGGCCGTTGAGTGTGGGAAGTAGATGTCTTTCGGGTTAGGATCATCCAGGTCAAAATCCAGATGTGGGATAGTTGTGCCGTACTGAGGGGCGCGGATCTCAAGAGCAGTGCCATAGGCGTTGGCAAGGTTTGCTGCGCTTTGCAGGTGCAACATCTCCTGGTTCACGACCGACTTGATCAAGCGACCAGCTTCAGTGGATTGATCTTTAATGGAATACATAGCAGCCATATAAAATGGAATGGTGTACATCTCAACGTCAACCGCCCACTGTAAGTGGTCATGCAATTGTTTATCGCTCCAGCCACCTACCACTTTTTTTGGCTTTTGTAATGGTTTTGCCATCAAAAAATTCGATGGGTTCTCGAGTTTAATCATTTTAGTTCCTTTATGGGTTAAGCCGCTCGCTTACGGATGTTTATTGCGAAAGGAACTGACGTGCGACCCCACACGGACTACCTGGCTCCGAGAGCGCTAAACCTGTATAGCAAACAGACTTCGACGGTACATATAGAAGAGACAAGGTCAGAACTAAGCGAGCTGACGATAACAGACGGCGTTATCACACTGGGAAGTTCAGGCGCTGCGTTTGTCTCACCAAAAACTAGTTCAAGTAAACGACAAATCAACTAAACCTGACATTACATCGGCATTACAGGTCATGGTATTGCAATCGGTTGTATCAGTGTGGAAGATTTTTTGATTATTAATCAATCTATTACAGAGGCTATAAGCAAACCTCAAAGTCACTTGTGTGGATTTTTATAGGTCCTTAATTTTAACTTAATTGCTCTAATTCTTGCATCTGCAACACAATACGTATTTGGTCATTTCTTTGCATGCGTAGTGCAAATTCAAACCTATTATAAAAAATCATTATTTATCAATTAATAAAGTGAAAATCTTCGCCATCTTTGACAAATTAATGAACCTGCGCCATCTAAGCGTTGGGTACTTTTTAGTGTGTTTTTTAAACAGTGAGGCTTGACCTCTTACCACTATGAACTACTCTTTTGTTGCTAAATTGTAACTTTTGGAGCAGGTAAATGAAAAAAATAACACTCTCACTCTTACTTTGCGTGACGTCACTCTTTGCGCAACTGGCGCACAGTAATGATGAGCTCGAATACCCTGTGGTGCTGGTTCATGGTTTGTTTGGTTTTGATAATTTACTGGGGGTCGATTATTTCTATCGGGTGCCTTCAGTGATCCGCCAGGAAGGCGGGAACGTCTATGTGGCAGAAGTCTCATCAGCACACAACTCAGAACTACGCGGTGAGCAATTGCTGGAGCAGGTTGCGTTGATCAGAGCACTGACAGGCAAAGACAAAGTCAACCTGATAGGCCATAGCCAGGGCGCACAAACTATTCGTTATGTGGCATCGGTTAAGCCCCAATGGGTTGCGTCGGTAACCAGTATAGGTGGGGTTAACTGGGGTAGCCGCTTTGCTGATGTGGTGCGTGGTGGTGTGGATCAGGGATCTTTTTCGGAGCAGTTCTTAGCGTCTCTGGCCAATGGTCTGGCTGGATTGATTGATTTGTTATCAGGCAAGCCAACGGCGCCCAAAGATGCCCTTGAAGCGCTGAGTGCACTGACAACTGAAGGCACCATCGCTTTTAATCAAAAGTATCCTGAAGGCGTGCCAGCTCAGTATTGCGGTCAGGGTGAAACGCTGGCCAGTAACGGCGTGTACTATTTTTCCTGGAGCGGCAGCCGGGCATGGACCAATTTGCTGGACCCGGCTGATAATGCTTTGTTACTGTTCTCTGGTGTGTTTGACGAAGCCAATGACGGCCTGGTTTCCGCTTGCTCAAGTAATCTGGGCAATGTGATTGGCAATGACTTTAAGATGAACCACCTGGATCAGGTCAATCAGACAATTGGTATTCATCATCTGTTCGAAACGGACCCTCTGACTGTGTATCGTCAGCATATTCGCCGCCTGAAGGGGTTAAATCTATGAGGTATTGGCGTCTACTTTCACTCAGTTGTGTTGGACTAAGTGTCTGTCTTTGGACTCTGTTATCCGAACGAGACCCTGAAGTTACCACTGAGATAGTGACTGGCTCCGCACGCGTAGTGACAGAGACGCCACACCAGATTAAAGCGCAGTCTGCCGCTGTGATGCCAGCAGAGCCTGAGCATTGCAGCGCCATTACCCGGGCACATAAGCACCAGCTCGACGACTGGGTTTTGTTATTGCAAAACGAGCAACTGGAACAGCACTGGGCGCAACAGACACATCGCCTACCACCCTGTTTGAGGGATATCGCCCACGATTATATGGCCTATAAACAGGCACTGACTCAGGTAGATACTAATCTGACTATGCACGAGCGTTTTGAAGCACTGCAAACGCTTCAGGGACTGTACTTTTCCGCTGAAGTGATAGCCGCTTGGTTTGAAAGCGAGAACCGTTGGCATGCTCAGACCTTAGCACGCTGGCAGATTTTATCTGACAAAACCCTGAGCGAGCAGACCCGGACTGAGCTGATTGGCGCGCATATCAGTCAGTTACCACAAACAGAGCGACAAACGATAGAAGCCACCCAAACCCTGATCACGTTAAAACACAGTTGGCACAACATGGATTACAATCAACTCAGTGCCCGGTATGGAGATGCAGCAGCACAGCGTTTAATGCAAGTTCGCCACAATCAATCCAGTTGGACGCAGCGAGTAAGCGAGTATAAACAACGACGGTCTGAGCTTTTAGAAAAAGGCGCGTCTGATGACGCACTGGCATCGCTGACACAAACGTTGTTTACACAAAACGAGAGAAAAAGATTGTCCGTTATTTTGTCACAGGCGCACTAATTTTTGAGGAGACAACATATGCCTTATTTTCGACATACGCCGCTGTCGCACCGAGAGCGGCCGGTGAGCCAATAAGAAATACGGTAGCGGTTTTTTGCAAACACTAAATAGAGTTTGTCTGCGAGTGGCTTTATGATTGGCCATCTTAGTGGCGCGTATAACCATCCCATCCCCACCAGTCGCCAGGCCTGATGTGTGACATCAAGACCAAGTATTAGATTACCGTCTGCATCGAGCGCATGTAAAATCGTATTTGCTTCATTGGCGTCAATGGTTGGATACTGTGCAAAGTCCTCACTGTAGATATCTACTGTTGCGATCCGCTTCGCCGTGTCGCGTTTTGTCAGTGCCGTCATTTCCTTTACGCACAGTGGACAGGTGCCGTCATAAAATATGGTTAGTTCACGCATAATCTGTTCCCATTGCTTTTAACACGATACGCTTTGCTCTCAGGTTCAGATCAGTATTGGCCAAAAGCAATCTGATTTGCATATTATCTCATTGAATAGAAAAGTCGTCAGTGCCGAAGGTCTAAAATATAGTTCAAGTTCGGGCTGCAATGGCAGCACAACATCATTCAGCACAGGAGTCATTGGTCAACTCGGTTTTGTAATGATTCAATACGTATTTAATCAGTGTGTTTTATGCTTGTTAATGAGGGTTTTTTTTTTGATCTCTATTTGTTTTTTATTTATAAAAACAGCAGTTTAATACTGAATTCTTAATAAATATTCCATTCCCCCGCATTTGCCAATCCATTATAATGGTTGATTAAATATTGAGTTGTGGCGTGTGGAATTTATACGCCTCTCGCAGCTGGTACTGCGCGCGTTTTATAATTCATACTGCTGCATAGGTATGCTGATTTCAAACATAAATGCCTCTGTGCTAACTCAATATACAGTATTTTATGATAACCGCTAGAGTGCTACCTGAGGGGCGAGCTCTGGCGGTTTTTTGTTCACTTTAGTCATTATCTAATTAGGGACCTATATAAAGAGCATGGCAATAAAAGACTTATCAATTACCAAACAAATTGGCCTGAGTTTTTCATCTGTATTTTTAGTTTTTTTCGCAGTGAGTTTACTGACCTATAACGGACTGAGTGGCGTCCGCGATGATCTGGGCTTTATTGTGCAAACAAGTATTCCCTCTGTTGAGATAGTGAAGGATATTAAAATAGACTTGACCACCATACGTAAAGACGAGTTTGGTGCGACCATGAACCCGGAACATCCACAAATGGCCGAGTGGTTGTCTATTTTGAATGATTTACGAAGCGGCGTTGATCGTAAAATACATCTGTACAGCCAGTTGGACGTTTCAGATATAGAACAGCGCCAGTTTGAGGCCTTTGCCCGGGCATGGCGACAGTATGCAGCCGCAACCTCTGATTTCAATTCTCTGGTGCGTAATGCCAAAGTAGCTCAGGCGAATGACATTGTGCTCAACAGCTATCCTACCTTTTCCAGAGCAATGGATGAGCTTAGTGCACTGGAAAAAATAAACAGTGACAATGTGGGCAGCGCTGAAAATTCAGCGGTCAGGGCCGTTAGCATAGTGATTAAGGCCATTATTATGAGCACCTTAGTGTCAGCCTTAATGATTGCATTGATCTGTATTGTGCTCAGTGGCGCTGTCAGACGGCCGCTGGAAAAAGCCATGAACCTGGCCGGAAATATCGCCAACGGCGATCTAAGTACCCGTATTGAAACCGATTCTGTGGGTCAAAATGAGCTTGGCTCCTTACTCGTCTCACTGGAGAAAATGCGTCAGCAGCTAAACGGCCTTGTTGTGAAAATAAATGACAGCGCTATCTTGCTCTCTTCTGCTGTTGAAGAGGTTAATATGATCTCGGCACAAAATGCCAAAGGCATGGAGAATCAACAAAATGAGCTGCAGTCCGTTGCTTCGGCAATGACCGAAATGCAGGCAGCAGTGACTGAGGTCGCACAGAGCACAGAAATGGGGGCAGAATCCGCTAATCAGGCACACATGAAATCCCGCGAGGGGAGTGTGGCACTGAAAAGCAGCATTTCACATATTTCTGCGGTGGCGGATACTGTCACGCATGCGGGAGATCTGGCCGTCAATCTTGAAAAGAACTCTAAAAATATCAATGTGGTTGTGGACGTGATCCGCGAGATTGCGGAGCAAACTAATTTACTGGCGTTAAACGCAGCCATTGAAGCGGCACGTGCAGGCACGCAAGGGCGAGGCTTTGCCGTGGTAGCTGATGAAGTGCGTTCACTGGCACGTCGGACACAAGATTCAACTACCCAAATTGTCGAAATTGTCAGTGATTTGCAACAGAAATCCAAAGAGACTGGCGAAGCAACCCGGACCTGTCAGACGGGGATTGACGTGTGTGTTGAGCAAACTGACACGGTCAGTAAAACCATTGGTCAGATTGAGCAGGAAATTGACAGCATTGCCGCCATGAGTACTCAAATTGCGGCAGCGTGTAACGAGCAGTCAGTGGTGTCCGAAGAGCTCAACCGAAATATCGAGAACATTAATGTGGCAGGTGTGGAAATGACCGAAGGCGCAAATCAAATTTCTCATGCCTGTCATGAAATCAGTGAACTGGCGCACGACCTCAAGTCTTGTGTTGAGCAGTTTAAGTTATAATTATTACTTCCATCAGCCGGGTAATTCATTGCAGGAGTTTCCCGGCAATAAATCAGGCAAGGTAATGATCCGTAAAATAGCCAGTATTGATTGTAAAAGGTCTAAATACTTGCTCTTGAAGAGGGGTCAGCCAAATTGATAATACCTCCTTCACCTTTCTGGCTGAAATTCCAGCATAGTCGAAAAACACAATAGCAAACAGTCTAAAACTGCGGCTTCAGTATCACAGGTGTAATACTGTGTCATTGATATTTAAGCAGACCCTTTATCATAATGAAGGTCAGTTAAATATCACCTGAGTCAGGAAGTTATAGTATGGCAAGCAACGATGAATTTATGAAACAAGCTATTTTTATCGATACGATCGGTGCCAGAGGGCATGGTAAAACGACCTTAACCGCAGCTATCACGCAGGTTCTGGCAAAAGATCATATGGCGGTAGCACAAGACTTTGCCGCATTAAACAATGCGCCACAACACAAAGCGCGATCTGGCGTGACCTTTTACCGCTCAGAAGCGGTGTATGAATCCTCGGCCCGAGTGTGCATTCAATATGATTGTCCCAACTATATGGACCACGCTAAAGGGATCAACAGTGGCGAAACCAGAGTCGATGCCGCGATTCTGGTGGTCAGTCAGGACCCCGATTTTAGCAGAGCATGCGACGAATACCTGATGTTATTGCGAGATTTCGGCGTCAGTCACATCATAATATTTATGAATAAGTGCGATTTGGAGCAGTACGACGAGCTAACGGGGCTTGTCGAGTCACTTGTAAGAGAGCAGCTTAATGGCTATGGGTTTGATGGTGACAATGCACCTGTGATCTATGGTTCGGCATTACAAGCGCTTGAAGGCGTGCCCGTTTGGGAGGATAAAATACGAGACTTAATCAGGACGATGGATGACTATTTTATAGACCCGGTATTATTTAAAGACCAGCCTTTTATGATGCCTGTTGAGGACATATTTACCTTACCGCGTCGTGATACGCAAGCTTATAGCAGAATTGAAACAGGTACTATACGAGTACATGACCCCATTGAGCTGGTTGGTATCAGAGATACACGACAGACAAGTTGCTCAAGCATTGATATTGGGGCACACCCACAAGAAAGGGTGAGTGCGGGGGATAGCGCGGCGATAGGCCTCAAAGGGATCCCACGCTCTGATATTGAAAGAGGGATGGTGCTTTGCGAAGCGGGTACGCTGAAATCATGTCAACGTTTTGAAGCACGGGTTTATTGCTTGACCAGCGAAGAGGGCGGACGCAGAACCCCTTTGCTCAATGATTTTGAAGCTGACTTTAGCCTCCACTACCTTGACGTGGCAGGCACGGCGGACTGGCCTCGGAACATTGAAATGATGATGCCAGGCGATGAGCTACATGTAACTGTCAGACTAAATAAGTCTATGGCGATAAAATTGGGTACAAAGTTCGAAATTCGTCAACAAGGTCAGATTGTTGGTGTAGGGCACGTGACAGATACCTTTGACTGAGTGTGAGCGGGAAAAAGGATGGCCAGTGCGGTGAGTTGCTTGCGTGTCAGTGCCTGTAATGACAGGCACTGACAATTGGGGTGTGATTACAACTGATGGCGCAAATCAAAGCGGTCCAGCTGCATGACTTTGTGCCAGGCTTTAACAAAGTCCTCTGCAAACTTTTGCTGGGCGTTGTCATACGCATAGACTTCGGCCACGGCGCGCAACTCAGAGTTTGAGCCAAAGATTAAATCGACGCTGGTGGCCGTAAAGCGTTGCTCGCCTGTGCTTCGGTCAATGCTCTCGTAGAGGCCCGCCTGACTGGTTTTCTGCCACTGATGAGACATGCTCAACAGGTTGACGAAAAAGTCGTTGCTCAGGGTGCCCACTTTATCGGTAAATACACCGTGTTGAGATCCTGAAGCATTGGCACCGAGTACACGCAGCCCGCCCAGCAGCACCGTCATTTCTGGTACAGTCAGGTTTAACTGATCGGCTTTATCGATCAGCATCTCGGTCGGCGAACGGTAGCTTGCGTTAACATCAAAATAGTTTCTGAAGGCATCCGCTTTTGGTTCAAGCAGTGTGAATGAGCCAACATCAGTTTGCGCCTGAGTCGCGTCGGTACGGCCAGGGGTAAAAGGCACAGAAACGGTGATACCCGCATTCTTGGCTGCCTGCTCAACGGCTGCTGCACCTGCCAGGACAATCACATCAGCCATGGATACTTGCTTACTGCCACCCGCAGCACGGTTGAAGCGAGCCTGAACTGCTTGTAGTTGATTCAAAACTGAGGACAGTTCGTCTGGGTTGTTAACTGGCCAGTCTTTTTGTGGCGCAAGCATAATTCGAGCACCGTTGGCGCCGCCACGCATATCTGAGACACGGAAGCTGGCAGCAGAGGCCCAGGCGGTGCGGATGAGCGCCGGTACGCTGATACCGGTTTTCAGAATATCCAGCTTGATTGCTTTGGCATCAGCTTCATTAATTAACGCGTGGTCGACTGCCGGGACTGGGTCTTGCCAGATCAGTGCTTCGTCGGGTGCTGTATTACCCAGATATCGAGTGCGTGGCCCCATATCGCGGTGTGTCAGCTTGTACCAGGCTTTGGCAAAGGCCAGGCGATATTCTTCCGGGTTCGCTAAAAAGCGTTCGGCAATTTTACGATACTCAGGGTCGTACTTGAGTGCCAGATCTGCGGTCGTCATAACTGGCGAATTGAATTTCCCTTTAACGTGCGCATCCGGCACTGAAGTGTGTAGTGCTTCGTCTGTTGGGATCCATTGAATCGCGCCGCCGGGACTGCGGGATTGCTGCCATTCAAAGTTCAACAGGTTTTGCAGATATAATGTAGTCCAGCGAGTTGGAGCCTGAGTCCAGGCGCCTTCCAGCCCACTGGTGACGGTGTCTTCTGAGTGGCCTTTGCCACATTTGTTTTTCCAGCCTAGCCCTTGCTCTTCAATAGCAGCACCACCAGGTTCTTTGCCAACGCATTTGCTGGCTTTGTGGGCTCCATGCATTTTACCGAAGGTGTGGCCACCAGCGATCAGCGCCACCGTTTCTTCGTCATTCATGGCCATGCGACCAAACGCGACGCGGATGTTTTTCGCTGAGCCTACCGGATCGGGCTTACCTTTGGGACCTTCCGGATTGACGTAGATTAAGCCCATATGAGTGGCACCCAGCGGGCGCTGGAGTTTACCGTCTTTTTCTTCGCGATCACTGGCCAGCATTTCAACCTCCGGACCCCAGTAGACCAAATCAGGCTCCCAGTCATCCGTTCGGCCACCGGCAAACCCATAGGTTTTGAAGCCCATATTCTCAAGACCAACGGTGCCGGCCAGAATCATCAGGTCGCCCCAGGAGATTTGCTCTCCATATTTTTGCTTGAGTGGCCAAAGCAGGCGTTTTGCTTTATCGAGGTTGCCATTGTCAGGCCAACTGTTGAGTGGATCAAAGCGCATTTGTCCGCCATCACCGCCGCCGCGACCATCTAGTGTCCGGTAGGTACCAGAGCTGTGCCACGCCAGGCGAATAAACAAAGGCCCATAATTGCCCCAATCCGCTGGCCACCAGTCTTGTGACGTTGTCAGTAATTCGTTCATATCATGCTTGAGCGCAGCTATATCTAACTGGTTAAATGCCTGAGCATAATCAAAGTTTTCGCCGAGTGGGTTGGAGCGGCTGTCGTGATCACGCAGAGGCGACAGGTCAAGTTGGTCTGGCCACCAGAACTGGTTCGATTTGGCCACGCCTGTGGGTACATGACCACTACCGACGGCGCCTTTTGGTTTACTGATTTCGCTATTAGAGTGGCTGGCTTGCTGAGCATCATTGTTGCTTGCGCAGGCGCTCAGACCCGTGATCGCAACACCCACCAATGCGGCCAGTGCTGACTTTTTAAACATCATCGTTGTTGTCATAAGGGTTACCTTTTTTCTTCAACATACCTGTCGACCAGCCAGATCTACCCGGTCGTCAGTGCATCTACTTAATTCTCTGAGAGTATAATTTTTTGTTTGCAAAATTGTTAATAGGATTTTTCGATGCCTGTATTCGTAAAAATCAATCATGGCTGAGGTAGATGCAGATAGAAGGGGGTAGGACGATTTTAGAGCGAGTTGTGAAAAACGAACGAGCGCAAAGTTGATACTCTTCATCGCAAGCCTGCTTGAGTGCATGTAATTTACTTGATAGGTTTTCTTTAAATCTGCATTGATGTGATTTTTATCTCAATGAGAGATATATGAGCCCATTGAGGCGGTGAGTGTATTAATGCTTAATAATATGCCTTTTAAGATGCAAGCCAGCTTACGTAATAATATAAATATATACCCTGATTAGCCTTTGCTTTTAGCTGAATCAGTGAATCATAAACACAATTTAAAGGAAGTTAAAATAATGAAATTATTCTTTACAGCTATGGCTGCGGCAACACTACTGGTTTCTACATTCAGTCGAGCTGAAGCGGTTACCGGGACTGAGTATCAAGCTGTTGTTGACACCGCATATACCTACTTCAATGGTGCAGCAAAGGGCGATCAGACATTGCTGGCACAAGCGTTTGATTTAGAGTTTGGCCATATCAAAATGATCCGGGTAGACAAAGAAACGCAGCAAGAAACGGTCAGGGTGATTTCACTTAAGGAGTTTGCTGGTTATTTTAAGGAGGCCACAAAGGATAAATGGGAAGCCAATATTTTATCTGTTGATATCGTAGATGATAAAATGGCGATGGTTAAACTGGATTTTCACACCCCGAAAACACACTACATAGACTATTTAGTGATGTATAAACGTCAAAATGCGTGGCGTATTGTGACTAAAACCTTTGTCGCCAAAAGCAAATTGTAGGGCAGTAAGCGTTTTTGAATGACGAATCAGCAAAGAAAACACATTATCCTCAGTGCGATTAAGCGCGCGGAATGTGCAGATATTCATGATGTGCTACGCATTGCCGGAGAAGAAATCGAGTGCCTGGAAGCTGTCCCTTTTGGCTCAAGAAATGAAATCATGCGGATCTGTGAAGATATTGCGGATGGGGTGATAGATGGCAGTGAGTCGATTAAAAGGGTAATGACGTTTTTAAACTCTATACCAGATTAATGCGCTTTTCTCCGCTTCCAGGATGCCGTTGTGCTTCGGAATGACGAGCGCCAGATGAGTTCATCGGAGGCTGCACAGAGTTATACAACATTGGGGGGGCTATGGATTATCTGGCCATATTATTGATACGATTTTATCAACGCTTTCTTTCTCCGTATAAAGGGTTTCGGTGCGCTCATGCCGTTGTGCATCAGGGCACAAGCTGTTCACAGGCTGTATTGGACATTGTAAAAAAGGACGGTGCTTGGCAGGGATACCAGCAGATAAAGTCCCGGATGCATGCTTGTGAACAGGCGTATATCACCCTCCAACAGTCAGATAACCAAGACAAACGGAAAAACAAAGAGAGTCGTTGCGATTGCGGCGACCCATGCGTAGGCTGTGATATCGCCAGTTGCGGCGGGAAGGGAAAAAGCTGCGATGTGTCAGACTTGTCTTGCAATTGCTGGCCTTTCTAAGCGATCGTAAGCGCGACTCAGTTCCAGTATTTCCAGCCGTCCAGGTAGTAGTAGAGCACATGCGGCTGATCCAGGCTGCTGACTTTGCTGTTGGTGTTATGCATATCAGCCGGAAAAGTCATTAGCAGGGGCTCAATGTTTGGATCATAAAAACGTGTGGCAGGTAAAGCTTGATGCTGTATGGGGCACTTCGCTTTACATGCCATCACAAAGCCCCAGTTGCCAAATGAAGGGATGTCAGCGTGATAGGGTGTAACTGAGTGAAAGCCCGCTGCTGCTGCCGTGTTGTGAATAGACCAGAACGCTTCCTTGGCAAAGTAGGGGCTGGTCGCCTGAGTAACCATGATCCCCTGCGTATTCAGTCTGTGTTTTACCAGGGTATAAAACTGTTTGCTATAGAGTCTTGAAAGGCTGATAGTTTTTGGATCAGGTAAATCCACCACAATCAGGTCGTACTTATGGCGGGTGTCTGTCAGATAAACAAAGGCATCCTGATTGAGTACCCGGACTTTAGGGTTCAGTAAAGCATCCTGATTGAGCTTTTTTAGGTGGACATTGCTGCGCGCCAATTCAGCGACGGCCGGATCCAGGTCAACCAGAGTAATGGCTTCTATATGTGGATATTTGAGTAACTCCCTGGCTGCCAGACCGTCTCCCCCGCCTAAGATCAAGACTTGTCGCGTATCCGTTTGCCGCTGCAATGGCAGGTGTATGAGAGATTCATGATAGCGGTACTCATCAATGGCAGAAAACTGTAACCCGCCGTTTAAATACAGCCGTAAGTCGTCTTTATTTTTGGTCATGATCAACTGCTGATAGTGTGATTGCTCGCTATGAACAATACGGTCTTCAAAAACCGTCTCGTTCCAGTGGTGGTTAAGCGCTTTACTGAATAGCATGAGTCCCGCAAGTGTTGATAACACCAGGACCAGAAAGAGCCTTAACAGATGAGCCTGTGTCTTTGGAAACTGATCGTAAAAATACCACAGCAAGGACAAAGCGATAGATAGGTTAATCAGACCAAACAGCAATGAAGTTTTAAACACACCAAGCCAGGGCAAAAGCGCTAATGGAAATACCAAAGTGGCAATGAGCGCGCCCAGATAATCAATAGACAGCACATTGGCAAGGTTGACCTTCAATGTGTAGTGCTTTTCCATTAACCGCGATAGTAGCGGGATCTCAAGACCAACAAAAACACCAATCAGGGCAGTCAGCACAATCGACATACTCTGAAAATGCCAGCCCTGAGCGTAGCAAAAATACAGCAGCGGGACTGAGCTGCCACCAATCAGCGCGAGCATCAGCTCGTAAACGATAAACTGTGCCAGTAATGTGTTGTCATTTACCCATTTAGACAGATATGAGCCCACGCCCATAAAGGCCATATACACGCCAATGGTAATGGAAAACTGCGTGACACTGTCGCCAAGAAAATAAGCACCTGTGGTAGCTATCAGCAGCTCATAGACAATCGAGCACAAGCCTGCAATAAAGATACTAAATAGCAGGATATGACTTTCTCTCAGCACTTATTTACCACCCCGACCACTGCCACCACGGTGATTTGCGCCAGACATACTTTGTTGGCGTATGCTGCGATCAACCGTCATATGTGACTTACCATAGGCATAACTGACGTAATTAATGTCATCGTCATTTTTATACGCCCAGCTGAACAGCAAGGCAAATAGCCCGAGAGAGAAACACCAAGCGTACAAAGGAACACGTGAGGGGCGGGCTTGATCGCCAAATGGATTGTGACCATAGGGCTTTTTGTTATAGGTTGTTTTGCCAGACAGCGGCTTATCTACTTCATAGCGGTTGCCCAGCACTGCAAAGCACAAGAAAGCCACAATGAGTGCGACATATAAGAGCGGTTTTAGTACACTGGCATCTCCCCGCACAGGCACAACACGAAAATAGTAGCGTGTGTTATTCAGCTTTTGATTGTTGCTACTTTGATCAGTCAAATACAGCTGATACTTGCCTTTTTTCGCAAACCGAATTGCAAAGGAGGCTTTAGTTTTACGCTCGGTCCAGTTGCCTTCTGAGTCTCTGCCGGACTCTGACCACAGGTCATCCTGATAACTGAACAGGTAAGTGCCATCAGCCTGATAGACTTCCATATCCATGGCTTTCCAGGAGTTCATTTTCATTGTGCCTTTGAGTTCAAAACGCATCATCTGGCCGTCTTGCGGTACTTCAAAATGATAGGCGATATCTTTGTTTGAGAATTCCGTACTCTTAGCATATGGCACTTTCGCAACAGGCCCTTTTAATATGGTTTGGCCAAAAAGGCACAAAATTACCATCACTAAAGCTAGGAAAAAGGTTTTTATCACACTCATAAACTGTCCTTTTTACAGTGTGTAGAAAATGGTCAGTGCAACTGACACAGCCACGCTACCCTCAATGAGAGAAACCGCAGTGTTGCCTTCTGCGATAGCTTTGTTAACCCTCACGCCAGGCATCAGCACCAAGTCAGTCAGCAAACGTACAACGGGCAGTAATACCAGTGCAATTAATGCGTCGACGAAAAATAAAGTAATGCTCTGTGACCAGCTTTCTAACCCTCCGCGCAGTGCGTGGAATAAGATAATACCAGTGGCAATCTTGGTTGCGGCAAAGCTGAAGGCAGCAGCCATATTGTGCTTTTTCAGCTCATGTTGCAGATCAAAATGCGTCAGCGCATCATACAGTTTACTTGCGATAAGCAGGACTAACTGAGCAAGCAGATAAAACACGATGGCGGAGGTGAAATTGCCCTCTCCCATCAGAGCCCCGGCGACAATAAGGCCTGCACTGATGTAACTGGCAAATTGTGCAACGCCAACCCCTAAATTCTGATGCGTGATGATTTGCTCTTTATTGCAAAACCTGGGAAGTAACAACTTGTCGTTGATCACTCGGGTGATTAGCAATAACCCCAGCCCTGTGAATGCGTAGAGGCTCACATTGATGAGGTCGGTAAGCAGGCCTTTGCTCGGTCCCTGAAGAACCGCCACATACATCATGGTGACTGCGATTAAGAAACCACTGATAGATACTGCCAAAGCCTGGTTCTTGTTTTGTTGAATTTCAGTAAAAGTGTCGTACGAGGTGGTGGCGTTATAGAGAAATTTAGCAATAAATATAACCACCAGAAAAAGCCCGAGATAGCTTAACTCCGCCTGAGGAAAGTCCATGTTTGTTTCCGTATTTTATCCATGAAGATTTGGACGGACGATTTTAACACAGAAAAAAAGCAAGTAAATTTCTTAATATTTTACGATTTAATAGAGAACGTTCCTAATTTGTGTGATGATTAGCGTAGGCCATTTTGTCGGGTGCTACAGCAAAGAGGGCAGTTTTATCACCCTTTCTACAGACAGCGAAGAACGATTAATATTCTTTTACAATAATAAAAAAGGAGAGTTGTCTCAATGGAACTACTTCACTATTTAAACGAGCGCTTTATTACCAAAAGTACCTTGCTCGCACAAACCAGGGCTACGCCACAAATATTACAAGCGCTTCAGGAAAAAGGGTTAATGCCGCAGTGCTCATACCGCATTGTACTGAACATACAGTGTGACTCATTTTTTGGTGAGCACAATGAAGACCAGGCGCTTGAATATTATGCAAAAGGTTATACTGCCTGGTTTGGGTGTGTATCTGCACTCAGTGAGGAAAGCGATGCTTATGCGCTGTTTTCACAGCGCTATAAAAATGCACTAGAACAGTTAAAAAACGCCGGTCATGTATTACACAGCCGGCAATTAAATGACGATCTTGATGCGCATATAGAGCAGGAGTGGCAACATTTCCTCTATGGAACTTATGGATTATGCACTCATTCTGGTTTGCCAGAGGATATTGCCGCCAAGGAGTTAGCAATCCTCGAAATTAATCAGCTCATTGAACAAGAAACACTTCAGCCGACTCAATTAAAACAGCTGGAGAGCGCTGTTAACCTGCTGGACTCAGTCAGTGCTTTATTTGCACCTCATGAAAGGCAAAGAAGCTCACGCCACCGTTTAGTGGATGAAGTGCGTCGTCAATATAACTTGTCAGCACAATAGTTGGATACTGAGAAGCGCTCTATCACGAGTCCAAATTATATCACTTTGGACTTGCAAGTGGATGCTTACCAGGGAGAATCTAAGGGTTATATAGCCATACTAAAGACACGGTTTTATCAACGCATTGTGCTGCATAAAAGGGGAACGGTGTGTTTATGCCGCTGTCCTTGAGGAAAAAGCCACCTGCATGGCGGGTGGCCGCTAAGATTTAGTCTTCTTTATTGTCGGTTCGGTATTTCTCAAACCAGGCCAGGATGTTACCCACTTTACGTGCCAGGTTGGAAGGCTTAGCTGCGATACCGTGATAAGCGCCCTGAATACGTACAAAGGCACTGTCTACGCCTTGCAGTCTTAGTGCACCGTAATACTGCTCACTTTCTGCCATTGGTGTACGGACGTCGAGCTCACCGGTTAGTACCATAGTGGGTGTCTTAACATTACCAACCAAAGAAAGCGGCGAGCGGTTCCAGTATTGCTCGTAGTCATTCCACGGCAGGTCGCTAAACCAGTAACGCGTCATAAAGGTATAAATGTCAGACGCACCGATCATGCTGGTCCAGTTGATAACTGGCTTTGCTACGACCGATGCTTTAAAACGGTCCGTTTTGCCGATGATCCAGGCCGTTAACGTCCCGCCGCCTGAGCCGCCGGTGACAAACAGGTTTTCCTCATCAACATACCCTTTTGCAATGACGCCATCGACCATATCCATCAGGTCGTTGTAATCTTCTGATGGGTAGTTCTTATCAATCTCGTTGGCAAAGTCAGCCCCCATAGACGTTGAGCCTCTTGGGTTGCCATAAACCACGACGTAACCGGCGGCTGCGAACAGCTGCACTTCGGTTGAAAACTCAGGGCCGTATGCCGTGTGCGGACCACCATGAATTTCCAGGATCAGCGGGTATTTTTTCTTCGGATCAAAGTTAGGCGGGGTCACAATCCAGGCTTGCAGGCGTCTGCCATCGACACTGCTTTTCACTTCCATCAGCTCAGGTTTATTCAGTGTTTTATGGTCAAATACATCGCCATTCAGGTCGGTCAGCTGAGTGACTTTCCCACGTTTGGAGACCACCGCTAAGTCGGCAGGGCGTACACCAGTGGACTGAGTGAACACCACCTGTCCGTTGTCGGTCACATCATATTGACCTGATGTGTAAGGGCGACCCAGGCTCATGCCACCCAGAGCATCAGTTTGCGTTTTCATCTTGCCAGACAAAGAGACATATGCGACGTGTTTCTTACCTTCGTTGTCGTAACTGAAATATAAGCCTTTGCTGTTGTCGGCCCACTTTACATTGCCGACGCTGCGATCAAGATCCGGTGTCAGGCGTTTCATGTCTGAACCATCCGGGTTCATCACATACAGCTCTGCTATCTGATTTGATTTACCATTGTCTTCGAAGCCAGTAAATGCCAGCTTTTTGCCATTGGGGCTCATCTTTGGGCTGCCCTCAGGGCCTGACATAGCGGTCAGCTCGGTGACTTTTGAAGTTAAGACATCAATGGCCATTAAATCGCTGTTGAAAACGTCAAACTGGGCATCGTCGTGGGTGTTGGCAGAGACAATGATCTGCTTGCTATCTTTTGTCCAGGCCAGAGCGCCCGCGAAGTCATGTGCACCTGAGGTGATCTGTCTTGGTGACCCGCCAATTGCTGGGACCACATAGACGTGCATATTACCCGGGCGTTTCATTCCGGCGCCATCACGCTGAAACAAAGTTTGGTCGATATACTGAGCATTATCGGCCCACTTGGCACCTTTGGGCTTAAAATCGAGGTTAAACAGGGGTTTGGATTTGCCCGGCGTAAACATGGAGAAAGCCAGCTGTTTACCATCTGGCGAGAAACTCAGCCCGCTGGGTGTCATGTTGACATCGGTGACCCGCGCAGTCAGGCCGGTGGCCAGGTCGCGCATATAAATTTGTACTTTGCCTTCTTTGCTCGACAGGTAGGCCATTTTGGTGCCGTCGGGAGAAAAGACCGGGCTGAAATGGTTTTTAGAATCTGACAGCAAAGGCAAGTGTGTTTTTCCATCCAGTGATACCGTCCAGAGGTTTCTTTTCAGACTGTCTGTCATGATGTCCATACTACGGCGTTCATAAACAACCTGCTTGCCGTTCGGCATAACTACCGGGTTGGCGGCATATTCGATATTGAACAGATCCTGATAGGTGAGCGTGTTGTTGTTTTCAGGCGTGACAGCAAGTGCTGAACCGGACAATGCCAGCGCAATACAAGACGTTAAAATAGAAAGCTTTTTCATTGTTTTATTACTCTACTCGTTGTTGTCGTTGACCGTCCATACGCCTGTGTTAGAAATATAAACCGTCGCTCGATACATCCCCTATTTATGATATGTTGTAACACTTTTTGGAATAGATACGCGGTAAGTGGCAGAATTATCCGACAATTAACTGATACGTAGGATAATTTATGGATAAAAATTTGCTATATCGCATAGTCGCGAGGTATCGTGCAGGCAGTTTGATTTTCTAATTTACTCAGAACTCGTTCATTTCGTGATGTCTCCGTCATGTCTAATATCATGGGTTCATCAACACATAGCTTAAAATCATGAACAAGTCATATCAATATACACTGGCTGGGGTGGCCGCTATTTTGCTGTGGAGCGCTGTCATGGGGTTAGTCCGTGCCGTGACGGAAATGCTGGGCCCCATCGGTGGCGCCGCCTCGATTTATACTGTGGCATCAGTGTTTTTGATAGCAGTGATGGGCGTGCCTAAACTCAGGCTGTATTCGCTACGTTATCTCCTTGTCGGAGGTAGTTTGTTTGTTGCCTATGAGATTTGCCTTGCTTTAGCTCTGGCGATGGCAAACTCGCGCCAGCAGGCTGTAGAGATGCTGGTAATCAATTACTTATGGCCAGCATTGACTGTTCTGATGGCGGTGCTCAGCAGCGGAAAACCATGTAGTAAGTGGGTTTATCCGGGTATTTTGCTGGCTTTCCTCGGCGTTGCCTGGAGTATCACTGGGGAGCAAGGGCTGACCTTGCAACAGATCACCACGAATGTGGCCACCAACCCTGTAACCTATGCAATGGCTTTGGTTGGTGCGTTTTTATGGGCACTTTACTGCATCTTAACAAAACGTATTGGAAATGGCCAAAATGCCATTACCCTATTTTTTATGATGACCGCAGTAAGCTTATGGCTCAAATTTGCGCTGAGTAATGAGCGCATGATGGTGTTTAACGCCGAATCTGCAGGTTTACTGTTGTTGACCGGTATCGCATTAGGAAGTGGATATGCGCTTTGGAACTACGCCATTATAGGGGGCAACATGGTATTGCTGGCTACTTTGTCGTATTTCACGCCAGTGCTTTCAACAGCACTTTCCTCTCTAATACTGGGGTTGGTGTTATCGCAGAGCTTTGTGCAGGGCGTGTTTATGGTTACCACGGGATCTCTATTGTGCTGGTGGGTCACTCGCAAGCAGTTTAATCACTGAAATGGCATGCGTTGCCAGTTATGCGCTGACTGGTATCAGCTGAGTCCAATGGCAGACAGGAACAAATATGAATCATCTCACAGTTTATTTGGTTAATGCTTTTACAGAGCAAGGCAAGGGCGGAAACCCAGCAGGTGTTGTACTAAAGGCCGACGGTCTGACAGACTCTCAAAAGTTGGCCATTGCGCGGTCAGTGGGGTTTTCTGAAACCGCGTTTGTCTCATCAGACAGTGAGGCCGATTTTGCGTTGTCTTTTTTTACGCCAACGGATGAGGTCGACTTTTGTGGACATGCCACTTTAGCAGCGTTTTCTGTGATGTTTGAACAAGGGCTTATCAGCGACGGGGATTACACGCAAAATACCAAAGCGGGCCGGCTTGGCGTAACGGTCGGCGCAAATGGGCGCGTTGTAATGGCGCAAAATCTACCCCAATATATTAAGCGCTTCGACTACGCACCGATCGCCGCACTCCTTGGCTTGGATGTGTCTGTATTTAGTGTAACTCAGTTGCCAGTTGAAGTTATATCAACAGGATTACCGGATATCATTGTACCCATAACAGTAGGGTATCTGGATAAGATTAAAGTGGACCAGCAGGCGCTGAGCGACTTTTCCCGTGAACATGGTGTCATTGGTTTACATGCGTTTGAGCTGAGTGATGCAAGCGGAATATTCACGGCGCGTTGTCGTAACTTTGCGCCTTTGTTTGGTATCCCGGAAGAATCAGCCACAGGCAGTGCCAGTGGGGCATTGGCGTGCTATTTAAATCAATATGTATATCCCGCTCGGTCCAACCATTTTGTGTTTGAACAAGGACGTGCGATGGGATGTACCTCGCGTATCACAGCTGAGCTTGAGTCTGATGAGCAGGGAGTTACACGCCTGCTTGTCGGTGGCATGGCTCAGATCACAGGCCAAAGGGGGCTGTCTATTTAAGTTGATAGGTCATAACTGTGCAGAGCAAAGCCACTCATCGCTATCTCTTTTAACTTTCTGTTAATTTAGGTAGGCTAGCTGGGATTCAATTTTCGGAGGTATTTCGCGATGTTGCGAATTCTAGTAAGTGCTGGCCTGGGACTGGCAGTGACGACCGGTGTGGCCGCCAAAGAGGTGATGACGCCGGAAAAACTTTGGCAGGTAAAACGTGTTAGTGCATTGGGGCTGAATAAAGACAAAACCCACGTCATTTACAAAGTGACCATGCCCAGTGTTGAGATGAACAACTTTGACAGCAAAGTCTATCAGGTGCCGCTCAAAGGCGGAACTCCTCAGCTTCTTGACGCATACCAGGGACTGCTGGCAAACAGCAAAATCTCACCTGATGGCAGCAAAAAATTGTTCCATGAAAAGGTTGAAGTGGAAGCCGTGCTGGCATCTGACAGACACAAGGCGCTGACTCAAGCAAATGCCTATGTATATGATGATCTGAACTACCGTCACTGGGACACCTGGAAAGATGGCAGTTATAAGCATGTGTTTTATCAGGATCTGAAAACAGAAGAAAAAGTCGACATTATGCTGGGGCAACCTTTTGATAGCCCGACTTCTCCATTTGGCGGCGGCAGTGATTACATCTGGGGACCAAAAGGCGAGAACATCTATTATGTGAGCAAAAAGCTCACCGGTGCAGAATATGTTGCCAGCACCAATACCGATATCTATCGCTATAACCTGGCCAGTAAGCAGACGACTAACCTGACACAAAGCAACCCTGGTTATGACAAGTACCCCGCATTTTCGTCAAAAGGGCATCTTGCCTGGTTGCAAATGACCACACCAGGTTACGAAGCTGATAAGAACGACATCATCATCAGAGTTAAAAATCACAACATCAACCTGACTGCGCACTGGGATGGCACGGTAAACAGCTTTAAGTGGAGCGAAGACGGTAAACACATTTATTTTGTGGCACCGACTGACGGCACGATCCAGTTATTCCAGGTTTCTGTGACCACGAATCCAAAAGCCAGACCAGCCATTAAGCAGCTCACCCAAGGCCAGTTCGATGTGAATGGCATTGTGGCGGCACTGGATAAGCAACTGGTGGTAACGCGCAACAGCATGAACAAAGCGAAGGAAATTTACCGCTTTGATCTGAAAAGCCAAAAGCTGAGTGCACTGACCAAGGTCAATGATGCATTTTATGCCAATATGGACCTACCTACCGTTAAAAAGCAGATGGTAAAGACCAAAGATGGTCAGGACATGCTGACCTGGGTTATCTATCCGCCAAACTTTGACGAATCGAAGAAGTACCCGACTTTATTGTATCTACAAGGTGGACCTCAGTCGGCACTTTCACAGTTTTACTCTTTCCGCTGGAACTTCCAGGTAATGGCGTCACAAGGTTATATTGTGGTTGCACCGAACCGTCGTGGTATGCCGGGACATGGGGTTAAGTGGAATGAAGACATCACTCAGGACTGGGGTGGTAAGGTGATGCAGGATTACCTCGACGCCATTGATGAGGTGTCTAAAGCGTCCTATGTTGATAAGACCCGCATCGCAGCAGTCGGTGCGAGTTTTGGTGGTTATTCCGCTTTTTATCTGGCTGGTAATCACGATGGTCGATTCAAATCCTTTATCGCACATTGTGGTATTTTCGACTTGCGCAGCATGTATGGTAGTACAGAAGAAATCTTCTTCGTTGACCATGAGTTTGGTGGTGCATACTGGGAGAAAAACGCCGCTACCGACAAAACTTATGGGGCATTTAATCCAATCAGTTATGTGGATAAATGGGATGCGCCTATGTTTGTTATCCACGGTGGTAAAGATTACCGTGTACCGTTGGAGCAGGGTATTCAGGCATTCCAGGCAGCAAAATTGCGTGGTCTGAAAAGTCGCTTCCTGTACTTCCCTGAAGAGAACCACTGGGTGCTTACTCCGCAAAATGGCATTGTCTGGCAGCGGGAGTTCTTCAAGTGGCTGGATGACACACTTTAACTAATCAATCACGGACCCTGCAATGGGGTCTGTGACGTGAACACTTTAACTGACTGGCCATATCATTTCGGCCAGTCGATTTTCAGATGCGCAACTGTCCTGTCATGGCAATAAATTTGTTTCTTACTTGTTAATTCTCTTCAAATCTGATGGTTTTTATAGGGTTTCGTTTGTTTTTTGTCCGAACAGCAGGGCCTAGGGTATTTTGTTTTATATTTAGGGACGTTTTTGTGATATTTTTTTGAATGTTTTGCATTAAGAAAACACAGTAGTATCACAATCAGGAAAATCTACATGGACTCGACAATAAAAAAAATACTTCTATTCACATTGGCATCTGGTTCCTTAACAGGGGCTGCGTTCGCGAAGGAAAAGCAGCCTCTGCAATCTCGCGCTGCGATGGACAATGTCAGAATAGTCGGCGGGGGTGAAGCAACCCCATTTGCTTACCCGTTTATGGGAAGCCTGCAACTTTTTAGTGGTAATGAATATGGCCACTATTGTGGCTCTTCGCTCATTGCACCAAATAAAGTACTGACTGCGGCACATTGTGTCGAGGGGTGGAGTGCTGGTGACTTTGCGGTCAAATTTGGCAGTCATGACCTTACTGACGAAAGTCAGGGGCAGCTTTACAGAGTGACTGATATCATAATGCATGAGCGTTATCATGATACTTATACCTACAACAACGACATTGCAGTCCTGACTCTGGAAGCGCCTGTTGAAGGGATCACACCAATTGAACTGGCCGACCCTGAATTAAAGCGCAGCTACGTGGTGGGAGAGAACTTCAAGGTAATGGGATGGGGCGCACTTTATTCGGGTGGTCCGTCACCTGATAAGCTTCATGAAGTGGACGTACCTTATATCTCTAACGAAGTGTGTAATGATGCCCAGCACTATGAAGGTCGAATTTCGGATAATATGCTTTGTGCCGGATTTGATGCGGGCGGCAAGGATTCTTGTCAGGGCGACAGTGGTGGTCCACTGATTGTCAATCGTGATAACCGTTGGATCCAGGTTGGTGTAGTCAGCTGGGGAGATGGATGTGCATATGAGTTTAAACCTGGTGTTTATGCTGATGTAGCGGTGTTAAATGAGTGGGTTACGGTAAAACAGCAATATGTTGAGTTCGAAGCTGCCTATACCATGGTGCCGGATAAACCGACCATGTCAGTCAGGCTGCTGAATCAGTCGAGTGTACCGGTTGAAGTCTCAAACATAGCACTGACTGATGAATCAGCGGGGATCACAATCAATACTGACAACTGTGCGGGTAAAACAGTTGAACAAAATCAATCTTGTACAGTGGTTGTGGATATAGAGGAGAGCGCACAGCAAGGTCAGTTTAGATTAAGTGCTGAGCTGGTTAATCAGGACGTAGAAGCGCGTGGTCGTGATTATTATTTTGAGAAAACCCCTGCAAGCGTAGCTAATGTCAATGCGCATATGGGTACAGATCCGCTTGTAGAGTGGTTCAGTGGTGGAGATGCTGCCTGGGTACTGGGTGTGGAGGAAACCGAGGAAGAGTCTGTCCTGCCAGTAGTGAGCAGCGGTAATATCTCTGATGGCACTGAGGATCCAAGCATTAGTGGAAGTTCACAAAAGTCAGTTCTGATTGGCGAGATAAACCATGGTCTGGCATTAGGTATTGATTTTGAATACCTATTATCATCAGAGCAAAACTTTGACTTCTTTACTGTTTTCCTTAACGGTCAGCAAGTGCTTCGAAACAGCGGTTTAAATAATGCGTACGAGAAAGTCTCTTATGACCTGAAAAAAGGGTCAAACACGATTGTGTTTGTATATAGCAAAGATGGCTCTGTTTCTCACGGTAATGATAATGTTGTGCTCAAATCTCTGAATGTCGACGTACGCGATAATGAGAGTCCAGCAATCACACTGACAGAAACGGATTTCAACATCAGAAGTGGCATGGAGGTGACTTTTGATGCAACGGGTACCAATGATCCGGATGGAGATAGCTATACGTTTGCCTGGGCTGACATCAATGCACCTGAAGTTGTACTGAGCACTGAAGAAACGTATACGCTTGTTGCACCAGCAGTCAGTGAGACAGTAACTCAGGTATTTGAAGTCACAGCAACTGACGAGTATGGCGCGTCATCTAAACAACGTGTTACCGTTACCATCGATGAGAACAAGCAACCTGTGATTGATGTCACTGAGACAAGTATTGAGGTTCGAGGCGGGTCGGAGTTTACTTTAGATGCAAGTGCAACAACTGACCCTGAGGGCGATACCTTGTCTTACAGCTGGAAGAGTCTCTCAAGCGATGATTCGACTCCTGTTTCGGAGACAGCCATTTTGACATTGAAGGCTGATGAAGCACAGATTGGTCAAACCCTGGTGTATGAGTTCACGGTTGAAGACGAGTATGGTGCCAAGTCATCGCAGCTATTTACGGTCGCGGTTGCTGAAAACAAAGCGCCTCAGGTTGTCTTAACAGCCAACGCGACTTTGGTTGCTGAAGGTCAGAGTATTGAACTGACCGCGTCAGCTTCGGTTGACCCGGAGGGCGATGAGCTGACATTTAGCTGGAAGCAAGTTTCTGGCACGAGCGTGAACGTATCCGGCAGTGGTGCGACAGTGAGTCTGGTTGCCCCTTCAGTTGAAAAGAACGAAGTACTTGAGTTTGCAGTGACTGTGACAGATTCTTTTGGCGCATCGTCAACGGAAAATGTTAAGGTCATCGTTGAGCAGCCTGAAAAAGACAGTGGTTCTTTTGGTTCATTCGCTTTGTTGCTGATGTCTCTGGCATTGTTTACTCGTCGAATGAAGAAGTAACTGACTTTGTGACTTTTTAGGGTATTATCTTTCCCTAAATATATATAGAAACCGCTATCATAACTGTGATGGCGGTTTTTTATTTAATATTCTGAATTTTTTATATTATACTTTGTCTTATTTGTGTCATGTCTTTGCCATTTAAACGTATAAAGTGACTCGCTTTTTGTTTCTTCCTGATCCTTGTTGTTTCAATTTGTATATTCACATTTATTCCCTTGATTTACCCCTGTAATTACTCAATTATCTGTATTCTAAGTATTTAGGTTGTAGATACTCATAGTTATATATTTGCGTTTATCTTATAGTTTAATAAGGAAATCTAATGTGTTTTGAACTCACTTCATGCAAATCATTTTTGGCGTGCGCGATTTCACTGGCTTTGATTGGCTGTAGTGGTAGCAACGACGAGAAAGAGGCTAAATCAAAGCTGGTGACAGAAGATCAAAAAGTGATTGTAAAGACAACAGAAACACGCACCATTACCGCCATTGATGGCTACCTGGTGAATGCTACTGTATGTGACGATCAGAATGACAACCTGGTGTGTGATACTGGTGAAGAGATAAGGGTCAAGGATAGTACGGGTAAAACGCAGGTGTTAACAACTAATGTAAAAGGGCAGGCTGAAGTACCGGCAGATGCCAATGTCATTATTAAAGTGATTGGAGAGCAAACATACGATACGGATTTTGATCTCCATGCTGATCAGACATATACACTCCTTGCACACTCGGATACGGATATCATTTCACCGTTTACAACGCTGGCAGCGCTTAAAAATGTCGATATGGATACGCTGGCGGCTGAACTGAATCTCAATGCCGACCTGATCAAAGGCGACTTTGTATTGGCCAAATCCGGAGCAGATCCATTGACCGCAGCTGAATCCAGGCGTATTCACTTAGTTGCCCGTTCAATTGTAAAACTGCTTCCCGAGCATTTCTCCTCTTTCAAAGACGATGCCAGCTTATCTGACGAGCTGGTTGGCGAGACGGTAGGACTGGTGCAATACGCTCAGCAAATGACGCTCGACGATATAGACATGCTGGTGCTGGAGAAGACCGAAGATGGCCAGGCGTGGGCAGCTCATAGGGTGATAGAAACATCATACCCTTTACCAGATACCCGGGACCTGGAAGATGAGCTGGAGCAGGACGAAGGACGCTGGTATATGGGGTCAACCAGTGCCGGGCGCTTCGCGCGTGAAGGTGTTAAACAGTTAGTGATGCACGATGGTGTAGCGTTAGTCGGTGACGAATCTATTCCTTATCAGGTCAATAGGTCTGTGATTGTGATGGGGGATAAGGAAATAGATGTTTTTGAGACCCTGGATGGGCTTTTACTGGCACTAGATAATTCTGTGGGCGATCTCATCTTCTTCAGTAAATACTATGACGCTTCGACAGATCTGGCGGGGAAGTTCAGCGCACAGGCACTCATTGCTGAGCCCTTGTATATGATTGTTAAAGACAATGACAATGCCCATGGGGATGCCTCGCTTAAACGTGTAGAGCTGAATGTGATTGAACACACCTTTAAGGCAGACGGTACAGGCACACTCAAGTACAAGGGGGAAGACGAAAGTATTGATACTCAATGGTCAGTGACTGACGAGGGGGCACTGAAAGTACAATTTAACTCTGCGGGAGCGTGGGTGACCGAGACTTATTATCGCAGTCCAAGTACGCATGAGGTATTTGTGGCGAGAGCCGAAATGGCGACTACCCAGCCTGTTATTGCGACGTACGACAAAGATTCAGCGTTGTTAATTCTACAGATGCTTGAAGTGTATTACACGCTCATTGAATCATCTTAAGTTCAATACGGTTTGGTTCTTATCTCAGCCCTTTATGCTTTACTGGCGCGAAGGGCTGATGGATAGATAAGTGCGAGCGGCTTAGTCGGTTGCCTGGCAGTTCTCAACCCTGCGTACGCTTTGTAGTGTCTGGTAAAGTCTTTGTTTATCTTTGCCCGTTAAGTTATCTGTGACCAGCGTAGTATGAAAAACAGGTTCCAGTTCAGGAGTGAGGTTACCATGTTGTTTCAAATGAGCGGTCATCGTTTCGAGTATGGCTGAACCGAGTTGATTAAGTGTAAGTCTTAACTTTGCCAGATCGGCTGTTTTGCTGGGCACACCCTCCGCCAGCCATTGTGCACGGTATCTGTATTGAATCGCTTTGGCTGCATCCATTTGTGCCTGAAAAAATGCTTTCACGCTACTTGTATCCAGGCATTGCTGTCTGGCTTGTTCCAGCGCTTTTGAGAGCACCACAGCTTCACGAGATAAGTCTTCAATGGGTTTGTGCTTGTTGGCTTTAAATAGTGCCACCAACTGCATTTGAGCAAGGCGTTTATCAATTAACGCAAACACAGATTTGCTGGAGTCCGCTCGTGCTTTGATCTGTTCATTAGCTTGATCAACGACCTGTTTCAGCGCTATGCGTGCTGCACTGTGGCTGATCTGTTGAGGCCGTTTTTCCAGTTTCATCAGCCCAAACAGGGTGTGGTTATCTGTTTGGTCCTGAATGCCCTTTTCACGCAATGTTAGCTCAGGGTACACACTTTTAAGTGCGCAGCTGCCGATAGCGACTGTGCTTTGATCAAACAGCCCGTGAGCCAGTCGTCGAGCTGCTTCGTTGGTGCCTTCAGGCACAGGGATGGTCGTTATCTGATGCGCGCTGAGCCAGTTGCTGATTTGTTTCAAAGCCGCAGGGTGAGAGGCCGCATGGGTGATCTTACCCGTTTTGTTTAATCCAAATACACACATTTCGATGGGCATATGCACTGCGGCGCTGAACGCGGTTACCCGGTAATTGCGCATGGCATTCACAATTGCCGGGACCAGCTGCCCGTCAATGGTCGAATTGGCCAGCGCACTGAATGCCCATGCATTATTCTCTGTTGCTGCCGTATAGGTATCATCCGGCGTGCCCGAGTAAAGGCGTTGGTAGGCGTCAGCGCTGCGCTCTGTCAGTAAGTCTAGAGCCGCGTGGTTAAAGCTCCCGGGCCCTGCTTGCACGTATACAGGGGTAGCCTCGGTTGTAAAGGCAGTCAGTAAAACAAACACAGTAAGTAAGTGAGATAAAAGGCGCAATTGTAAGGGTTTCCAAGGATATGTCAGACAACGGGCATCCTAGCAAAATTGCGACTGTCTGTCTCAAAAGAGGTTGGTATTTTATAAGACAGCTGGTGTGAAATAGGGTGGTCCTGAGTTTATCTGTATTGAGACCAGTCAGGTTTAGTTTAACCTAAAGGCGATTTTTAACATCTAGGTTTTTGCAGTTCAGCCATTAGCCTGAATGGTGCAAGGGCAGGGATTCCCCGTTTCTTATTACTTACATTCAAGCTTTGCCTGCTTTATGCCTCCGCTGCACTATGATGATGTCTTTGGATTAAGCTGCTCTTCTATGAGATATAACAACAGCATGGCTTTGTGCCATTGTTGGGTTAGTTGCCACATATCGGACAGTCCATTGATATTGCGGACCATATTGTCTATCGGCAAAGTCGCATTGGTGCCGGCAAGGATCAGATCATCTTTGACGTCGTCGTGTAGTTGTTGTAGCTCCAGGAGGGCTGCGTTAAATGTCTCTGTGTTCGTCGACTGGGCTTCTAGGCTGGTTCTCATAAAATGCCCCAGTTGGGATTGGTATTCTTCCAGCTGAGTATGTAATTCAGGGTGTCCGGCAAGCGCTTTTTGCGATGGCTGCTGAGCCAGCTTTTCAACACAGTGGCAGCAGGTGAACAGGTAATGTTCGATGCGCATTAATTTTGCCAGCAAACTTGTGGTTTCTTCAGACAAAGCAGATTGTTCAACAGTGACAATGAAATTGGTAATGTGCTGACACAACATCTGAATGGTATGTATTTCTTGCTCTATGGCCAGACTATCCAGAGGTTGTTTGGATTTTTCATATTGTGCCAGTAGCTTATCGGCAACCAGCTTAGTTTCGAGCAGTACTGCATTGGTTGCCAGCGCCGGGGTCTGGGCAATGGTTTTATCCAAAAACCGTGGCCGGGCTGCGGTTTCTTCGGCACTGCAAAAGCGCTTCATCAAAAAGCCTGCCAGGCGGCTATTGAGTGGAAAGATCAGCATGACGCCCAGTACGTTAAACAGGGTATGAAATAATGCCAGCGACAGTGCAGGGTCGGCTGCCAGGTTAAAAAAGCCAGTGAGCTGGGTTATCAGGTAAAACAGTACGGGCAATATTGCGAAGGCGACAAGCGCCGTGAGTGCGTTAAAAACGACCTGAGCTGCAGCCACGCGTTTGGCATTAGAAGTAGCACCAATTGCTGCCAGTACAGAGGTTGAGGTGGTGCCAATGTTCGCCCCTATGACCATGGCACCAGCGGCATAGAGACCTATCATGCCGCTGGCTGCCGCCGTGATGGTGAGCGCAATGGAAGCGCTGGATGACTGAGTGAGCGTGGTCATGACTATACCGATCAGCAGAAATGTCAGCATGCCGTTCAGACCCTGGGCGGTGAACTGACTTAAATCAAACCTGGCGACAACATGTTCAAAAGTGCCCTTAAGAATATCTATACCTATGAAAAACAGGCCAAAGCCAACCAGAGCAAGCCCTGCTGATGCTAGCCGGGTTTGTGGCCTTAGTAACTTCATCAACGCGCCTAAACCGATTAAAGGCAGTGCAATGGCTTGAATATTGAACTTAAAGCCCACTGCGGCAACCAGCCAACCGGTGACCGAGGTGCCGACGTTGGCGCCATACACTATGCCCAGTGCCTGATGCATGGTGATCAGGCCGGCATTCACAAAACCCAGCGAAGCTACGGTGACTGCACTTGAGGACTGGACCAGTGCTGTCATACAAAAGCCTGAAGCGATACCGCGCTGTGGAGTTTTAGTCCAGGTCGCCAATACTTTACGCAACGAGCTCCCTGCTGCGAGTTTCAGACCATCGGTCATCATGCTTATGGCAACCAGGAAAATCCCCAGGCCGCCAAGCAGACTTCCTAACAACTGAAATGTTTCTGTCATTGCTTACCCCATTTTATTGGGCAAACATCAAAAATTAGCAGTTTGCCCCGTGTCACTTAACTGTCATAAAAGTATCAAGCTTCACAAAACGGTGGTTGTCTGAGGTCAACTTTTGTCACAGTCAAAGGTTTACAAAGATATAAATAGTATTGCCCGCAAGTCTAAAGTTAGCAAGAATCGGCTAATTTTCAGTTGTTTGGGTTTTAATTATTAGTCGTTTTTAAAAAGTGTGACTTGTGTCGCACTTTTTTTGCTGCTAAAGTGCGACAAGTGTCACATTAAAAGAATAATAGATATGAAACCCAACACCACCGAATTAGAGATCCTCAAGCTACTGTGGCAACAGGAGCCTCGTACTGCAAAAGAAATTCATGACGCCATCGCCGAGCGTTTTAACTGGTCATACTCTTCAACGCGCAAAACACTTGAGCGCATGGGCGATAAGGGCTTGTTGAGCATTGGTGAGCAAGGCAATAAAAAGTCGTACACCGCCAAGGTTGATAAAGTCCCCACTTTGGCCGCTTACGCTCAGGAATTTGCTAAAAATGTCCTGGAACTGGATGGTCCATTGCCAGTGGCTATGTTTGCCGATAGTCGTCTGATTGAATCACAGGAGCTGGAAGAGCTGGAGCACTTGCTGGAATCCTTATCTGAGCAGGATAAGCGGGGCCAGTAAAATGAGTCTGGCAATGTTATTTTCTATTTTACTGTCGGTGCTGGTTTGGTGCCTTGTATGTGGTGCTTTGGTGCTGGTGGGTCGCTTTCTGAGCCGCCGTCACCCGGCTGCGCCTGGCTTATGGTGGGCATTGCTGGTACTCAGCTTTGTGCCCTTTACACCGCTTCCTGATATGGCGCTGGATGAGACGATCCCGACAGTGTTGTACGACTTTAGTGAGCAGGCTGGAAAGCTGCAACTAAGTACTGAGATAATGCTGACGACTGAACATCAGTGGGACGGGCTATGGATATTTATCGCACTGACATTGCTGGCGGCGCTGCAGAGCATTCGTCGGGGTGCGCGTTTACATAACAAACTTGCCAGCCTGCGTGCGCTAATGGTCAGTGCAGAGCCACTTCAGGCAGACCTTAGTGCGTCTTTTTCATCGCTCACTCAGATTAAAGGCCGTCAGGTGCCAGTGTATGTGCTGCCTCTGAACTGTACGGCGTTTGCAACGGGGATTAAAAAGCCGACTATCGTGATGCCACAATACTTTACGACCTTACCTGAACATAAGCAGCAGACTTTGCTGCTGCATGAAGTAACGCACCTGGCTCACAAAGATCATATTGCCCTGATGGCATGGCAAGTTATCAAATGTCTGTTCTGGTTTAATCCGGCCATTGTCAGGATGGAAGCGGCGTTCATCAGCGCCATGGAAGCGCGTTGTGATGCACAAACCATTGGACGTTACGGCATTAATCGTCAGCAGTACGCAGCCACGTTACTGGATGCCCTGAAACACAGCACACTCAACAAGACACCTAATGCAGTCGCCGGGTTCGCATCGGAGGCGTTATCTCTGGCTGATTATAAAAGTCGTCTGGTGCAAATCATGAATCCGGTTAAAACGCGGCATAGTTTTGTCACACTCAACATACTGGCGATAGCTGTGTTTAGTGCTTTCGTTTCCTTCCAGGTGAAGCCCTTACTGAGTCCCCAGGCACCCAACTGGCAACTACCAATGAGTGACTACAAGATCAGTTCTCACTTTGGACATGTGTGGGCCTTTCGAAATTACAAGCCGCACGGTGGACTTGACATGGTTGCGGCCAAAGGCACGCCACTTGGTGCGATGGCAACGGGTAAAGTACTGGTGGCGGATGAGACAACTCTGGCAAAAAATTACGGTAAAACGGTACTGATCCAGCACAGTAATGGCTACCAGAGTTTATATGCACACCTGGATAGTATTGCCGTATCACAAGGTGACTGGGTATCAGCCGGAGAAGTCATCGGTACTTTAGGTGACAGTGGCCGGGTTACCGGGGCTCATTTGCATCTGGAGATCCTGGCTGACGGGAAACGCCTTGACCCGCTGAGTATTTTTCCAAAGGACTAAATTATGAAATACCATTTGATGATCGCCATACCTCTGGGCATGGTGTTAAGCACCCTTGTGTCTGATTTACCTGAACAGACCTCTGAGCAATGCGATATTGCGGATACGCCAGTTGTTGTGGAGGAAAAATCAAGTGCAATCCGGGTCGGTAGCAAACCGGTGATGGCCCAGCAACCTGCCACCTTTCAGTCACCCGCTGAGCCTGAACAGGCACCAAACACTGAGCACAAGATCCTGACGTTGTCAGCGGGGCAGTCTTTTATTGCTTTGCTGAAGCCCTATGGGATGAGCGAACGCCAGGTGTTTAACTTACAGAAGTTAATGGCACCTGAGGTGAATCTGAGCCAGCTGCCGGTTGGGCAAAAAATAAAAATTGGCATCACGGAAGGCAAGCTGAGTTCAATTACCCTGGCAACCGGATTCGCGCAGCGTGTGAATGTGTCGATGACGGACCAGTGGCACAAACGTTTTTATCAACTGGACACTCATCAGGCCCAGTCTGTTCATGATGTGGCGATCACACAAAGCTTGTATGAGTCACTGGTTGACGATTCTGTGCCACTGGATGTGATTAACCAGACCATCACGGTATTTTCACACTTTGTGGATTTTCAGCGCGAAATACATCAGGGCGATGCATTAACTATGATGTACGACAAAGCTATTTTGTCGGTGAAGGATGGCCTGCAACAACAGCAGGAAAAAGCGGGCCAGCTTAAGTTCGCGAGATTGCAAAATCAGGGAGAGGATCTGGCAGTATATCACCATCGCGCTGAAGGCAAGCAAAGTGGCTTTTATTTTGCTGATGGTCGCCCGGCACAGAGCTTTTTACTTAAAACCCCGTTAAATGGCGCGCGTTTATCGTCAACTTTTGGTAGTCGTAAGCATCCTATTCTGGGATACACACGTTTGCATGCCGGGCTTGATTTTGGCGCACCTGTTGGTACCCCTATCTTTGCTGCCGGTAACGGGACTATTAAAAAAGCAGGGTGGGGAGGTGGCTTCGGCAACCGGGTTGTGATCCGCCATGCGAATGGCTATGACACGCTGTACGCGCACCTAAATGGGTTTGCAAAGGGGGTAAAACCGGGCATCCGTGTCAGACAGGGAGAGGTAATTGGCTATTTGGGTAACACAGGGTTGTCTCAGGCGCGTCATTTACACTATGAAGTGCACAAGCATGGCAAACCCATTAATCCATTATCCCTGAGGCAGGTAAAACAACAACGTCTTGACGGCAGTCAGCTGGCTGATCTACAGCAGAGCATTGCGCGTGTACATCAAAATCCACAGCTCAATCAGTACGTTTCGGCTATACCTGTAGCGGATAAGTTGTAACTTGGGATGGGAGATATGAACAGCAGAGCCCGTTTGGTGCTCTACTGTTCAAAAATCAGCGAGCTGGCTACTCAACCACGTAGTGACGGTTGTTTAGCTCAAGTCTGAGTACATTATTGTTCAGATAAGAGTAGGTCATCGGGCGATTAGCTGCATCAACCTGACCCTGGTTTTCGATGGTATTTTCTTTGATCAAATTAGGGGTAGCCGTATTCGTTGCATAAAGCTTAATCCCGTAACTGAGCGGGTGCACAATGAGGTTTTCACTATATTCATGGGCATCTCCACCGGATACGCTGCTATCCTGTTGCGCTGGGTTGCGGGCAAATATGCCGTTTTCTCCGGCGTATAGAATATGGTTATCATGAATTATCAGACCGTCGCCATCGAGCATCATGCCATTACCGCCACTGCGATAGATAAGGTTACCTGATACCGTTACGTGATCCCCGCCAACCTGAATACCGGTGTTCTGATATTTAGGATCGAAGGGGCTAACGCCAGTACGGTAAATTTTATTATTGCGGATCTGTGCATCTCCAGCCACCGAGTTAAGCTGAATGCCATCGGCACCAATGTTTTCCAGGTTGTTATTGTAAATATCTACGCCGGTCAGCTTGTGCGGATATACCGTTGTTGCGACACCATCACACTCCAGCTTGCGGCTCTTCCCTGTGTAGCCGATGTACATGCCTTCGCCTGTTTCTGTGTCGTGAATATAGTTGTGGTGAACGCTGAGTCCACGCATCGTGAAGTTTTCCTGCCAGGTGGCCGGATCGCAGGTTGGATCTGTTTTAATCAGCAAGCCTGCAAACCGTGCGCGGTAGATCTCAAGATTATCAATCTCAATGTATTCGCTCAGCCCACCAATGCCAACGGTACCGCCAAGACGCATACCATAGCCAGCTTCATCACGGCTGCCGGTAATGCGCAACTGGGAGGATTTTTCTACGGAAATACTGTACTCGTACGGCGAGGTTGTAACCGTGCCATTTTCGTTGCGGATCACCACCGGGTTACCTGCTTCACCATGCACATTGCGAATACGCAGCGGACCACGTTCTCCGGCTGCCAGACAGATGGTGTCACCAGCAACCACTGCCAGCGCGTCGCCGTCGATTAAATGATGGCTTGAAGGGATCACAATATCGCATTGAGAGGCCAATACCTGAGGAACTGCACATAACGCCAGCGCACCCGAAATTAGAGTGAATGATAGGGATTTCGTGTCTTTCATTGCTTCTTCCTTATTGAAGTCGTCGTCACACTTATACCAATTTGCTTAATTAAGTGTTCTACTTTGAGGCGAGAAAATATCGTCGATAACACCGCTCCCGCGTCCTGCTACTGCTGAGGCACCTACATCCATATAGGCGAGGCAAAAATTTTGCTATTTAGTTGTTCTAAATGAGAAATTTTTAACGCCGTTAGCGTCATATTTGCTCCTTCAAATTGAACGGGTATTAAGTGAAATTGGTATTTTATTGTTCAACGAAGATACCACAGCAAAGTGCATTAATATCCTGCCTGTTTGGGGGGGCGCTGCTGCTTACACGATTAAAGATGGGGTCATGCAGCACCTGAGTCACAGACAGGTGCTGACACATTTGTTGCCATCGACAGCATTCCATACCTCAATGCAGGTAAGGTTATTAAGCAGACGGGTATCATTCGTCAAAATGCATTGTGCTATTAAATGAAATACTTGTCTATTATTTAGGTAATATTTTGTTACTCGTTTTGAATGATGTTGTTAAGTATGGCCAGCTCGTTATTGGTATTGATCTGCACCCAAAGCGGAAAGTGATCGCTTAGCTCAAAGGTCCATTTACTTTCTGGAATGCCGGTATCATCGAATAACGCTGCCATCAGGCCATTGGCGGCAAAGTCAATCACACCGCCCTGGTCGGCGTAACTAAACGCATGTCTGGCGCGGTGCAGAATTTGGTCGTAGCGCTTATTGCCGGCACTTGCTGCGGTGTCATTGATGTCTGCGAGCGCCACTGGCATCTGTAATCCGCTTGACTGGGTGAGTGCCTGATAATAGCGATCGCCAACTCGGGGAATGTTGAAATCTCCCACCACGATGAGATCTTCATCGAATACCGTATCGGCGTTGTCTATCCAGCGGCTTTTTATCCAGTCGCCAAAACTGGCCAGTTCCTGTTCGCGACCCGGGCGAGTGCCCCAGCGGGCATGCATGGCCAGCATCATGAAATCAAAACTGCCAGCTTTGAATGAGGCCATGTAGGGCGCACGCCACCAGGATTGCTCGCTGACGTACTGGTCACCTACTTTTTGCCTGTCGGGCTGCGCTTCTGCGGCGAGGCCGGTAAACTGGACCATACGCTTGTCATATACAAAGGCCGTGCGTTCCCAGTTGCCACCAAAATCGCTTTGCCAGTCGCTGATCACAAATTGCCAGTTTGGACCCAGCATATGCATCACGCGTTTGAAGTCAGTTAAATCATCTCTCAGTTCGGTAATGGCAATGAGATCAAACTGGTAAAGAATACGTGTGATCAGCGCAATGGCCAGCTCACTGCGGCTGCGTTTGCCAAAATCTCGGATATTCCAGGTGGCAATATTCAGGGTTTCATCCAGCATTGAGGGGGGAATATGGCTATCTTCAATGCGCTCTACAAGTAATTTTAGTTTTTTGGCTGTGGCCTTTGAAAGGTGTGTCAGTTCCATGGGTTACCTTGAACGGTGATGAATAGATTCATAAAGCTAGACCAATTTGTGATAAATACCAGTGGCTTACTCTATCAACCATATTTTTAATAGCAGGTTTGTGCAACAATGGTAAACTGAAGAAAATCACATATCTCAGGAAAGAGAATGAAAAAAAGACTATTACTGCTTCCAGCAATGATGTTACTTGGTGCCTGCTCAGACAGTGAGGTAGGCGATGTATCGCTTGGTCTGTTTACATTGAAGGACATCAAGTTGCATTCAATGACGGATCCGATTGTCACCGGCGTAACGTGTCATGTTGCCAGCATTGAGGCGGACCTCAGTTTGTCAGATCCCAGCGACAGCTCTATTGCCTGTCGTCAGACCGGAGAAATCACGCCGCAAATGATAGCCCAGATAGACAAAAGCAAGTCTGGAGAAGTGGTGTTCAAACAGTCAAAAAGTGTGTTTTTCAAAGCCATGAAGGTCAGGCGTATTTATGATGCCGAACATCAGACCTTGATGTATCTCTCTTATACCACCAAAGAAACCTCGGGTAGCTTTAAACATAGCTTATCGACCGTGCCTCTGTGGGGCACGCAGGCTTATTCTGAGAAAGCCATTAATCCGTAGAGTCGCTACGCCAAGTTAGCAGACAGGCAAGAGCAGGCCGTCGATTTGGTCATTAACAATGTGTTACCTGAGCACCTTGCGTGCCTGTGTCCGTCTGTATAAACTGGCGCGTTTTCGTGCCAAAAGAAGCCTGATAGCTCTGAAAGCTGTTCAGGGAAGAGCAAAAAGTTGAGAATTATGAAGCCGCTATACATCATATTCGCCATCGTTTTGATGGTTTGGTTTAATCCTGTCCGGGCACTCGGTGAGCGTCCTGATGTGACCATTTCGCCTGCCCCAGGTTGGGTTACTAAGCAGCCGCTAACGGCATTACCTGAAAGCCTGCGCAAGCCGCTTCATTATCGGCTGGTTGACAGTCAGGTGAGTGACGATGCAGAGCAGACGTCTTTTTCTCATAACCGCTATGTGTTTACCGATGCTGCCGGCGTTCAGGAAGGAAGTACGGTCAGAGTGCGGTTCAATCCAGCGTATGAAAAATTGGTATTTCACAATGTCACTGTCTTTCGCGATGGCAAAGCGGTTTATCAGTTAACCCCGCAGGATATTAAAGTGATCAACGCGGAAGATGATCAGCAAAATAATATGTATCTGGGTTTGTTTGATGCCTTGATCTTGCTTCAGGATATCCGTGTCGGCGACGAACTTGATTACAGCTACAGCTTGTCTGGCAAAAATCCGGTATTGGGTGATCGTTTTAGTTACTTTGATAACCTTGGTTGGGGCGTTGCGGTCGATCTGCTGACCTTTAAACTCACCTTACCAGATGATAAACAAGTCGCGCATAAAGTATTTGGTAACCCTAATGCCGAGGTGCAACATCAGAAAAGCGATGGTACCCAAACCTATACGGTTCGTGTCGAAAACAGCGTAGCCCATACTGTTGAAAACGAACTACCAGGCTGGTTCAGCCCGTTTCCTTATATTCAGTTCACCGAGTTTAACTCCTGGCTGGAAGTGCAGGCCTGGGCGGCACAGTTGTTTCAGGTAAACACTGAACATAGCCCAGAACTTAAGGCCTATATCACGGAGCTTAAAGCATTGCCAAAGCACCAGGCAATTGAGCAAGCCATCACCTTTGTACAGGATGAAATTCGTTATCTGGGCCTGGAGCTGGGTGTCAATTCGCATCAGCCCAACATGCCTCACCAGGTATTTGAGAAACGCTTCGGTGACTGTAAAGACAAAACGCTGCTACTGAATACTTTGCTCCGTGAGCTGGATATAGACGCCCAACCTGCTTTGGTGTCGACGGATAAACGCGCTCATATTAGTGAGTATTTGCCAACGCATAGCGCCTTTAACCATGTCATTACTCACTTTACACTGGATGGTGAAACATTCTGGGTTGATCCGACGATTAACTATCAGGGCAGCAAATTGTCTAGTTTGTATCAACCTGATTATGGCAGCGCTTTGCTGGTGGACAGCCAGTCAGGCTCTTTGACCTCCGTAGCCGTACAGCCGGCACGCCATGGTATTGATATTAATGAGATGATTATCGCCCCAGACTACGTATCGCCCGTACAATGGCGGATCGAATCACAGTATTACGGCTGGCAGGCAGAACGATTGCGATATCAACTGGCCTCGTCAGAAAAGAAGGTGTTTCAGGAGCATTCGCTAAACTATTACGCGCAATTTTATCCTGGCGTACAGGTAAAGGCACCGATTAGCTTTGCTGATAATCGCCAGGACAACGTGATCACTGTGGTGGAATCTTACTGGGTGCCTGACTTCTGGCAACCACATGAAGATGGCTCAGCAGAATTCTATCTTGCCGCTGGGAATGTCAGCCAATATGTTAAATTACCTCAAACCGTGCGCCGTAAGCAGCCACTAGCCAAAGTGTATCCACTGTCTTTGTCTCAGCGTGTCACCTTGCTTATGCCGTCAGATATTGACTTCAGTGCGCTGGCCTATCAAAAATCGTTTGCCGATCCTTATGTGCGAATCGACAGTGCCATGGAATATGACCGCCGCCGGGTGACTTTTCACGCTCAATATGAGGCCCTTCAGGAGTCTGTGCCGGTTGAGGCGGTGCCTGCGCACCTCAGTAAGCTTAAACAGGCCAATAAGTATAGTGGCTTTGGCGGCACAGTGAGCGAAGTGACGACGAACCCTCACTACACCATATTTCGGGACTTTGTTAAGCAACTTGAGGACAAGACTAAGATGAAATTTGTCGGAGAATCACTATGAAGCGGTTATTAAGTCTGCTGGTTTTAATCTTGGTTGTGTCTGGGTGTGCGTCCACCAAAAAAACGGCTTTTATTGATTCGTCAGCATCGGTATATGAAGCGAACAAAAAGGTGGAATATGTGCTGAATAACCCCAACGAAAATGCATTTTTAGAACTCATCGACCGACATGCTAGCGAAACTTATGTGAAAAATGAACTGGGAATAGACGACCCCAAGTTTGCGTTGAAAAGTGCGTTTGTCTCAGCCGGGGCGATGATGGGCTTATCTTCATTCGACCACATTTTCTATACCCACAGTCGTGAGCAAGGTGACTACTGGCTTAGTCAGTATATTTTCTCATATGACAACGGTACTTTTGCGCTGGTAGATATTACCCTGACAAAACAGGGCTATAAATTGGTTGATGTGAACAACCGAAGCTATCGCTCCAGCATAGTGCGCTTTTTCGCACAGTATGATCAGCAGATTGAAGCGGCCGGACACGAAAAGGCGGTAACGGCAATCACGGATCTTATGGAGAAAAAAGAGTCGCAGTTGGCGTTGGAAAAGTACCAACAATTGCCCTCAGAGCTAAAATCATTGCCCATTGTTCATGAAACCTTATTCCGCTCTATTGAAACATGTGATGGTAAGCAACACCAGGTTTTATGCGAAACCTTGCTTCAGGGGAGTGAGCAGGCGTATCAGGGCTTACTTGAAGCAAACCTGTATCGCACTATGGGACAATATGAGCAGGCACTAATTAAATTTGAACAGCTGCCTGATGATATTCGTTTTAGCCCGCCAATTTTGATGGAAAAAGCCATGGTGCTGGCTCACCTTGGACAGAAACGCGAAGCGTTTGGTATCGCTTTAGATGCTTTGTATCGCAATGCCTCAGGCGCTTATGGTTACCTGATCATGTTACAGGTTGCGTTCATCACCGGTGAACATGATGCTGCCGTTGAGCTACTGACTTTTATGAAAGATATCTTTGAGATTCAGTTTACTGAACAAGAGCTGGCCGATATCAGCAACAGTGATAATTTCCTGAGCTCAACACAGTATGCGCAGTTTAAACACTCTTATCTATAACACCAGGATGTAAATTATGTGGATAAAAAATACCGTGCTGGAAGGGCAATATATTCGCTTAGAACCGCTGTCAATTGAGCATGTTGAAGAGCTGCAGGAAGCCGTGCAGGATGGCGAAAGCTGGAAACTCTGGTATGCCAGCGTGCCCGCTCCGGAGCAAATGCAAGGATATGTCGAAAAGGCTCTGAGTAAGGTGGGTGAAGATCAGGTAACCTTTGTTGTCAGGTCGATTGCCAGCGGTCATATTGTGGGAACCACACGCTACTACGACATTAAACCTGAGCACAAACGCGCTTCTATCGGGTACACCTGGTATAGCGCTGCGGTGCGTCGTACGCCGGTTAATACCGAGGCAAAATTGCTGTTAATAGAAAACTTGTTTGAGCAGTGTGGGGCGCTCTCTTTGGAATTCAAAACACACTTTTTCAATCATGCTTCAAGGCAGGCCATTGAGCGTCTTGGCGCTAAACTGGATGGAGTGCTTAGAAGCCATCAGATTCTGGCTGATGGCTCCATCCGTGACACGGCAGTGTATTCCATTTTGGCCAGTGAATGGCCAGCAGTGCGTAATCACCTCAAAGCAAAACTCACAGCCCGTTAAAACGGGCTGTGCAGCTCTAATCTGTGCTCACCAATCTTAATGTCTTTGAACCTGGGTTCAACAATCTCAAAGTTGTCCGTTCTAAGTGCTTCCAGCAGGTCTTTTGATTGCGGTCCATAGACTTTTTGGTCCATATAGCCAGATTGCCAGCCCTGCACGCCATCAATAACACCCAGATAAAACACCCGTAATTCCACCCGATGCTGAGTATTAGCAATAAACAGATATTCTGCCTCGGGTGTATTGTCCAGCTGAATGGGTCGTAACATAAGTTCAGTCGCGTTATCGAACAAATGCGTGTTGTGTTTGGCGAATACCTCCAGTGCAGTCACTAGCTCCTGGGGCAATGCCTGTTTCTGTGCATCTGGCATGTCAATCAGGTCTAATAAGGTCTGTGTCGTCAGGGGTTTAGTTTCCAGGGTCAACGCAGTGTGGAGCCGACGCTTTAGTTGCTCGTCATCGATGCTATGTTGCAGTGATTCCAGTGCCGTTAGTCCTTTTCGGCCCAGCTCGTTTACCAGGTAACGAGGGTCAAAATCAGCTGGCTGCGTGATCCCTGCAGTGAGGCGGTCTATCTGAGAATTGACACTCATGCCACGAAAATCCAGCAAGGGCGTTTGGGTGGCAATCAGCAGCCCAAGCAGACTTAAAGTTACCGGTCGGTTTACTGTGCTCAATCTGTTATACCAGGTGGCTTTGTGGGTGATCAACTGCCACACATAGCCCACGCAAACTGTCATGCTGACTGAGGCAATGAGCACGGCCCACAAGCGGGCCAGGCTGAGGCCGTATTGCTCTATTCTGAGGTATAGTCCCCAGCCGCTGAGTGCCAGATAGCAGGGGAGCAGGAGCAGCCCGAGTGCAATGAAATGGCGATACCAGGGTCGCTGAGTCAATGCCTCACCAGACAGGTTCAGGCACAAGACGATGGCACCAACTAACACAAAGATCAGGCTGCTGCCGCCATTTTGCCAAAGTGTATCCAGCTCGCTGAACAAAACAGCCACGAAAAATAGCATGGCCACAGCGACCAGTACGGGTAACAACAGGGTGGCAAAGTTACGGCATATGGCGAACAACTGATTTGCCAGGTTACTGCGGCTGCGAGCCTGGATAACGCCAATAGCCTGGCTCAATGTGATGGCCGGGTAATAAAACCAGGGTTCAGAAAACAGGTCGGTGAAAAAACTAATTTCGATGACTTCAAACAAACTGGCCCACAGCATCAATAGCATGAGTACAGATAAAGTGAACAGCTGAGCCGCAGCAAACACCAACAGGAAACGACCCATGGCCTGGCTCAGCGCATCATAGCTGGGTAGCCAACGTTCCCGGCTGTTCTGGGTAAGCCATGGAATAAGCAATACTGAAGCCAGGAATATGATCAGTGGATACGGCCACGCTTGTGATGGTATGGAGGCGCGCTCGGGGAGCAGCTGACTGCCCAAATAAAAGCCACACAGCGTGAATAGCAGCGCATATATTCCCAGTTGAATATAAAAAGACCTGTTGAGCTGGGTAAAGCTTGAAAAAATAAGTGTCGAGGGCAAAAAGATCACCAACGAATAGGTGGCAAGCAGCCAGTTAGGGGATTGGCCCGGCCAAAATGCGAAGTCAATTGATTGATGCAGAATGATCAGAAAAAAGCTCTGCAGCAGCGCGACCAGTAGTAGTTTACGGCTTGTCAGTAATGGCTCCATATATGTCTCATAATATCAATTCCTTGTTCCTGTCATTAAAACTTAACAGTGCCGAAAAGCAAGTAAATATTGGTAAGAGTGGCGCCAAAGTCTAGTAAAGTGCAACAAAGAATTTGACATAATATGTCGTAATGTGGCAGATTGATTGTGTGGTAAAGAGAGCTGAAAAGCTCTTTGATAGCGTGGTTTGTCACCGCGCAATGTTAACTTAAAGGGGGTGAAGAAATCTTCCCATTGTACCTTGTAACCACCTCGTAATAGCTCGGGTTGGGGTAAATTCAATCTCACTCGTCAGGTCCGCTGTAGGTTGTATTTACGTTTATTTACCATGCAGGCGCTCAACTTGGTGTTTGTTCATAAATACCACGCTATGCTTCTTTTGTTATTGAAAACGCAATAATTATCCGTGTAAGGAGGAAATATGGACTTTTTAAACACGGCTTTCACTTTTCCTACGGTGATCTACTCTACACTACTGCTGATTGTGCTGCTGTTCTGGCTGATCTCTTTGGCTGGATTTGCCGACCCCGATATGCTTGACGGTGATGCCGACATCGAAGCAGAAGGAGGCGCTGAAGGTGGCTCCTTATGGCAAATGGGCTTTGGCGGCGTGCCATTGACTGTTTCTATTAGCTTAATCGTTGCACTGAGCTGGGTGGTCAGTTACTACGCGCAGAAATTATTTGCCTACCTGCTTGGTGATGGTGTCATGTTTTACCTGATTGGTAGTGTATTTATGCTGGGTAGTCTGGTTGTGGCATTGCCTCTGGCGGCAGCGTTAGTCAGGCCATTACGTGGCGTATTTGACAGCCAACAGGCCAGCAGTAAAGACGCACTAGTCGGACTGGAGTGTGTGATTGCCACCGGAAAAGTCACCACCACTTTTGGCCAGGCACGCGTTTCCCATGAGGGCAGCGAGCAGTTGATCGAAGTCAGATGTGATGAAGAAAATACGTTTACTCAGGGTGATAAAGCACTGCTGATTGAACACAACGCAACAACTCATAGTTACACAATCGTCACCAACCCCTGGTGATAGCTCAACTTTAAAAACGGCGCCGGATAAGCGCCCGGGAATAACTTATAAAACTTATCAGGAAGAGATATGGAATTTTTAAATAACCTAGGACCTGTTTTGACTATCGCGGGTTTGGTCATCACCGTTTTTTTTGCCGTCATTTTATTGATTGGCAAATTCTATCGTAAAGTGGAGCAAGGCCACGCGCTGATCATCAATAAAATGAAAAATGAACCCGATGTCACCACCACAGGCGGCATTGTTTATCCGGTGATCCATAAGATGGAAGTCATGGACATTTCCACCAAGCGCATGGTGTTGGAGCGTCGTGACAGTAGTGGCCTGATCTGTAAAGACAACATCCGTGCCGACATTGCCATTACCTTTTATATCCGCGTGAACGAAAATAAAGAAGACATACTGCGGGTAGCGAAGCAAGTGGGGTGCGCGCGCGCGTCTGAGCCGGAAACGCTGCAAGAGCTGTTTGAAGCTAAGTTTTCTGAGGCTTTAAAAACCGTGGGCAAACAGATGCACTTCGAGGAGCTGTTCACGCACCGCAATGAGTTCCGCGACAAGATCAAAGAAGTGATTGGCCAGGACCTGTCGGGCTATACCTTAGAAGATGTCGCCATCGACTATCTGGAACAAACTTCAATTCATAAGCTGGATGCGAGCAATATTCTTGATGCGGAAGGTATTCGTCGTATCACTGAAAAAACAGCAGAGCAAAATGTTGAAACTAACCAGTTAAAGTGTGACGAGCAGGCAAAAATTGAAATCCAGAATCAGGCGGCGCTGGAGAAAACGCTGGAAATAGAGCGTCAGAAAGAAGACGCCATGGCGAAGCAAAAGCGTGAGATTGAAACCGTTCAGGCACGCGAAGAAGCCGAAGCTGAGCGCGTTAAGCAAGAAGAGCGTCTGAAGTCTGAGGAAGCGCGTCTCAAAGCGGATGAGGCCATTCAGATTGCAGAGCAAAACAGGCAGCGCGAAGTCGATATCGCTGAGCAAAATCGCCTGCGCGTGTTGGCGATTGAAGAAGAAAAAGTGGCTCGTTCACGTGAAATTGAAGTGATTGAGCGTGAAAAAGAAACCGAAATCCTGCGTATTAATAAAGAAAAAGCGCTGGAAGTGGAGCGCAAAGAGATAGCAGATGTGCAACGCGACCGTGTGGCAGTTGAGAAAACTGTGGCGGAAGAGCAGGAGCGCATCAAAGATGTACAAACGCTGGCTGCCGCTGAACGTGATAAGCAGGCTATTGTGATCCGCGCCCAGGCTGAAGCTGAAGAGGCTCTAGTAAAAGACATCGAAGCGGCTAAAGCACAAGAGCAGGCGGCTGACTTTAAAGCCCGTGAAATGGAAAAAATGGCTGAGGCTGAGCTGCGCATTGCGAACCAGCAGGCTGAATCTAAGAAGATCCTGGCAGAAGCAACGCAGGTTGAAGCGGCTGCCTCAGGCTTGGCAGAAGCTGACGTGATCAAGGCCAAAGCACAAGCCAATGCATTACAAGGTGAAACAGACGCCAAAGTACTACAGCAGAAGATGGAAGCAGAAGCGCACGGTAAGCGCGATATTGGTCTGGCAGATGCCGAAGTACAAACTGCCATGGCAGATGCGATGGAGAAACAGGGTGAAGCGGAAGCGATTAACCTTGAGCGCAGAATGTCAGCCGAAGCCAAAGGTCTGGAAGAGAAACTACAGGCTCTGAACGCCATGGATAAAGACGCCCGCGACTACGAAGGCTTCACACTGCAACTGAATCAGCAAAAAGAACTGACACTGGCACAGCTGGAGGCAAACAAAGACATTGCTGCTCATCAGGCACAAGTGCTGGCTAAAGCGCTGAACGATGCAGACATCAACTTCATGGGTGGTGACGGACAGTTCTTTAACCAGTTTATGAACGCCATCACACTGGGCAAATCCATCGATGGCCTGGTCAACGAAAGCCAGACTATGCAGACTGTGTTTAAAGATCACCTCAACGGTGAGCGCAATCTGATGGATGACCTGAAAGGCGTACTGGCGGGGGCAAATGCATCATCAGAGACACTTAAGAACATCAATATGAGCAAGTTTTTCCAGCAGCTGAGCAATACCTCAGACGCTGAAAAACAACAATTGCTTAGCCTGTTGGGCAATTCACTGAACGGTAATTCAGCCAAAAACACAACACAGGAATAAATCCCTGAAAAGGGGCACAGCCCCAATGTTTTTTGAGGTGCGTGACGGCATTCGGGATCACGCACCCGATATGATTACAGGAAAGTGATATGACGGAACCAACAAGTCAGGATACTGAGTCACACAGTGCACTGGAGCAGGGCTCCTATCAGCTAATAAAGCGCCGCTTGAGCAATTTTGGCAGCGAGCTGCGCACTCAGGTTGATACACTCAATGATCAGCGCGTTGACGCCTTTGGCAGCACTGAGCTGAAAGTACAAGGTCGCGCCCGGGTTAGAACTGAGCACAATTGCATTCCCAGAGACATAGTACTGATCGGCGATAAGTTGATCTTTGCATACAACGTCTTTATGGGACTGAAGCAAAGTACGCACGTCAGTGATGTATTCAGCGTACAAAAGCTGGTGTTACAGGATGACCACTATGAAGTGGAGCCGTATCCGTCAGAGACCAAGTTTCTGACCGACGCCCGCTTTTTGCGGGACTTTGAAGAGCTTTATACCTATTACAAAGAAACCCGTTTGCAACATCTGTTTGTGCAGGGCGGCAAGCTGTTTGCGCTGTTCCAGATTGGTGATCGGCTGAGTGATGTCAGGGTATTCCGCTGGCAAATTGCCGCGGATAACACGCTGGACTACATAGATAACCGTGGTGAACGAGATATCTCAGAGCACAGCGGCTTTGATTTTGAATGGACCAGGACAGATCGTGCCCAGCATGAGGAAGGCCGACACCCGCACATTAATGTGCTCGACAAAGTGTTTGTCGAAACTGTTGGTGGCGACCTGACCATAAAGATTGAAAACAACACTGAGACTGGCGAAGGCATTTATAGTGAGCCGGTAGAAGACAGTAACCAGTCATTGGCAGACTGTGAGTTGGATTACGCGCAGGTCGGTGAGCTGATCCTGCTCAGGGTTCAGCCTTATCGCGAAAAGCAGTGGCGTTACTTTGTCTACAATTGTCGCACTCAGCAGGTGCTCAGACAGGATGCCATTGGTCAGGCTTGTGTGCAGCTGCCTGAAGACCACGGCATTATTTTCCCGGGTGGCTATTATCTGCAATCCGGTCAGACGCGCTATTTTGAAGAAAAAATAGATGATTTGGAGTTTCATCGTCAGCTAAAATCGCCAAACGGTGAAGACGTGCTGTATGTGTTTTACGAGCCTGCCGAAGGCCGTTATGCGCTGTTTGCTTACAATATCATCGAAAAGAACCTGCAAAACCCCATTTATTGTCATGGTTATGGCATTTATGAAGATGGTTTAACGCTGACCTTTAAAGCAGAGCAGGAAGAAGCCGAGCGGGTTCACCCTATTCAGATCTGGCAAAGCCCCTTTTGTTCGGCAGAGTTTGCTGCTAATGCACCCACACCGACCAGTGTATTCGGCCGCATAGGCAATCCGGACCTGGTCAGAGCCATCTCTGATCTTTATAGCGTCTGTAAGGCCATCAGTGAGCAAAACCCCAGTGTGTTTCATTATGAAGATCTGATCTCTCATACCCGGGGGATACTGGATCGCTATCACTGGCTCGCGGAAGCTGATTTCAGCACCATTAATACGCAACTGCATGACATCTTTGAAACTTCCGAGCAGGTGCTGGATGAGTTTGAAAAGGTCAGCCAAATTCAGCAAAGTGCCCGACAGGCGGAAGTCGATATTGAGCAGGAAAGCCATCAGGTATTGCGTGAAGTGCGCCCCGACAGTTTTAAACAGGCCAGTGAATTTGTCGCCAGCCTGGATGCGCTGAAACTGCTCAAAGGGAAAGTGATCAGCCTGGAAGAAGTGAAATACATCAACCTTGATGTGCTCAATACTATCCAAAACAATATTGATGAGCAGACCCGGGTACTCAGCCATGCCACGGCGACCTTCTTACAGCAGGATAAAGCCCTGGCGCCTTATCATGAGCAGCTCCAGGAAATTAACGAGAAAAGTGAGCAAAGCGACAGTGTCACGGAACTTAAAGGCTACCTCGGTTCACTTGAAACACTGGGTGATGAGCTGGACCTGCTAAACCACACAATGCTGGACCTGGAAATTGAAGATAGCCGGGTCAGGACGCAGATCCTAGAAGATGTGAGCGCCGTCTATGCGCTGGTTAACCGGGCTAAGGCGGCCGTTGAGATACGCCGCAAAAGTCTCGGCAGTGTTGAGGCCAAGGCGGAGTTTGCCGCGCGCTTTAAACTGTTCAGTCAGAGTATCACCAGTGCGCTGAGCGCAGCTAAAACCCCTGAGCAATGTGATGAGCAGTTGTCGCGATTGCTGATCCAGCTTGAGGAGCTGGAGTCTCAGTTTAGTGAGTATGATGAATTTCTGGGTGAGATACTGGCCAAACGAGACGACGTTTACGAAAGTTTTGAAGCGCATAAACAGCAGCTGATTGACGAGCGTCAGCGCCGGGCACTGAATCTAGCCACCGCTGCAGAGCGGATTTTACAGGGCGTGAGCCGACGCACTCAGAATTTTACTGAGCTGGATCAGATCAACGGTTATTTTGCTTCTGACCCTATGATCAGCAAGCTACGTAGCCTGACCCAGGAGCTGAAGGAACTTGGCGATGAAGTCAAAGCCGATGACATCGCTGCTAAGCTCAAGGCCAGCAAAGATCAGGGGATCCGTTCACTCAGAGACAAGCAGGATATCTATAGCGACGGTGGTAAAACGGTCAAAATTGGCAAGCATGGCTTTAGCGTGAACAAGCAGGTGCTAGATCTGACGCTCTTGCCTCGCGATGATGAGCTAATGCTGCACCTGACCGGGACTGAGTACTTTGATGTGATCCCTGACCCGCAAGCCCGCTCACAGCTAGCAGAGGCGGCTGACTACTGGACACAGACCTTACCCTCCGAACGACCAGAGATTTATCGCGGCGAGTTTTTGGCCGCCCAGATCCTGCGAGCGGCGCAACGGGGTGAGTCTGACTTGTCGATGGAGCAGCTACTGCGTGCTTTGCAGGAGGAGTCATTGCTGAGTGTAGTCCAGGCATTTGCTGAGCCCAGATATCAGGAAGGCTATGAAAAAGGGATCCATGACTTTGACGCCACTCAGATCCTGACCTTGCTATTGAAACAAAAAAGTGCGCTTGGATTATTGATTTATCCGGCCAGCTGCCGGGTTATGGCCCAGCTGTTTGTCTCGACACTGGATGAGGCACAGTTACAGCCATTGCAACAACAAGCAACGCAGGCGCAACTGATGGCCACTACGCTCAATGATCCGCGCTTTAATCAGCTGTTAATTGGTGAGCTGAGTGAGCTGATAAGCAGTTTTGCGGAGCAACTGGGCGATTATACAGCAAGTCTGGCGCAGTATTCTGCTCCGCTGAGCGCTGAATACCTCATTCAGGTGCTAGCCCGCAGTAAAGGTCTGCCACAGTTTGAACTGCAATCAGGAGCACGCAAGCTGGCTGAGCAGTTTCAGAGCATGGCCAAGGCCAAAGGTTTCTGGCAGACACTGCAAGCTACTTTTGCTGAACTAAATACTTTGTCTGATAAGTGCCGCCTGGCATCGGGCTGGCTGAGCGCTTATGGTGAACAACATGGTGCTAGTCGTGAAGGTCAGATTGAAGCGGCGAATTACCTGTTGCTTGCGGATCACAAAGGACTCAGTTATCAGGTGCAGGATGTCCAGGCGCAGACGCAGGTATCCGGGCTGATGGGGCAGCATTCGCGTATTGAAGAGCAGACTCTGGCATTAGATTATGCTGAGTTTTTGGCTCGCACCAGTGCGTATATTGACCAGGCTTTGCCCGCTTATCAGGGTTATCAGCAGCTGAAGGCCGATGTTTTGCAAGCGCAAAAAGCACGCCTGCAACTGGAGGAATTTAAACCCAGACCGCTGAGTTCATTTGTGCGCAACCAGCTCATTGATAAAGTGTATTTTCCAATCATCGGGGATAACCTGGCCAAGCAAATCGGCGCTTCAGGTAGTGCTAAGCGCACCGATTTAATGGGCATGTTATTACTGATCTCGCCACCGGGATACGGTAAAACCACTTTGATTGAGTATGTGGCAAACCGCCTTGGACTGACTTTTGTTAAGGTCAACTGCCCGTCTATTGGTCACGATCAGGTTTCTTTGGATCCGTCTCAGGCGATTAATGCGACGGCTGCCAAAGAGATAGATAAGATCAACCAGAGCTTTGAAATGGGCAACAACGTAATGCTCTATCTGGATGACATTCAGCATACCAATCCGGAATTTTTGCAGAAGTTTATTTCGCTGTGTGATGGCTCACGACGGATTGACGGGGTCTGGAATGGCAAGAGTAAAACCTACGACCTGCGCGGTAAAAAGTTTGCGGTGGTCATGGCCGGTAACCCGTATACCGAATCGGGTGAAAGTTTTAAGATCCCGGATATGCTGGCGAACCGGGCAGACATTTACAACCTGGGGGATACACTGGCCGGGTGTGAGCAAGAGTTTGCCATGAGTTTTGTTGAAAATGCGCTGACATCCAATGCGGTGCTTGCACCACTGGCAAACCGTAATATGGCTGACTTGTATAAGCTGGTGCGTATTGCTCAGGGAGAAGACATTTCGCTTAACGAGCTGGAATATGGCTATTCTCAGGCACAGGCCAATGAGATCAGTGCAGTACTTCAGAAACTGCTGGTGATCCGCGAAACCGTACTCAAAGTGAATGCTCAGTATATTGCCTCGGCTGCACAGGATGATAACTATCGCACCGAGCCGCCATTTAAGTTGCAGGGCAGTTACCGCAACATGAACAAGATGGCGGAAAAGGTCGTTGCCGCTATGAATCAGGAGGAGCTCGAAAACCTGATCCAGGACCACTACCGGGGTGAAGCGCAAACACTGAGTAAGGGCAGTGAAGAAAACCTGCTTAAACTGGGTGAGTTGCGAGACACGCTCACAGCTGAGGAAAATGAGCGTTGGGCTCAGATTAAGGCGGACTATGCACGACTTAATCGCGCCAATGATGCGGGAAGTCCGGCTTTGCTGGCGGTTGAGCAACTGGCTGAGGTCAGTGGTGCGTTATCACAGATAGCCTCACGTCTAGACAAACAGCAACTGAGTCACAACTACAGTGAGCAGTTTGAAGGGTTGCGTGCTGTACTGGGGGAGCAGGGCGTGACAGCACAACTGCAACAATTGACTCGACAAGCCGAGCAGCCTGCCATCCTTAAAGTGCTAGAGCAACTTGCTGAACAAAACCAGGCGCATAACCAGCAATTCCCGCACTGGCTGGACACCATAACGACGGCAATAAATTCGGCTGCGCAGAGCAGTGAAACGGCGGCACGTAAGGGTCAGGCAGAACTCAAAGAGGTACTGGAAGTGCTGGTGGCTTATCAGCAGTCAGGGCAAAGCGAATTGGTGCAGGCACTGAGCGAGGCTGTCAGTCAGGCGATGGCCAGCAGTGATCAGCTTGCTGCCAATAATCTGGCAACGCTTAAGTCAGCATTGGACTCTGTGCTCAGACAGCAGCAAACCAATCAGACAGCTCAGGCTCAGGCAGTATCCAAAGCACTGGCTCAATCCGTTGCAGGATTAGAGCATCATCAGAGCTCGCTGGATAAGGTGTTGGCGTCACTGCTCAGCCAGCAGGAATCTCAACAGGCGAAGCAAAGTGATGCTCAGCAAGCTTTGATTAGCGAATTGACGACACAACTGGCACGTATTCAGTCGGCCAATGTGCAGGTAGATAACTACAGTGATGATGCCAGTGCCCAGGCATTAGCTGCAATAACTGAGTTACTTGGCCAAATGCAGCAGGCGTCACAACGGGGAAGTGACACTCAGTTGCGTGAGCAACTTACTAGGATTATCGACAAGCTTGAAAATTTGCAGTTGGCACCGTCGGAAGGTAATGAACCGAGAGGAGAGAATCCTTATATGCTATAAGGCCGCATTGCGCGGCCTCTTAACTTCAGATCACTCCTCGCCTTCATATACTTGTGTGCTGGGTGAGGAGACTGTTTCAGTGATGCTCTGGCTATCCCGGACGTTCTTCTGAACGGCAATAGCAGCATATAGGCTCATCAAAAACGCGATACCATAAAAGCCTTTTTCGCTGAGCAGCAACTCAGCGCGCCACAGCGCAAATACCAGCAGAATGATGGCCAATAAAGTGGAAGCCAGGCTTAATAAATAGTAAATGTTTGAAGTCGGGATCTGCTCCTGACGGTCCCGGATGCATTTTTGCAAAGAGACCGCTGAAAACAGGCCGTAGAGCAGGGCTATCAGATAATACCCTTTTTCATTCAGGGCCATTTGCGCATTGAACAGGCCAATCAGGTAGCAGGCGATACCTATCAGTAGAGCGGCAACAGATGCCAGTCTGAATGCTTTACTCGGTGCATAAGGGGCTGGTGTAGTCATACTGTGTTCTCCTAAAGTGGGTATTTCAAATCAACCGGACCATCTGGCGTCAGTACTGTACTGTGCGCCAGCAACTGATTGTTATTCAGATATCGGACGATAGAGGTAAAGGTGGTGGTTTTTACCTTGCCTTGGTGGTCACTGCTGTCGACACCATCATTAAAGAGTGAGCCAAGCGCCAGTTTAAAGCGGCTTACATTCAGTGCTTGCGGTTCAAAATAGGCCCGCGTATTCACTTTGAGCTGCGCCATATCCGTAGTGTTATATAAAGCAGCATTGATCACATTCAGCGTATGCTCGGTGCAATTTTGTTTCTGGTTATTAAACGGGTTGGCTACCACCGAGTAGCTCGGATTATGGACCTTGGCAGGTACTCCCTGTGCAAACGCATCCAGCAACTTTTGTTGCAATGCCCGCGTGGGTATTGCAATGGCCGCTTTGAGGTCATGCACTGACCAGAAAAAGTCCGTCGGGTAATCTACTATCAGCTGGCTGGTGCCGGGGTCGTCGTTCAACTGATATAGATTGTGAATGGCATAACCCTGCTTTTTCTCACCATCTGTGGTCGTGAGTTCGGAGTAGACCGCCAGTGCAACATGAGTAAATTCAATGCCCTCTGGTAAGTCACCCTCGGGGCGACCGACCCGGCCGATAATAAATACGTGCGCGCCTTGTTGTGCGCTGTAGCGCTCAACCTGTTTGGCAAACTGAGCAATCTGGTTAGCTTCAAAGCGGGCTCTGCCACCGTTTTGGCTGCCTGCAAACGTATGTGTGCTGGCACATAAAGCTGCGGCCACGCACAATCCTTGTATCCAGTTCATCATTACAGCTCCTCGTTAAGGGCGTGTGCCGGTGCAGGTCCTGCAATTAATACATCGTCACAAATAGGCAAAGGTTTTGGGCTGGCGGCGTCAGATAAATCTGCTGCGGCCTTGGTACTGGCCATACCTACTGAAAGTGCACTGAACCCGATTATTGCAACGGGAATAGCAACTGCAACCATAGACACTGTTGCGCCTTCAACGGCGCTTTCACCAACGCTGAGTGCACTGTATTTACTGGCCTGACTGCCATGATGGCTGGCCTGTGATGCGTGGCTGTCATTTGCCATAGCCTGTGTACAAAATAATCCTAATACCGCAGAACATAAAACTGAACGAAGTAAATGAGTCATATCTTTCCCTCCTGGTAAGCAAACCATGTGGCTTGCGTTGACTTGCTTTCTAATTTACCGAAGGGATTATATTTGTATACTCAATTTTAATATGTATAGTAATTAGAGACTATGAGTATAGGAATATAATACTTTGAGCCAAATCCCAATGATAACCTCAACGCTTAAACAGTTGTTGAAGCAACATAAACTGACCTATAAGGAGGTCGCTAACGCACTGGATATGAGCGAGGCCAATGTTAAACGGGTCTTTGCCAGTGAGCAGTTCAGCTTACAGCGGCTAGAGCAGATCTGTGATCTGATGCAGTTGTCTTTGGCAGACTTGTTTGCGTTGGGAGAACAAAAGCAGTCTCTGGTCAGTCAGCTTACCCAGGCTCAGGAGCAGGAGCTGATGGAGAATCCCAAGCTGTTTTTAGTGGCTGTGTGCGTACGTGACGGCTGGCAATTTGAAGACATTATCTCTCATTATCAAGTTGATGAACTGGAGTGCATTCGTTTACTGGCACGGTTAGATAGTCTGAACATTATCCAGTTGCTTCCCAACAATCGCTATAAATCTCTGGTAGCGCAAGACTTTCGCTGGATCCCCGGAGGCCCGCTCGAGCGCTTTATCGAACAGCAGGTTCTGACCAGGTTTTTACAGGGTGACTTCAACCGGGAAGACAGCTTTCGGTTTTATCTACGTGGTAGTTATAGCGATGCCACTATCAGTCTGGTGCGACGCAGACTGGAGCTGTTGACTAAAGAGGTTGCTCAGCTGAATCAGCAAGATGCTCGTCTGCCTTTGGATAAACGACAGAGTGTGGGGTTGTTTTTAGCAATGCGGCCATGGCAGTTAGGTTTGTTTAATGATCTCAGACGCGAAGAGGCGCCATAGCGTTATAGCGTAAGGTTCAAAAAACTCCGACTGTGATTTATTTTACGTCTTCAAATGGGTACACTGAGGCGATGATTTGTGCGATGAAGTGACGTTAGTCGGAAGCTCTGATGATCGATATTACTCTGTTACCTCTGTTTTTTACTACTATTTTCTTTTTGGTTATCAGCCCGGGCCCGGACCTGTTGCTGTTATCCAGCTACTCCGCTACAAAGGGGTTCCGTGCCGGTGCCTTTATCGCGCTGGGTATTTTATTGGCAGGTTTGGTACAGACGGCGTTAGTGGCCTTTGGCCTTGGTCAGGTGATGCAGACAATGCCGCTGGTTGCACTCATTGTCAAACTCATTGGTGCGGCCTATCTGGCCTACCTGGGTGTCAAGATGCTCCTTCACTGGTACAAACACCGTCGCATTACTCCTTCTGGAAGCGAAACCGCACCCACAGATAGTGGTTTAAACGGTGTCGAGCTGATCAAGCGAGGATGTTTCAACAATTTACTCAACCCCAAAGCGCTGTTGTTTTTTAGCTTGTTCTTACCTCAATTCACCACAGCAGAGCATGGTCTGACCGCGCAGTTAATTGTACTTGGGCTGATGTTAAGTCTGTTTGCGTTTGGCATTAATCTGTTGTTCGCTGCTGCCTTCAGTAATCTGGCGAAAACTATCGCAACAAGAGCCAAAGGGATAAAGCGCTGGGCTGTACATCTCGATGGCGTACTGGGGACCTTGTTTATTGCGTTATCAGCGCGCCTGGCATTGAGCAAGTGAAGTTTCATTATATGGTAATAAGCAATAATTAACATTGCGTTGAGCACTGATAGTTCTAACTTTTGTATTTATTTCATAGGTTTGAATAATTTATTTTTAGAATTTGCAGGTGGGAATATTTTATGTTTTGGGCTTGGCTGAGTGAATTTAATTGTAAATGATACGATATGATTGATTAATTTTTTCTAATTATTTAGTATTGCACGCGTTTGGCTCCAAAGGTAGAACAATAAATAAACAATAAAGCATTGCCACTGAACAATGCGACTTGATGGACCTGTATGGAATTTGATACGACACTAACTCGCTCCGCGCACTATCTGAAGCAGGCGCTTCCTATTATGATCCGCTATCGGATCCCGCTGACACCACTGAATTACTCAATCTGCTATTGCTATGTTGTGGGCTCACAACCAGAGCTGAATGTGGAGTTGGATCAGATTATTGCCCGTTATCAGGGGTGTCCGCCTCATCTGGCCAGAGAGTTATTTGATAAGTACCTGTCTCAGCATGATTTGGCCTTGTTCCATGAAATTTCTCATTCTTTTCAGGGAGCGATAGATCAGGTCCAGAACGGTATCTGTGAAACCCTGGAATCTTCCCAGGATTTCTCTGCGTTTCTGTCTGAGTGTCACTATGGTCTGCACAATCTTAAAAAACGCGGCGCGGAACAAGACCCGAGTGCTTATGACGAAGTACTGGAATATGTATCCAGGTTGACCCGTGAAGCAGTCGCGATGCAACAGAATGCGCTGGGTTTTCAGAATAAACTGGAAGTGGCTTACGATGAAATTAAGCAGCTTAAAGAGGCACTGTTTGCATCTCAACGGGAGGCCAACACCGATAAGCTGACTGGGTTGTTGAACCGGGGCAAGTTCGATGAAGATATTGTCAGCTTCTGCACACATCCACTGAGTAAGCAAAAAGTGTTGATATTTGTTGATATTGACCATTTTAAACGATTTAACGACGATTTTGGTCACCAAAAAGGCGATGACATTCTGCGCAAAGTGGCAGAAAAGCTGTCACACCATGCACAAGGTCGTGGCGACGCCTATCGCTATGGTGGCGAAGAATTCTGCCTGACTTTGTCAATCAGCAGTGTCAGCGAAGCGGTTAGTTTTGCCAATATGGTTCGTCATGACATTCGAAAGCTGTCGGTGAAGGATAAAAAAACCGGTGAACCTATTCGACAGATCACGGCGAGCTTTGGTATTGCACTACACAAAGAAGGTGCACCCTGGCAGAGCTTGATAGAGCTGGCAGACAGAGCGCTTTATCTGGCTAAATCACACGGACGAGATCGGGTTGAAGTCGCCGGTTAATAACCGGCGAACGCTGTGATTAAATTACTCTATCCTCTCATAACACGTCTTGAAATTTCTTCCGGTACACAATTCCCTAAATTACAAACGTTAACAAAAGTTTAATTTATATTCGTTTTGTGGTTGATTTTTGATCATATACTCATTAGCTTATTATTTGCCTTAACCAAGAGGTCAGATGTCAGATGAGTGTTGCTTGTATGCAGTTGCGCTCAATGTAATTTCTGCGGTATGGCGTATTACCGGATAACCGAAATCTGAAGACTGGTCACTGAACACAATGATTTAATAGGATTTAAGAGGAAATTATGCAGCACAAAATCAAATACTTTCTACGTTTGTCCTGGCTTTTCTTGCTAGGTTCAGTCGCATTTAATTCGTTTGCAAGTGGTTATAAAGTCGTTCTTATCCACGGCCTTCAGACCAGCCAGATCACTTCCGGTTATCCAATCGATGTAATTGGTGACGGGGAGTCTTATTGGTCAGAGTTTTGGGGCCAACATGCAGATGTACGTATTGACTGGCCAGCGCTAGAGCGTATCGAAGACAAGATAGCCAGCGATTATGTTTGGCCAAAACTGAAGCAAATGTCGCAACAGGGAACTTGCCAGCCAGGTT